>JAZALG010000046.1:0-14075 GCA_036229545.1 Planctomycetota bacterium | reverse complement strand
CGTGTGGATTTCTCCCGTAGTGAAACAGAGCAGTTGCGGACGCAGATGATCGATGTGTCACGAGCCATTGATCAGGTCGGGGTCGAGATCGATCGCTTGGCCCGAACCCAGGCAGAAACAGGGCAGTTTATCGAGCGGATGAATCTGCTAGAAAATCGCGCAGAAGTGATCAACGGTCGGGTCGACACTCTGGCAGATATGCTGACTGACCTTCAGGACAATATTGCTCTGGGGTTGGCTGCGGCTTCGGAGGCATCTCCGGGGATGGGTTTTGCCCAGAACGATATCGACCCCACTGTGGCTGGTGAACTTGAAGAGTTACGCAAGCAATTGCTCGATCCGGATGCGGGGCAGCGATTTGATGCCGTGAATCGAGTGAAAGACGGGCGCATTAAGGAACTCGCGGGGGATCTTCTCCTTGTTCTGACTGACGAAGATCCTTTCGTCCGCATTCAAGCGATGGAAATCCTCGGAGATTTCGGCCATGCCGAGGCAGTGCCACACCTCTTGGAGGTGTTGGGTGATCCGAGTTCTTGGATTCGGAAAACGGCCGCAGAAAATCTCGTGAGGTTGACGGGGGTTGATCCTGGATATGACCCGGAAGGATCACAGGTGGAACGAGATCGTGCTGTAGCCGCTTGGCGTGAATTGGTGGAAGAGCGCTGACCCCACGAAAATTTATCGCATGATCAGCTGGGCGTTGGTTGTTTGAACCGCGTCGCGTTCCACTTTCCCCATTTCGGCTGACGTTGGGGGTGCTGTCTCAAGTTCGGCTCGCAACTCATCTCGCACCTCATCAATGGTGACCGAGGTACGCCCTTCAAGGCGAACGATGTAGTAACCGTTCCAAACCTCGATAAGTGAAGAGAGGTCTCCCTTGTTGTCTAAACTGTTAACGGCACGTTCGACTTCAGGGCCTAGCACATTGCGCCGGTAGTCGAGGCGGTAACCGTCTCTCACGAATTCTGAGGAGATGGGATCTCCAGTCGGAGCGAGTTCTGCGATTGCCCCGGTTTTCTCGATGATCTCAAGTGCTGTTGAAGCACGCAGGTGGGATTTTTGGCGGAGTGCGGTCACATCCTCGTCAGGCTGCTCGGTGATATCCCCGTACATATCGAAGAACAGGACTTCGATGCGCACTCTCTCGGCCATTTCACCAAATCGCTGTTGGAAGTGCCGACCGATGTCGTCGTCCGTGACGACGCGGGCTGCGAGAGCGAGTCGATGTGTCGTCATCTCCGCGTATAACTGGCTGCCTCGTGCCCGATTCCAAGAAGCGAGATTGTAGCCCCGGTTTTCGAGTGCGTTAATAAAGGCCGATCTGTCCCCTCCATACATTCGGGCAGTGTGGTCAGTGGTCTCTTTTTCCAGTGTCGCCTGGACTTCTTCTTGGGAGGGTAAAAGATCTTTTTCGCGGGCGACTGCGAGGACGGCCTGTTCCATCATGAACTGGAATGCGTTTTGCGGCCCGAGACGATCGTAGAGCCAAGAGCGATATGCGGCTGCCTCGATCGCCTGATTGTCCATTTGTACAACGACTTCCTCATCGGCTGAGGTGGAAAGAGGGATCAGGAGGCAAAGCAGCAGGAGAGAGTGCATGAAAGGACCTCTGCAGGAATGGGGTGTTCGATTCTATCGACTCCCGAGGCGGTGTGCTGTCCATGTCCCGTCTGGGGAGCCAAAAACCCGCCACACGCCAGATTTTATAGGACTATTCCACTCAAGCCTCGTCGGATGGAGGTGCGGCGGCGAAATCTTGACCTCTGTCGGAAATCCTTGTGGGAGCCCGACGTGTACATCGGGAAGACTGCCTCCGTAGTAGGAGGGCTGGAAGCCTGCCTGTCGCTGAAGATTGGTTCCGTCGGCGAGCGTAAATGTTACAGAGGTCCCCTGAGGCAATCCCTGGAGAGTAATCCAAATGGTGGCATTGGTTTTTGCCTGTTGGTTCTCAAATAACTTGGCCTTCCCATCGCAAGACAAAAGAAGCAGGTCGATGTCTCCATCGTTGTCCACGTCACCTCCATAGAGTCCGCGGCCTACCGTCGGGTCTTGCGAGAGATCACCGGCTTGTTCACTGACTTCTCTAAACAGGCCATGCCCATCGTTTTCAAAGATCTGCGCTCGTTGTGCATGTGTTTTTCCGTCGTGATAAAGATGAATGTTGTTGATGATGTGTCCATTGGCAACAGCGAGATCTAAATCACCATCAAGATCAAAGTCTGCGAAGACCGCGCCGAAGCCCACGGGAAGGCGACTGGGTGCTTCTAATCCCGAAGCAAGGGTGACATCAGTAAAAAAGCCATCTCCGTCGTTGCGATAAAGGGTGTTTGATTCGTCATCAAAATTGGTGACGAACAGATCAAGGTCTAAATCTCCATCGACGTCTCCCGCGGCCAAGCCCATTCCCGCTTCGGTGAGACCTCTACTGTTAACGCCCGTGCCACTCAGGAGTGTTCCATCACGGAATCCATTGCCGGTATTCACCCAAAGGCGATTTTCGACACTGTCATTCGCAACGTATAGATCCATAGCACCATCGCCGTTGAAATCGAAAGGGATTGCACCGAGCCCTTTTCCTGGGGATTCAAAAGAGTTCAATCCGAAGGAGTCGGTGGCTTCTTTGAAAGTTCCGTCTCCTAAATTCAGCCAGAACCGATCGGGGAGACCTTCATAAACATCCGGATTGCAATAACTTCTCCAGCCCTCCTCGTGTCGTCCACACCAGACCGGTGCGCTCAGGTCCACATCCAAGTAGGCCGTGACATAGAGGTCCATGTCACCGTCTTGGTCTGCATCAAAGAAGGAGGCTCCAGCAGTCCAGCGAGTATCTCCCAGCCCGGACATCGAAGTGCCGTCAGAAAAGGTTCCTGTCCCATCATTGAGGAGGAGGATGTCAGGCCCAAAGTTTGTGACGTAGAGATCGATGTCTCCGTCCAGGTCCACATCTCCAGCGGCCACACCTTGACCATATCCCGTATGAGCAGCAGCGCCTGAGGCCTCCGTGTGGTCGTCGAAGATGCCATTGCCGCGGTTCAGATAGAGGCGATTTGGCTCACCCGACGGGACGGTGTTGGACACGGCGAGATTCCCAGACTGGATGAGATAAACGTCGAGATCACCATCGCCATCGAGATCCGCCAACAATCCGCCCCCTCCCATTGTTTCGGGGAGGTGTTTTTCGGGAGTCACTCCTGCGTGGTGTTGAAAATCGATTCCGGATTTGGCCGTGACATCGACAAACCATGAGAGCGTATTTCTGTTGTCCCGAGTGTTGATCTCCTGTCCACAAGAGAGCGTGAGGGTGCCCAGAAGTAGAGTTGCAAAGAGACACGTCGTGGGGATCGTGGCGTAGAATTTTTTCCACGAGTTTCGATTTTTGTTTTTTGCGTCAGTTGTCACCGGACACCTTCTCAAGCGCCAGGCGGAGGCGGTTGTTGATCTGGGGGTCGTTCGGCTTGCTGAGATCAGCTTTTTGATACCAGTCCACAGCCTCGCGAAAGCGGTTTTTCCCAACGAGAAGGTCTCCTGCGCGGACAGCGATCCTCGTGCTAGAAGTTTGCTCCCATGTCGCGCCTAGAAGTCCGAGTGCGCTCGCCACATCATCTCGTTGGTCTGAAGCAAGTCGAGCCGCTCTGAGAGTAATGGGGACGAGGCTCTCATCTGTAGCAAGGTCGATGGCACGGGAGAAAGCGGTGTGGGCTTCATCGAAACGTCCGAGTTTGACGAGAGCATCGCCTACGAGGGCATGGTTGGGTGCATGGTGAGGAGCAATATCTAAACTGCGATATGCATGATCGAGTTGGTCCATCAGGGGCAACACCCTTCGATGGTCTGACAAGAGCGCTAACCCCTCCTCGCGAGATCCGGATCGCACCAAAGCAGTTCCTAAGCCATAAAGGGCTTGGAGGTTGTAGGGATCGTTTAGGAGAACCTGTTCGTACAGTGAGGCCGCTTCGTCATGGAGACCTTCTCTTGCTTTTTGACTGCCCTCGGCGATGAGGACCCGGGGATGATCTTTCCCCAGCACGCTGATTGCTCGCTGCAGCGAATCGAGCACCAATTCTTCCTTTCCGAGGACCTCGCAGGCATCAAGGCGCATCAAGATTTGCAGGGGGTCTTGGAGATTAAAAAATGCCAGTGATTCTTCGTAGCGGGCGAGTGCATAGAACGCGTGAGCTTTCACGTTCCTTCCCTCGTCTCCGAGTGTGGTGGCTGTTGTGAGGGCTGCTTCATATTGGTGAGCTGCGAGTTGCCATTTGGCCAATCGCCGGGCCAATCCTCTTTCCTGAGGGTTTTCCGAGAGTGTTTCTTGGAGTGTGGCGATTGCCCGAAGCCGCTGACCGGAATCCCAGAGTGCGGTGGCCGCATTCCCTGCGTCTTGAGCCTCCTGGGAGGGACTTCCGGCGAGAACAACCAGTAGGACGATGTCAGCAATCACAGGTGGACCGTAGACGGGAGGAGGCAGAGGTGCAAGACGCGGGTGCCCCTGTGACGAGAGGCACCCTGTCCCCTAACATGTACCCATGGTAAACGATGCCGTTCTTAGCCCTCCGCCTCGCGGGACTCCGGGAGGTCCCAAGGTCCTACTTGAAGTCTTCGGATGTCAGATGAACAAGTTGGATGCCGAACTCATGGCGACGGCCGTTCGAAAAGCTGGTTACGATTTCACAGATTGCGATGAAGAGGCCTCTGCAGTGTTACTGGTGACCTGCGCCATTCGGGATCAAGCAGAGCATCGCGTACATAGCCACCTTGGGGAGTTGGCGCTTCTCAAGCAGCAAAACAGTGATCTAGTGATTGGAATCCTTGGCTGCCAAGCCCAACGAGAAGGACAGGACCTTCTTGACCGATGGCCCTCGGTTGATTTTGTTTTGGGGACACGCGATTTCCATCGCGTGGGTCATGTTTTAGATCGTGTCCGATCCGATCGCGTCCGCGTATTGGCCTTAGAGTCCGTTGCGAGCGAGGTGGAATACCCACGCGATGTGACTCTGCGACCTCATCAGACCCGGGCTTTTGTCAATGTCATGCGGGGGTGTGACAAGCGGTGCACATACTGTGTGGTTCCTGCAACGCGAGGGCCCGAGGTGAGCCGGTCGATGGAGGAGATCTTGTCCGAGGTTGGAAAACTCGCAGGAGAGGGGGTGAAGGAGATCACCCTCCTTGGACAGACCGTGAATGCGTGGGGACGCCATGTGGGCCGCTCCCTCGGCGACCTTCTCGTTAGGCTTGAAGATGTCGAAGGCCTTCATCGTGTGCGTTTCATCACGTCTCATCCTGAGGAGATGGATGACGAGTTGGTGGATGGGATCGCTTCTTGTGGCAAGTCAGGGCTTTTTCTCCATCTTCCGCCACAATCAGGAAGTGATGCTGTCTTGCGGCGAATGGCAAGGGGGTACACGGTGAGCCGCTACGGTGAGATTGTGGAGCAGTTGCGAGAGCGAATCCCAGGCATCGAAATCGGTGCCGATATTATCGTCGGGTTTTGCGGGGAAACGGATGATGATTTCGCCGCGACGTATCGCATGGTCGAGTCCCTTAAGTTTAGTCAGGCTTTTATCTTCCGCTATTCTCCTCGGCCTGGGACTCCGGCATATCAGCATCTCGATGATGATATTCCCGATGCCGTGAAACGTGAACGACTGGCAAGAGTTCTTGCCCTTCAAAAGCGCCTCATGCTCGATCGACACGAATCGATGAAAGGTAAGACCACGGAAGTTCTTGTTGAGGGTGCGAGTCGTCGCGATGCCGATCGTCTTTTCGGGCGGAACTTGGCTTTCGACCGAGTCGTGTTTCAGGGTGCGACGGCAAAGGAAGGCGCTTTTGTCGAGGTCGAGATCACGGGAGGAACTGAACTCACCCTCTACGGCGAGGCGACTGGCACGGCATCCTCTTCGCCCCGTGCAATTCGACAGCCGGTTTCGGTTTAGTTGATGTTGGCAGGAGAGGCACATGCTTTGCGGCGATGTGTCACGTTGGCTGTCGCACATCGCGGTGACGTGGAACCCAACCCTCCCGTGGGAGCCGTCTTGTTGCGTGAAGACCAGCCCATCGCGGAAGGCGCCCACAAACACTTTGGCGCTTTCCACGCAGAAACAGAGGCACTTTCGGTGGTTACCGAAAAAATCGATGGAGCAACTTTGGTGGTGACCTTGGAGCCGTGTTCCACTTTCGGCAAGCAGCCACCTTGTACTGACGCGGTGATTGCGGCAGGGATCCGCCGCGTTGTTGTGGGTTCCGTCGATCCCCATCCTGATCACGCTGGGAAGGGCCTGGAGAAGCTGAAACTCGCGGGAGTCGACGTTGAATTAGTGAATGACCCGGATTGTGAAGCGCTCCTTGAGGATTTCAGGGAGAGCCTGAAGAGATGCCGTCCGCATGTTTTGCTGAAGTGGGCGATGTCTCGAGAAGGAGGTATTGCCCCGGCTGTGGAGCCAGAGGGATTCAGGCCGCGTGTTCAACTTTCTGGTGAAGAAGCCCTGGCTAGGGTCCATCTGTGGAGAGGGTTTCTCGATGGAATCGTGGTTGGTGTGGGAACGGTGGTGGCGGATGATCCGCGGTTGACAGCGAGGGGGAGTGCAAAAGGCCAACGCCCGCTCCGTCGAATCGTTCTCGATCCGTCTCTGCGGACTCCCACAACTTCGACGCTTGTGTGTACAGCGGCGGAGATGTCCACATGGATTTATGCGACGGATGAGGCGAAGGAGGGCCGGCAAGCGAGGCTAGAACGTGCAGGCGTTGTTGTACATCGCGTTCCGGGTGGGCCGTCATGGTGCAACGGCGTGTTCGATTCTCTCGGCAAGCACGGTGTGAATCGGGTGATGGTCGAAGGGGGGAGCCATACTTTGACAGCGCTGTTGGAGTTGGACCTTGCGGATCAACTCGCCGTCATACTGACACCATCCGTGCTGGGAGAAGATTGTCTCCCAGCAATCACAGGGCTGGATCTTTCCGGATCGGATCCGGCCGTGATTGCCCGTAAACTTCACCTCGATGAGGTGCGGAGCGAACCTCTTGGGGACGACGTCCTTTTACGTGGGATTCCTCGGAAGGGGCTACCAGGGACTGTCGTCGGCTAAGTTGTCGTCTCCAGCTGGATCAAACATGAAAATCCCGAGGACGAGGTCTGCCATCTGTACGAAGTTGAGGTAGAACCCTCCTTCTCCAGTAAAGAGGAGAAGTTCTGCACCAATGCGCATGCGGTCGATCACCGGAGGGCGTTGTTCTTGGGTCCAGTTGACGATCAGCCCATAGGATTCAGATCGGGGATCGAGGGTGTCTTCCTGAATTGACGGGCCGTCGATTCCAAAAAAGGCGAGGTGGAAAAACTCGGCTGGCCCGACATAAAGTCGCCGACCGTAGGACTCTCGAATCTCTTCGTAGGTCCCACCGGCGAGACCGAGCCCAAGGTAGTTTGTGATTTCGACCTTTACACCCAGCCCCATGGAGTTGAGGGAACCTCCATATTTCAGGTCCACAATATCTTTGACGTCGTGGTACCGACGTTCGAGATAATTCTGAGGGCCCGAACATGCTGGAGCGAGAAGAACAAAAAGTGTGAGCAGAACAAAGCGTGTCACGGGGGAAGGCACGGGTCTCTCCAGAATGAGGACGAAACGGAGCGTGGCAGGGTTCGACTAGTGTGTTCTGTGATGAACTGGCAGCACTGTTTCATGGCCCTGGCTTCTGATCAAGACGGCAATATTCAGGGGAGTTGGACTTCCCACTCTTGACTCCAGTGGGCGGCATGGTCGGGGATGTACGGTTCCAGTGTGTAGAGAACTTTTATTGTGGCGCGGTGTACCTCTGGGGAAAGGTCGACGGTGAGCGTTCTTGTCTCTCCTGGTGGGATTTGAGTGTTGGGCTGGCCAGCACTTCGATAGGGGTTTCGAAATCGGAGACGGGCAGTCCCCTCTGTTCTCCCTGCTTCAGTGACAGCCTTGTGTAAGGGCTCACCACGGGAATCAAAAAGCGTGACGACAAGATCAATCGCCCGATTGCGCGAGTCTGTTGGCAGATTGTGCCCTGCAAATGTGTTTTCGAGAGACACGACAAGCACTCCATTGGCTTGATCGATGTGGTGCGTGAGTTCCAACCCGGACAGCGCAAACTCACGGTCTCTTCCTCCCAGGAAGCGATGACTTCGCCCAGATCGCGGGGCACCCACCTCGGTGCCTGATCGATTGACCCTGGGCATGTGGCAACTCATGCAATCTTCTCCAGCCTGAAAGGCGGGCGAGGCGAGCCACTCTTGGTGAGTGTTGTGTTGATCGTGGCACCCTGCGCACAGGAGGTGAGTCGAGAGGGCTGGCTGATATGTTGGCTGGCAAAGGCCGTTGAGTCCGGCACGAGAGGCGGCCATTCCGCTTGCTGTCCGATGACAGGACACGCAGTCGACGCCGTTGAGTCGCTGTTCGACTCGTGCGAGAACGCGAGACCCTTCTTCAATGCCATGGCGGAAGATGTCGGCCGGTGCGTGACACGGCAGGCATTCTGTTTTTGAAAAATTGTCGGTTTGGCCTCTTGCTCGGACTTGAGGGTCGGTGAAGGAACGGGCATGCATGGACTCTTCCCATTCGTCGACGACCTGGCGGTGGCAGGGCAGGCATGTTGTTGGGCCTGTGAAATGATGTGGAGTCGCTGCAGCGGTTTTGCGCTCAGACTCCAGTGGTGCCTTCGGCGAACTTTTCGTGAGGACCACGAGGGCAAAAACGAAGCCACCGAGGAGGAGAAGCCCTGCAAGACGTCCGCCTGTCACGGGGAGTGGCTTTCAACAGCGAGAATACGGGCTTCCCCAGTGACTCGAACAGCGAGTTTGTCTCCTGGAAGAAGGGCACCGGGGCTTTGCGCACAGCGGAACATGCGCTGTTCCACCTGGATCCAGCATCCGCCTCTGCGGTCTGGAGCCACAAAGATGCCGGGGAATGAGTTTTTGTCTCCACTGGAAGCAAGGGTGAGAGCCGTCCCATCGAGGTAAGCGGCGCAGGGCTGCGAAGGCGTCTGTCCCTCCGCCGATATGCCGAGTCCAAAATTGACACACCCTTCCCCATCAGCGAGTCCTTCGAGCAGGGTGCCCCGCTCCGAATACCGCGCCAAAGTCGCGGTGGGCGGTGAGTCAAGCCCTAGTCGGGCATCGCCGAGCCACCAGGGTCCCGTTCCG
Source organism: Planctomycetota bacterium (assembly GCA_036229545.1). Lineage (GTDB taxonomy): Bacteria > Planctomycetota > B15-G4 > B15-G4 > B15-G4 > JAZALG01. The sequence goes on along the minus strand of JAZALG010000046.1, from coordinate 4,915 downwards.
GTGAGGCACAGAAGGCGTTGCCCAAAGAGCAGAACATCATCGGGGTCATGGGTGACCGTGATGGCTGTTGCCCCTGTCTCATGGAGGAGAGAAGGGAGTGTTTCCCTTACAGCGGCACGAAGCGCGGGGTCGAGATGGCTCAGTGGTTCGTCAAGGAGGACCCACCTTGGACGCCCCGCGAAGACGCGAGCGAGAGCGAGGCGGATTTTTTCTCCCGCGGACAATTTCCCAGGCCTGTGGTTTTCATATTCGGTGAGTTTGAAAATCTCTAAGAGGTGTTCTCGCCATGGGGGGTCATTTTCGATGTCTACAAAGTCGAGGTGTTGCCGCACAGTCATGTGGTCCCACAGTCCGCCTTCTTGAAAGAGCATCCCCGGTGGACTTTGCGGGCGTTGAATGCTGCCTTCGTCCGCGGTGTGCAGCCCCGCAATCGTACGCAAGAGGGTGGTTTTTCCAGATCCATTCGGCCCGATCAAAGTGATGCGCTCTCCAGCATCAAATTGACACGAGAGTCCCTCCACGAGGGTACGTTGCCCCGCAGTGAGGGTCAGATTGTCGAGAACCAACGGGGTCCCTGAAATAGCGCTTCTCCCAGAAGCCAAAATTACACCATTTCTGAGCAGAGATGAGGCAGAGTGTGATATTGGAATTCCTACAATGAGTAACCATGCGATCACACAAAGGGTCTTATCACCGTGAATCTGCCGAGCCTGTCGTTGTGGTCGGTGGTGGCCATGCCGGAGTAGAGGCTGCTCTTGCAGCGCGTCGAGTGGGTGAAAGGGTGATTCTTGTGACCCTTGATTCTCGTGCGATAGGGCGAATGAGTTGCAACCCCTCTATTGGAGGACTCGCGAAAGGGCAACTGGCACGGGAAGTCGATGCACTTGGCGGCATCATGGGTGTCGCTGCAGACCATGCAGCGTTGCAGTTTCGAATGTTGAACCAGCGCAAGGGGCCCGCTGTTCAAGGACCGCGGGCACAGGTCGATAAAGACGCTTATGCGAAGTTTGTGCGACAGACTCTTCATGCAATGGAAGGGATTACTGTTGTCCAGGGGCAGGTGTCAGCGGTTGTCGAGCGGAGCGGTACTCTTCAGGGGCTGAAACTTACGGACGGCTCCTTGTTGAAGACGCGATCAGCTGTCCTGACCACAGGCACCTTTCTTCGGGGGTTGATGCATGTCGGAGACAAGGCCTCTGCAGGTGGTCGTGTTGGAGAGGCACCTGCTCGGGATCTTTCCGCTTCTCTTTCTTCCCTAGGCCTTGAACTGGTGCGTCTGAAGACTGGCACACCGCCCCGTGTGCATCGCGACTCCGTTCATCTTTCCGCTTTGGAACAGCACGCGGGACATCCAGATGATGGGTGTTTTTCCTTCAGAGTCCTTCCTCCCCGTGGTCGCCATTCCGTGCCAACTTTTCGGACTGACACGGCTCCCGAAACGCATGACCTGATTCGATCGCACCTTCACGAGAGCCCGTACGGTCGTGGAGCACTTGAGGGGGTTGGCCCGCGGTATTGTCCATCCCTGGAGGACAAGGTGGTTCGATTTGCAGATAAGAACCACCACCGGGTGTTCATTGAGCACGAGACGTACAGTGGACCCTCGCTGTATTTGAACGGCCTGTCCAATTGTCTCCCCTCGTCAATCCAAGAGCGGCTGGTGCATACGATTCCCGGGCTTGAGGGGGCTCGAGTTCTTCGTCCCGGATACGCGGTGGAGTATGACGCTGTTCCGGCCCAGCAACTTCACCCAACACTTGAGTGTCGCGCAGTGAAGGGCCTCTTTCTTGCAGGCCAAATCAATGGAACATCTGGATACGAGGAAGCCGCAGCACAGGGCTTAATGGCGGGTCTCAATGCAGCTCGTTGTCATCGTGGTGAAGCGGGCGTTGTCTTGGGTCGTCACGAGGCTTATGTCGGTGTTCTCATCGACGATCTCATCTCTTGCTGTCCACGAGAGCCCTACAGGATGTTTACCAGCCGGGCAGAGTTTCGGCTTTTATTGAGGCAGGACAATGCAGATCGTCGTTTGGTCCCCAAGGCGTATCAGTGGGGGCTCGTCTCGTCGGATGTCAGGGAGTCTGTGGCAGAAAAAGAGGATCGGGTGACTCAGGCGATTTCTCGCTTGGGTGCGAAAAAAGGTCCGCGACGCCGAAAGATCTGTGCTGGCTTCTCGGCGAAGGAAATCATGGCATCAGATTCGTACTACGCAGATCAGGACTTAGAGGAAGAATGGGTGCAACAGGTGGAATGGGATGTCCGGTACGAAGGATATGTTGAAAGGCAGGCACGTGTCGTAGAACGGCTGCACAAGCTTCAAAATGTCACTCTTCCAGAGCGAGCGAATTACCGGCGGGTCCCAGGACTGAAATTAGAAGCTCGTGAAGCACTGGAGAAACATCGTCCGCAGAATCTTGCCCAGGCAAGTCGCCTTGCGGGCGTGACACCGGCCGATCTGCAACTACTCATTTTGGGGAGTGGCAAGATGATCCCCGAACATGAGTTGGGGCACGCCTGACGCTAAAGGCTTGCCCCCGCCGCTCCAGATGGAGTGGCGTGGCGCAGTGCTTCTTTGACGAGATCTTCTAACGGTGTGTCGGATGCCATGGTGTTACAGGCAGTGGAGGCAGCCGAATCTGCCGTACCTCTCGGGTACCCCAGAGCTGCAAGCGCGGCGGCAACAGATGCCCGTTGGTCGGCAATGACCCCGGGAATGTCAGTGAGGCCGATGAGTTGGCCCTTGAGTTCCACGCAAAGTCTTTCAGCGGTGCGTTTTCCAACGCCCTTGATCTGTGCGAGGCGAGCACTGTCTCCCGATTCGATGTTGGCAACGAGAGTGGCCGGCTCGATTGTGGACAAAAGAGCGAGGGCGATTGATGGGCCGATCCGGTTGACGCCGATCAACTTCCGAAACAGAACTCGCTCTGCTTGACTTGAGAAGCCGTAGAGGCAGGGTTGCTCTTTCCGGATCTTGTACTCGACATAAAGTTTGACGTCTTTAGAACTTTCAATTCTTCCTGCTGTCGTTCCGGGCACGAGGATTCGATACCCAATTCCTCCAGCATCGATTGTGACTTCCCCGGGGCCTTGTTCGACGAGGCGGCCCGAGATGAAGTCGTACAAGAGGCGTCCCTCCTTGTCAGGAGTTTATGGCGAGGCCGAAATTGGCCAGTTTTCTCTGAATCTCATCGAGAGAGGTTTGGCCAAAATTTCTGCAGGACATCAATGTGATCGTTGGAGTGTTGACGAGTTCCCCAATGTTGCGCAGATTGAGAATTCTGAGTGCCGCACGGGAACGAACAGACAATTCCAAAGCGGAGACGGGTTTCGCCAAGATGTCCTCACTGGTTTCCTCTTCTTGGGGAATTTCGGGTTGTTCAACGCTCTGCCCCCTCATCCCCAAACGAAGGCCCTTACTGGAGAGGATCTCTTTGACCTCCATCAAGCTCGTTTCCCCAAAGTTCTTATAGGAAAGGAGTTCGCTTTCCGTTCGACAGATGAGGTCGCCGAGGACGTGGAGGTTCATACGCTGAAGACAATTGCGGGCGCGTACAGAAAGTTCGAAGTCAGTGACAGGAATACGCAGAACAGCGTTTTGTTTGTCTGCGTCTCTCTTCCCTGTTTCGTCGTAGTACTGGTCTATGGAGGCGTCAGCGTCTTCAAGGAATTGGTGGGCGCGACGGTTTGTGGGTTGGTGCTGCACGACTTGTTGGTAGCAGCGCTTTGCTGACGCAAAGTCGTCAAGGTCTTCGTAGAGGACTCCCAAATTCATGAGGGCACCGACGTTTGGGTGCATCGTCTCAGCCAAGAAACGTTCATAACACTCGATCGCTTCGGCATCATTCCCGGTGCGATCGAGGTGACGCGCAAGATGAAACAGAGCTTCGTGGTGATCAGGTTGGTGTTGGATCGCGATGCGCCAGGCTGCTTCGGCTCCAGCGTGGTCACCTTGGGATTCGGCGGCCAGGCCCTCTGCAAACGCAGTATTGGCCGGGTCGGATCCACCATCTTCTTTGATGGTTTCCAGAAGTGACTTCGCGGTGTCTGTATCAAAGCGGAGCACACACTGTTCAAGCAGGCAGAGACGGGCTTGGTTGGAAACTTCGGGGGAACTGGTCAGTTTGCCCCAAGTTTCGAGGGCTTGCTTGCTGTCATGTTCTCGAATCTGGACTTGGCCTAAGAGTAATTGTGATAGATCGTCCGAAGATGCTTGTAAGAACGGCTTGGCGATTTCGTCATTTCCGACGGCCATGTGCCCGATTCCTAATCGGCTTGCATCAGTATTTCCATCAAGAGTGTGATCCATCCAGTTGAGGAAACTACTGCGGGCGTTTTCATTGTGATTTACTTCTATGCAGAAGGACCGATAGGTGCCCCAGTTGCTGGGAGGGGCGGGCATCCAATCTCGCTGGATTACGGGTTCGGTTTCCACGGCCTGCACGTCTTCGACGGCTGGCGTGTCAATGTGTGTGAGTACATCTTCTTGCCCGAGGAGTGGGTCCACACCGACATCGGTGGTGTTGATCGCTTCATAGAGTCCAGTGAGACCGTCGTTCGCATGTGATCCATCCCCTGCCGGTACAGGATCTTCCGCCGGTATAGGATTTTCGACCGGATCACTGAAACCGGGCTCTGGCACGAACCCTTCTTCAGTCAAAGGTGCTTGTTCTTGAGGGTCGTTTTGCTCGGGGAGTGGAGTTGAATCCGTGGCTGAGAGATCTCCAACTTCTGGTTCCGCTTCCTCTTCAACACTTTGGCTGGGGGGAGCGACTTCCTCTTCAACACTTTGGCTGGGGGGAGCGACTTCCTCTTCAACACTCTGGCTGGGGGGAGCGGCTTCCTCTTCAACACTTTGGCTGGGGGGAGCGACTTCCTCTTCAACACTTTGGCTGGGGGGAGCGACTTCCTCTTCAAC
>JAZALG010000045.1:0-17142 GCA_036229545.1 Planctomycetota bacterium | reverse complement strand
TTGCCCGCTACCGTAGTGCTGGGGCCACTCCGGTGTACAAGACCGAGTGGATGCACCATCAACTCCACGAACTCTGCCGCAAAGGCGATCGTGTCCTTGAACTGGGATCAGGAGACGGGACAAACTCGGCTCTCATGGTGGGAGCGCGTCGCGTTGACTATTTCTTGTGCGGTGCGGAGATCACGCTGGAGGGGTGCCGAGTCGCCCGGGAACGGTTGCGTGTGAACGGACTGGATGAATCGAGTTGTTCGTTTCAAGTGGCTGATGGCAACCGCCTGCCCTACGGGGATGCGTCCTTCGACGGTGTTGTGGGCTTCAATATTCTGCATCACCTCGATTTGCGTACGGCTCTCGAAGAGATTCACCGGGTCTTGAAGCCTGGGGGGTGGGGGCTTTTCACGGAACCGGTCATCCTTTCCAAGGGGCTTGATCGCTTCCGCAGGCTGATTCCCTACCAACCGGAGGTGATGACGGAAGACGAGCGCCCCTTGCGCCCGGAGGACTTTGAGTTCATCCAAGACCTGTTTGCGGACATGCGGGTGGACCACTTCGAAATGGCGAGTCGCCTCTACTCCATCTGGACCTGGAAACCGCTGACGGTTGCGCTTCACCATTTCGATTACGGGGTGATCCGGTCCATGCCCTTCCTGCGAAACCTCTACTCTGGATGCACGTTCCTGGTTCACAGATAGCGAGACGGATCGAAGGGGAAAGGCGCGGTGGCCCGGCTGGCATCTGTCTTGGGGTGTTCAGTGGGCCCAGGAGGGCATCACGAGTAGGTCAACGCCGTAGACAAATCCTCCGAGAAGCAGGAAGGCGAGGGGGATGAGAATGATGCCGAGCAGGTTGAACCAGATTCCCGCGCGAACCATGTCCTTGATGGGGACCAGCCCGGAACCAAAGATGATCGTGGCGGGTGGTGTGGCCACCGGCATCATGAAAGCGCAACTGGCGGAGAGGGTCGCTGGAATCATGAAGAGCCTTGGATCAAGACCCAGGGTGACCGCAGCAGTCGCGAGGATGGGCAGAAGCATGTCGGTGGTGGCGAGGTTGCTGGTGAGTTCGGTGAGGAGGGTGAGAAGGATGCAAACGCTCACGAGGAGGAGGATGGGGGGCGCATCGGTAAGCACTTCAAACTGACGCCCTGCCCAGGCAGACAGTCCTGAGGTCGTAAAATTGCGGGCCAGGGCGATTCCCCCCCCAAAGATAAGTAGTAGCCCCCAGGGCACTTCGCTGGTGTGGCGCCATTCGAGCATGCGTTCTCCAGGACGATCTCGGCTCGGGATGGCAAACAGAAGAATCGCCATCGCCACGGCCACGACGGCGTCATCCACAAGACCTTCCAGGCCGAGAAGTCCGCGCCATCCGGGCAGTGTCGTTTCACCGAAGACGAAATCCGATCCCGTGATCCACAGGAGTGCAGTTAGCGCAAAGATTGTGCCGGCAACGATTTCGTCTCTGCGAAGCGGGCCAAGTTCAGTAATGAGAGAACGAAGAGTGTCTTTTTCACCAAGGAGATTGGTGGCGGGAAGGGGGAAGATCACGCGAGTCAGGAGAACCCACCCTGTCGTTAAGAAGCAGACAGAAAGGGGGGCCGCGAGGAGGGACCACTGAAGAAATGAAATCGCCGGTGCCTCTGGAAAAAGGTCTCTGAAGATGCGGTGGAAGACGAGATTAGGAGGGGTTCCGACCAGCGTGGCCATTCCGCCGATGTTGGCGGAGTACGCGATGCCGAGGAGCAGGGCTACGGCAATTTTTGAGGTGTTCGCCACTCCTTGGTCTCGTGCTGTTTTGAGGACGCTGAGCGCGATGGGGAGCATGAGCATGGTGGTTGAGGTATTGCTAACCCACATTGAGAGAAACCAAGTCGCGACCATGAAACCGAGGATGAGCCGGGGTGGACTCGAACCCATGGCAGAAACGATGTGCAGGGCGATTCTCTTGTGGACCTGGCTGATTTGGAGACCTAGAGCGAGAAGAAACCCTCCGAGAAAGAGAAATACGATCGGACGGCCATAATTGACGGCGACATCTTGGACGGGCGCGATCCCAGTGATGGGAATGGCCACGAGCGGGAGGAGGGCGGTGACGGCGAGGGGCACCGCCTCGGTGATCCACCACACCGCCATCCAGACAGCGATCGCCGCCATGAAAGCGATGTCTTGGGTGTCACCAGGGCCGATGAGCCAGACGACGGCCGCCATCAGTGGGCCGAGCGCGAGAGTGGTGCTTCGGGACGCCCCCGTTGAGCCCTGTTTCGCCTCTTTCATGGCCCCCTGCCTACCTGACTGGTTACAAAAACTCCAGCAGCGTCGACAAGATGCTTCGTCTGAATGCTTGTTCTTGAAAATGCCGAGAGGCACCCTGGTTTCATCATGATGGAACGATTCATTTCACTTATCCCTTTGGTTCTCCTCGGAGCGATCCTCGCGATCTTTGCGAAGGTCACTTTCCAGGCAGGAGGGAATGACCAATGGGTTGCTGGTCTCCCTGGGATGGTGGTCTTCCTGGTCTATGCGCGAGTTGGCAAGGGAAAGAAGAAGGCAACGTGACAGAGTGGAGCCAGATCGGCCTGTCCGTGGAGCACTACCGCCTCTTCGTCTGTCTTGCGACGTTCCTGGCTTCGACCCACGCCTACTGCAAGGTGTCCCCCTTCTTTTCCATCACCTGGTTTGGTTCGAGCCTTGTCTTAGGGTGGTTTTGGTCTGAGGGCACCGCACAGCCCGAGGCCATACTTTTGCCCGGCCTTGTGGTCTATGTGGCTGCTGCCCTGACGAAGGGCATCGTGGAAAGTCGCCCCCGACTTAGGGGGAACCACCTTGTGCACGTCCTCGTGACGGGTTTATTCACCGGTGTTGTGTCTCTGCCGCTTGAATCCGCTGCGCGTACTCAAAACTGGGTCCTTCCGCGAGAGATTTCAGGATCCCTTCTTGGCTTGGATGCAGGGTGGTTTGGCGGTATTGCACCGCTCGCCTTTGCGACCTGGGTCGTCCTGGGCACTCTTTATTATGGCCTCTACAAACTGCTCGACCATGTTGGCCTGGGGGGAGCAGCGCAGGTCGTCCTTCTCTTTGCAGCCACTCCTTTCGTGGGAGAGGGTGTTCAGTGGGTCCTGGAACTCATTGGGGCTGGCTAGGACTGCCTAGAAAAGGAGCGTTAGTTCCAGGGGTGGAGCCAAGGAATCGAAAGGTGCTTGACGTAGTTGGAGTTAGCTCCCGGGCGCGATCATCGAAGTTGGGATCACCGCTGACACAGCCATCCAGCCCGAGTCGAGGGGTGTCACAGAGATGTTCCAACCACTTTGAAGGTCCGTGAAGAGATCTCCGTCGGCAGTGATCTGGAAAATAGAGAATCTCGCGGGAAGCATGGACGTGAGAGTCGTCATTGAGGACTGATGGTGAACCTCAAGGAGGGCGATGATGTTGACGTTTTCCGGAACATCACTTCCTGGCCATCCGGAGGCCAGATTGTCTATCCACTCCGTAGCGACGTTTTCTTCCATCGCGGTTACCTCTGCCCAAAGCAGTTTTTGAATAAGGCCTGCCCCAAGTCCGGATTCTGGAAGACGAATGATCTGGAGAGGGGGTGTGTTTGTGATGTGTTTCTCCCCTTGAAGCGGAGGGAAAGGCGGGGGGGCGCCCAAGATGGCGGGTTCGTCGCAGGGGTGAATGTGGATATCCGCTCGAGTCGTTCCGGAAGGGCCCTGAGCCACATCGATTCCTTGTCCGGTGTGTTTTCCGAGGATCTCCCCGGAACTGTTTCTAAAAATAGCGGTCCAGCAGCGGATGGGTGTCTCTGGCCCGGGATCAACCTTCACCACATAGGGTTCATGGGTCAGGATTTTCACATGGACCGGAGGAACGGAGATATGGGCTTCTTGAATGGGGAGGTTGGAGCAAGCTGGCACGAAGAACCACATCACGAACAGTGGGAGGCGCCAGGAGGGGGGAATGGTGGACATGAGGCCTTCTCGTTCGGGATTGGGTGACGTTCTGGTTCGCATGACCAGACGGACAGGCAGGGCATTCGTCACACAGAATGGAGCAGAGACGCAGCGATGATGTCTTACGCGGGGCCCAGAACGAGAGCGCTGGCCGAGGGGAGGTCGAGCATGAGGGATGCGGGCTGGTTCTGCCAGGGATGCTCTTCGCTTGACTTCAGGGTGGACTGGCCGGGGAGAGACGTGCCGTAGCCAGTCAAGTCGCTGTGGATCAAAACGTCATAGTCGCCGATGCGAGGAGTTCCGACACGAAACTCGGGAGAGTCCCGGCCCGAGAGATTGAGAAGGACGATGCCGTGGTTGTTGTCGGAGAAACGGAGAAAGGCGAAGACCCCTTCGGAGTTCTCGTCACAGCAAAGCCATGAGAATCCGGCACCAGGAGTCCCATCCTCTTCCCAGAATGCTGGGTGCTCTGCATAGATCTGATGGAGGTCTCTCAGGAAATCGCCGCAGGTCTTACCGGCATTTTCTTCATACAGGCCGGGGTCGAGCCCCTGGTCGTGGTTGAAGGCCTCGGGGTTAGCTGCCTCGCCCCCCATGAAAAGGAGATTCTTCCCCGGTCTCAAGATCTGATAGGTCAGGAGTTGGCGCCATTGGGCCTGCTGCATGTCTCCTTCGCCCGACATGCGCGAGAGGAGTGACCCCTTCTCGGGGTTTGCCTCGTCGTGACTGAGGGGGAGGAGGAAGTGTTCGCTGTCTTCAAAGGTGATGGGGAATGTGAGTTTTCGAGACTCCCCCTGCCGTTGCTCGGGATCTATCTCGAAGTAGGCGAGGGTGTCTGCTGCCCACCCCACATTCCATTTGAAGGAGAAGCCCAATCCACCCTCCACAACGGGTGCGGTGACTCCGGGCCAGTTTGTGTCATCTTCGGCGAAAGTGGCACATCCGGGAAACTCTGAATTGAGAGTCGTGTTGAGGTCCTGGAGGAAGATCGCGGCATCTCGATCTTCTCGTTCTTCTTGAGGGAGGGGGTCCTTGCCATCAGAGCGGAGCCCGAAGTCTTTCCACACCATGGAGGAGACCGCATCGACTCGGAGACCGTCTACGTGATATTCGCCTATCCAGTAGAGGGCGTTCTCGATAAAGAACTCACGGATTTTGGGATTGCTGAGGTCCGTGATCAGCGAGTTCCAGACGGGGTGGTGGAAGCGTTGAGGTTCATCTCTTTCAAACAGGGATGTGCCATCAAATCGTGCCAGTCCAAAGTCATCATCTGGGAAATGGCCCGGCACCCAGTCGAGGAAAACGGCGATGTCTGCTTCGTGGAGTGTGTTGACGAACCATCGGAGATCGTCCGGCAAACCGTGCCGATGTGTCGGGGCAAAATATCCGGTGGTTCCGTAGCCCCACGAGCCGGTGAAGGGGTGCTCTGTGATGGGAAGGAGTTCTACGGCTTGGAATCCGAAACGGTGGCAGTGGTCGGCCAGTCGAGGTGCGGCTTGTCGAAAGGAGATGGGCTGATCTTCTCGGCCAGGCTCCCGAAGCCAGCCCCCCAGGTGGACCTCATAGATCGACAGGGGCTCCCTGCGCCAGTCTCGCCCAGAGCGGCGATCCATCCAATCTTGATCTGACCAGACGTGTTGAGATGCGGAAGGAATGATCGAGGCCTGGAGTTGGTGGCCCTCTTGAACCTGCCCAAAGGGGTCTGCCTTCAGTCGGAGAACATGGTCTGCCCCCAGGACGGCGAATTTGTACCGTGCGCCCCTCTGAATCGAGGGGAGAGTGATTTCGTGGACCCCCTCTTCGTCGATTTGTTCCATGGGATGGCTGTCGACGTCCCAATTGCAGAAGTCTCCGGTGACGGAAACTTGTCTGGCGCCCGGTGCCCAGACGGAAAAACGCACCGCGTCGCTACCATGCGTTGGATCGGGGTGGGCTCCAAGGCGTTCCCAAAGACGGAGGGGAGAGTTTTGTTGTTCCGGATTCACTCTTTCACCTCAGGGTCTTGTCCTTGAAAGCCTTCCCACGTGGCAAGATCGAAGGGTCGGCAGTGGGGACCTGGAGCCCAGCCTCGGTATTGGGATTGGCAGTGATAGCAGATGAGCAGCCGTCGTACGACGAGCCTCAGAAGGATGAGGTCGAGGAGGGTGAGGATGACCAGTCCTGCAATCATTTCGGGCAGGTCCAGGCCGCTGAAGAGAAGTAAGAGATAGGTTGCCACCACAACCATGAGACCAAACTTGTTGTTGATGTCCTTTTGGATGTACAGCGTGTGGTAATCGCAAAAAGGGCAGCCGTCCAGAGAGGCCCCGCCTTTTCGTTCCTCGTCAGTTGATGTGACGTGTGCTGAAAGATCGAGGGGTATCTTTGATTTGCACGCCTGACAGGTGATTTTGAGCGGGAGGGTCGCCGGGTTCGGGCCGAGTTCTTCTCTCGTCCACTCTGCGCAGTGGGGGCAGGGCACCACAAGGGAATGGCCATGATGATCGCGTTGTGGCATGGAGTGGAGCAATGAGTTCACGGTCCTTGGAGCGGAGAGATCAGAAGGGGACACCGGTGGACCCCTCCACCATTTTGCCCATGAGTTCCCCGAGATAGACCACCCCGCACATGGCGTAGAGGATTCCTGTCGCAGGTTGGGTCTTCTTTAGGCGGACGGTGACGAGGGCCATCCAACCCAATGCGGCGGGGATAAGAAGGCCGATGGGGATACGGGCCCAGATATTGACGACATCAAGAATCCTCTCTGGTTGTCGTTGCAGGAGGTCACTCATGGATTGGTTGCTGTCCCCCAAGACGTCTTCCCAAAAGAGGAGCAGGATGAGTCCTGCGATCACAGCCTTGCCCAGAAGAATCCACGGGAGCGGCTTGACGATCCTTGCTAGATGACGCAGGTCGAGATTTTTGTCAACGAGGTACCAGTGCCCCAGGATCATTCCCCATGACGTAAAGCCTAAGACGAGGGCTGAACCCAAAGCCGAGGCGTGGGCAAGCGCTTGGCGAGTCCCGCCCGAAGATGCGGGAGGAAGGGAGTAAGAGATCGCCGCGGCTCCCGCAATCAGGGAGACCCACAGGGTCAGCGTTTCAAATCTTGGTTTATCCCATCCGGTGATAGAGGAAAAGGCCAGTACGCTGAGGGCTGCGATTGCCAGAGCTGTTCCCAGGAAAGGGTGGTGCGGGGAGGTGGCCCCTGTGTCCTGTCCGCTTCCCCAGACCATGCTTCCGGCAAGTCCGTAGAAGGCGATGAGAATCCACCCCCCGAATTTGAAGTATTTGGGACCGATGGCGTCACGATCGGCGATCGCGAAGGTTGTCAATGCTCCGAAAGCCATCTGGACGCAGAAGAGCAAGGCGAGGTGCGCGACGGACAAGGGAGCGCTCCGAGGGGAAGGGCAGGACCGCCACTTATTTGTCGAAGATGTTGCGGTCCTTAGGGATGTGGCGCTCTTCGATTTCCTCAAATCTGAGATCCGGTCCTTCTCCGGAGTGCTCGGACTCCTTCTTTCCCTTTCGCGAGGGGGGTGCGATGGGAAGAGAGGGCTTGTCGGGGTCAGCAGGACGCCGGGATTGGCGAGGTGTATCAGGCATAGCGCGCTCTCCGAGATTCATGTGCCGTGATACGCATCTTTTCCCTTTGACGCAAGATCTCATCCGGCTCTTCGGGAACAGACTCCGCCTGGGCCTGGGCCGAAGGGGGGAAAAGCCGGCCCAAACCCCGAAGGCATCCCCATGCGATCGGGGTTTGGAACGGGCAAACGTCTTTAGGCCCGGGGTCCTCTCCCGCCGGGATCTTCTCCCCAGAGTCCCACCGGCACCCCGGACCAAAGACGTGAGGCATTGTGGCTGAGGCGGTGGCTTGAGAGCCAGCGGAGATTGTGTCGTATCGAGGTGCTATTTCTTGTGGCGATATCGCCACAAGAAAAGAAGGCTCTAACCTTCCACTCCCTGGTCGAGTGCAAAGCGGATGAGTTGAGCGTTGTTATTCACATCCAACTTGTTGAGAAGTCGGCTGCGGTAGGTCGAAACAGTGCTTTCACTCACGTGGAGGTGCTTTGCGGCTGCTTGGAGGGTCATACCCTGGACAAGACAGCCGAGCAGTTCGAACTCTCTGGTCGAGAGTTTGGCAAGGCCCACTCGATGTCCCCTGGGTTTCCGCAGGTGGTCTGCAACAGCCTCGGAGAGATGGGGGGAAATATAAGATCGCCCTTCGTGCACGACATGAATGGCCTGAACCAATTCCTCTGTCGCGTCTGATTTCACGAGGTAACCCGCAGCTCCGGCTTCCATCGCCTTGAGGACGTAGTGAATGTTGTCATGCATGGTCAGCATGAGAATGGGCATGTCTGGCCGGCTTTCATGGATCTTTTTGGTGACCGCTGTGCCGTCCATGTCTGGAAGGCTGTAGTCAAGAACCAGGACAGAGGGCTTTAATTGCAGAGTCATCGTGATGGCCTGTCGGCCGTCTTCGGCTTGCCCAATGACTTCAAGATCACGGCTGTCTTCAAGCAGGCGTGTGAGCCCCTCACGCATGATGCGGTGATCGTCAGCGAGGACGACCTGGATGAGATCGCTGGCTGTCTGGGCCGCTTTGCCTCTCTTCGTCTTAGAAGATTGGTCCTGCTTGTCTGCCCGCCGTTTCGTACCCGTATTTGCCAAGGGGCTTCTATCCTCCCGAGACTCCAATGAATCGGTCATCATCATAACTTGAGATGATGAATCTGTCTGGGGGTGAGGAGCGCCTTCTCTTTTAAGAGGGATCGTCTGGCGTGACTAATCAGAGTCTGGAACGAGGAGTCCCTCATCGACCGCGTTCGCCAGGGCATGGCCCACCGCAGAGCGATGTTTCTCTCCGTATTGGAAGAGCGCGGCCTCTACGCCCTCGTTTGCTGCCAATTGCCATACTTTCGCTGTGTCAGCGCCGACCTCGAAGAAACGGTGGTCCTGCCCGACAAACGCCACCATCGAGGGGATGGGAGGAAGCGGATGGGCCTGTGTCGAGGCATGGGATTCAGAACGGGCGATGCCTCCGAGGGGAGTCGGATCAGACCAGACTCTGTCCAGCTGGCTGCGCACCTGACCGTAGGAGAATGCAAGGGGAGTCAAGGTGACGTCATCTCGCAGGGAGACGGTTTGAGGAAGGTCTGCCGATTGGCGGATTTTTTTTCGAGGACCCGCAAGGCGGGGAGGGGGTTGGTCTTTTCTGAAAGTCTCGATCCCCCTGTGGCAGAGGTAGAGAAAGATGTGGCTCTTGTACCGGTAGTACAAAAAGTTATCGCCACGAAGAGCCGGGAGAGCTTCGGTCGCTGCCCCTAAAATGTTGTTGAAGGCCATCTTGACCTCTTCGCGAGTCATTCCTGATTCGGCTTCGCATGCAAGATAGCGGGCGAGGTCTTGTTGAGGTTCTTCTCCGGGAGCCAGATCACGAGGATCATCTGTGATGGTGGCGATGCCGAAACGTGAGGGATCCCGGTACATCGGAGAGACCATGTCGAGATTGAAAATCTGCAGGGAAATCTCACCGATCCGATCCGCGTTTCGAACGATGAAAGATCGGGTCATCTCTGCTTCCTCTCGAGTTTCCGTCGGGAGTCCCACCATCGTGTAGAGAGTGGTGGAGATGCCCGCTTCGTGGGCGGCACGGAGGACGCGTTCAGCTTCTTCGAGGTCGACGCCTTTCTCGACAAGGTCGAGAAGACGCTGGCTCCCCGACTCGAAGCCGAACATCAATTTGCGGCAGCCGGAGTCATACAACTGTTTCAGGGAGTTGGAGTTGAAGATCCGCTCTTCCATTCGAGCATCGCACCACCAGTAGACCTCCAACTGTGCTTCTTTGAAGGCATCGGGGATCTGCTTGGCGAGAAGAGGGGGGAGGTCGTCCATGATGAAATAGAAATACGGCGTGCCATGCCGTGTTTTCAGAGTTTGGAGGTCCTCGACAAGTCGATCGGTTGATCGTTCGCGGTAGGTTGGCCCGATCGCGGTGTACAGGGTGCAGAACCCGCATTTTTCAAAGTAGCAGCCACGGGTGGGAGCGATCGGCAGGACAAGTTCCCCGGAAAGGTATTGGTCGAGAGGAAGATCTCGAAAATCGGGTGTGGGGAGATCGTCGATGGGCATGGGGAGCAACTCGCCGTTTGTGACGACTTCTTCTCCGTTGGAGTAGATGAGATTTGCCACGTTCGATAGATCGGGAATCCCCCGTGTCGTTCCTATGGCCGCGCCCTCTTCTTCCGACCGATGGACGCCGCCCGATGCGGCGACGGCTTCACACACTTCAAGGAGGGTCCGTTCTCCTTCGTAGACAGCGATGGAATCGCACCGATCAAAGAGAGGGCCGGCCTGACCCAGGCGGTGCCCCACATAGGCGAGCATGCCCCCTCCAAGGATGATATGAATCCCGGGCCACCGCTTTTTCACCATGGACGCCAGGGTCAGGGTGGGAACGAGTTGACTCCCGTAGGTGACCGACAGGCCCAGGACGTCGGGCATTTCCTTCTCGATTCGCGGAAGGGCTTCTTCTTCAAAAAATTCAGCGAAGAGGTTTTCCTCCTGGTTGTCGACTCCCGCGAAGAGATCGCTACTGCTGTCGATGGAGGTGCTCTGGGTGTAGTTGTGGGCGGTGAAGAGGGTGGGGTAATACTCAGTCGAAAGAAGTTTTAGCCCTGATTCAAAGGTGCGCATCGCCCACAGGTATTGCTCCCGGTCATAAAAAGCCTCTCGGTCTCGAATGATCTCCTTGGCTTTGTCTGCATGCGTCGCAAGGTACGGGCCGGAAGCCATGGCATCGGCGTAGAGACGAAAACGATCGAGGTCACCTGGATCGAGTTGTTCCTTGTCGTCCATCCCCCAGTCTTGAGCGTGTCCTTGGATTCTTTGGAGGGACAGAGCCAACCGTTCGTTGCTGACGAGACGATCGTAGGCTTCGAGATTCAGGTCCCAGACAGTGCAGTCGTGGAGACCCTTTTCAGCGAGAAAAGCCTTGAGACTGGGCAGTGCCAGATACGGCTGGGTGGGATGCCCTTGAGGGGGGAAGGCCAGGAGGACCTTGAGGTCCGCGAGTGCACGCCCTTCAGCTTTCACGATGTTCTCCAGGGTGTTCTTTCCGTCTCTGTGCTATCAGGTGGGAGCGAGTTGTTCCAGAATTTCGCGGGCCTGCTCGATGTGTCGAGGTTTGGCCTCTGGCCAGTCTTCGTTAAGTTTTTCTGGTTCGATCCCTTCAAAAACATCGGCGAGGAAAGACGAGATCCGTCTCGACTTCACCATCTCCCCCTCTCGAACAAAGAGGAAGGAGACAGGACAGGCCTCCATGGCATCTGGCAATGCGGCCGCTTCGTCCATGGATCGGATGAAGAGGGTGGGATCTTGGTCCAGGCGGAGCAGAGATGGGCCCGTCGTTTCCCAGAGGGTCGTCTCGTATTTCAACAGGGTTAAGAGCATCTCGTCTCTTCGGTCTTCGCCGAGATGAATAAGCCATGACCGAAGGAGGTGAAGAAAACTTTTTCGATCGAGGACTCCGGGTTCTGCCCAGTCGGTCGGTTCAAGATCGGGAAGTGTCTGGTGGTCCGCTGCGTCGAAGAAACGGAGAAGCACTTCAGCAAGAGAACTGTCCCGGGCGGCCAACCGGAGGCTTCGTGGATAGATCTCCAGTGCCACATGGGCGTGTCTGGTGAGGAAGTACCCTGACGGAGGATCTAAGTGGGGGAGGTCGAGAACTCGAAAAGCGGCGAAGATTTCCGGATCGGATGCGACCAAATCCGCCAGTCCTTCTGGGGTTTTGCCGGGGGGCATGTCGTAGCCCCGGACGAGATCAGCGGTGATTCCAGGGAGGAGCACCGTGGAATTCTCAAGGCCGTCGGCTTGCCCGTTTCCCGGCGTGACGTTGAACCAGTGAAGAGACAAGGAAACGCCGTCGATGACCCCCGCCCGGGCCATGAGTTGGAGATTGGCTTCGACATCCTCTGAACTTTCGCCGGGAATCCCCACCATGAGACCGAGGATGGACGACAAGCCCAGTTCAGAGGCGATGTTGAGTGTCTGGAGGACGTCCACTCCTCCCGACTCGGCCAGCCCGCCCTTGTTGACCAGTCGCAGCACTTCTGGACTGGCCGATTCCACTCCATAGAGGATGCGGCGGCAACCTGCTTCAGCCATGGCGGCCAGGAGTTCTTCATCCACCAGATCGATGCGGGTGCGGCACTCCCACTCCAAGCAATTGCCTCGCGCTTTCTTTTCCTCGCAGAAGTCGAGGACCCTTTGGCGGTCGAAGGTGAATAGGTCGTGGGTGATATAGGCGCAGTCCACATCCCCCAGGGCGGCAAGGGCATCAAATTCATCCACAGCCCGAGATGGACTCAGGTGTCGGGCTGTCCGGCCCCAAAATCCGGGGGTTGTGCAGAATGAACAGTTGTATGAGCATCCCCTCCCGATATCGATCGGGAACATTGCCGCCTCGTCTCCGGCGGCCTGGGCGTAGTCGCGGGGGCTTTCTGCCAGGTCCCATGCGGGTGAAGGCACCTCGTCCAGGGGAGTCGCGAGGGGGCGTGGCGGCGCCTGGACGGGTTGGCCCTGGGCATCGCGGACGGCAAGACCGGCAATCTCGATCCAACTTTCCGGCTCGTTGATCTGTTCCAACCACTGGACGAAGGTCTTTTCGGCTTCCCCGATGGCGATCGCATCAATCTCGTGGTGACGGTTGAGAAGGCTGTCCTCGATGGTTTCGGGGCCCTGCCCTCCCAAGAGGATGGGAAGAGTCGGGTCCCTTGCTTTGATTTTCCGAGCGAGGAGAAGGGTCACGGGCATCGAAGAGATCATGGCGCCGATCCCGATCGCTTCGGGCTTCTCTCCCAGAATCTTCTCGACGCAGGCCTGGACGACTCCGTCGTCCGCTGGAATCTCTCCTCTGCGAATGAACAAGGCCAGATCCAGGAGAATCGGCTCATGACCTCGATCACGCGCGGCGGCGCCGAGATGGAGCAGGCCAAGGGGCGGCATCGAATAGCCGAAGGTGTCACGGTGAGGCGGCTGGACGAGGACGATGCGAACCATGCCTTGAGATTAGCAAGGAATGGGGCTCATCACGAGATTCTCAAAGCCTCGTGTCGCTTCCAGTGCTTGCCCCTGCGGAGCGGCCTTCCTATCATCCCGAAACGGCGTGGCGGATCGGTACGATCTCTTCGCCGCGGGGGTGTAGCTCAGATTGGTTAGAGCGCCAGCCTGTCACGCTGGAGGTCGCGAGTTCGAGTCTCGTCACCCTCGCCATTTTTCATCGCCCTTTAGGGTTCGAGTCCCATCTTCCCCAGTTTGGGAGCGATGATCATCTGGCAGTAGGGGTGCTCTCCATTGGCGCGGTAAAAGTCCTGGTGGTAGTCCTCTGCCTCCCAGAACGTTCCGGCTTCGGTGATCTCTGTCACGATGGGCCGAGCATAGGTGCCGGAGGCCTGGGCGCTTTCCTTTGAGGTCAGGGCGAACTGTTGCTGCTCCTTTGAGTGGCAGAAGATTGCCGACCGATACTGTGTTCCGACGTCGTTGCCCTGTTGGTTCAGGGTCGTGGGGTCGTGCAGCCGCCAGAACCACTCCAAGAGTTGCTCGTAGGTGAGTTGGTCAGAGTCGAAAGTGACTTGCACCACTTCAGCGTGTCCGGTTGTGCCCGTACAGATTTGGTCATAGGTGGGCTTTTCGGTTTCTCCCCCCATATAGCCGGAGCGGACATCGGTGATGCCGTCAATCTGTTCGAAGACGGCTTCGACGCACCAAAAACAGCCGGCGCCGAATGTTGCGATTTCGGCGGAAGAGTTATCGGTGTCGTGGGTCACGGGTAAGTCTCCAGTGAGGGGGGGGAGTGCGGTGGTCACAATGGCCTCTCCACAGGAGTAGAGGAGGGCAACGGCAAGAAGAAGGGTGAGATTGTAAAAGAGGCGCATGGCTCTGTTGTAGCGATTGACTCCAAAGTGTGCTCCTCATCGTCGATGTGACGGCTACCATGGCGTCATGGTGTTGTCCTTCCCTTTGGATTTCTGCGAGCGCCTTTCCGCTCACCGGCCGGGGGAAGGCTCCCAAGAGGTTCCGGCTCGTCGAGCGGCCGTCGCCATTATTTTCAAAGCAGAAGACCAGCCTCAGATTCTTCTGATGCGCCGGGTTGAAAACCCGTCAGACCCCTGGTCAGGTCAGATCTCTCTTCCTGGAGGGAGGGCCGAGGATGGGGATGATGGCCTGCTGGCAACGGCCCAGAGGGAGACGAGGGAAGAGACGGGACTCGCTCTGGAGAAGGAGGCTCGACTGCTTTGCGTCATGGCGCCGCTTCCCGCGGTGGCGTCAGGGAAAGTCCTGGCCATGGATATCACCCCCCATGTTTTTGTACTTCGAGAGGAAGTGTTCCCTTGCCCCGGCGAGGAAGCTGAAGAACTTTTCTGGTTTCCCCTCAATCAGATCGAAGGGGGAACGATGGCGGACACGCATCGATTGGACAAGGATGGGATGACCCTCTCCTTGCCTGCGTGGAGGTATGAGGGAAGGGAGATCTGGGGTCTCACCCACCGCATGGTCCAGCGGCTGATCGACGTGGTTGCCTCCTGACGTGCCTTTTGCGAGGAAATCGGCCTAAATTGATTTGAAGTCCTATACTTCGGGTAACGGTTTCAACGGACACTGTCCGGTTCTTCTCTCCCCTGTGACGGATCACGATGTCTCTTCGTCGTTGTTTTCTCCCCCTGTGCATCCTGGCCTTCATGGCTGTGACGGCTTCGGGCCAGAAATTTCGCCTGGAGCGCCTCAATGTCACGGTGAACGAACCGGTGGCCATCATGGCTGCACCGGGAGATACCACCGACAGATTGTTTGTCGTCTCCCGAGGGCCGGGAAGGGTCTACATCATCAAGGACGGGGTAAAACTGTCCCAGCCCTTCATCAGTGTCGCGAATGACATCAACAGTAATGGCAGCGGAGGGCTTCTCGGCATGGCCTTCCACCCCAACTACAACCAGAATGGACGGTTCTATCTCTCATGGGCCACCGATACTCCGGAGGGTGACTCGGTGGTTGCGGAGTTCACGGTGTCGGCAACCGATCCGGATGTAGCCGACCCAGCCAGCCGAAAGGACATCTTCGGCCCCCTCCCCCAGACGTCGCAGTTTCACAAGGCGGGGGATCTCGCTTTCGGACCGGGGACACTGCTCTACTACTCACTGGGTGACGGGAACCCCTTTGGGGAGCCGACGGACAACAGAGCCCAGGACCCTCTGGATCCCCGGGGCAGCATTTTGCGCTTCGATGTGGACCTGCCCTATCCCCACATCCCTCCGGATAATCCCTTCGTGGGCGATCCCAATGGACACGATGCCATCTGGGCCATGGGGCTTCGCAACCCCTTCCGCATCACCGTCGATCGCCCCTCCGGTGACCTCTACATCGCCGACGTGGGTGACAGCACCTGGGAGGAGATCAACTTCATTCCAGGCGGAGCCCCGGCGCCGGTCAATTTCGGATGGCGTTGCATGGAGGGGCCGGATTGTCCCTTCAACCAGCCAAACTTTTGTGAGCCCTGCGGCCACCCGGGGTACTCCCAGGCGATCTACCAGTACGACCATGCATCGGGAAGGGGCTGTTCCGCGATTGGCGGGCAGGTCTACCGGGGAGACGCTCTGCCCGGCATGGTGGGCCGATATGTCTTCGCTGACTTCTGCGCTGAACATATCTGGTCCTTCAAGACTGTGGGCGGGATCGCCACAGACTTCAGGGATCACTGGGTCGAGATGTATCCCTTCAAAGGTACCTATAACTCACCGACCTGCTTCGGGTCGGATGGCGCGGGGGAACTCTACGCCGCGGACTACTACGGCGACGAACTCTTCAAACTGGTCCCTTGGGCTCCCTTCGTCGACCTGGGCAATGGCCTGGGAGGGATCAACGGCATCCCGGCCCTGACGGGGGACGGGACTTTGCAGGGAAGTACTCCCATTACCTTGACGGTTTCAAACGGTCCGTCATTTGCTCAGGCGGTGTTCGTCCTGGGACTTCAGGCCATCGATGTTCCTTTTAAGGGGGGATTGCTGGTTCCCGAACCCTTCTCGGTGACTCCCGGCTTGCCGCTGGACGGCGGAGGTAGCCTCGCCATTCCAGGGACCTGGCCACCCGGGATTCCTCCGGGGTTCAAGGTCTATTTCCAGTATTGGATTCCCGATCCTGCGGGCCCTTTGGGCTTTTCTGCCAGCAATGCCCTGGCTGGCATGACGCCATGACCCCATGGGAGGGGCGAGGCGGGTAGGATCATCGCTATGACTCACTTGCCCTCGGTCGTTTTATCCGGACATGGCGACGCTTGTTCAGTTGAGGTGCCCCCTCTTCGCGAAGGAGAGGTCCATCTGTGGGAGGCAGACCTCCAGAGCGATTTCTTAGAAGGCGCTCATCTTCTCTCAGAGGATGAAAGCCGAAGGGCGACTGAAATGACGGACTCGGCCTCGCAGAGGCGGTTTATCGCGGCGCGGGTTTTTCTCCGCTGCTTCCTGGGGACCTACCTGGAAGAGGATCCGGCATCTCTAACCTTCACGTACAGCCCTCAGGGACGTCCTTTGCTTCCGGCGTCACCACATCTGCACTTCAGTCTTGCCCGTACATTGGACACTGCCCTGCTGGGAGTGTCTCTCCACCCTCTTGGCGTGGACATGGAACCGCATTCTAGAGCCGATCAGGCTTTAGCTGTGGCACGGCGCTTTCTCTCTGTTGATGAGCGGAAGGATCTCTCGCTCCTTTCACCCCAAGAGCGTCCGTCGGCGGCTCTTCGAGCTTGGGTGAGGAAGGAAGCTTGGCTCAAGGCGAGGGGGGAGGGCGTATTTCGGGGCATGACTGACCTGTCGGTGTGGATTGGGGAAGAGGTGGTTCCTGTAACGGATGACACGGACTCCCCTTGGTCGATCATCGATGTTTCAGCTGTCGCAGGCGGGGTGATTGCGGTAGCCGTGGCTTGTCATACTCCCGTTGTCGTTGGTCCTCAGGTCCAGATCTGACGTTGTGTCGCGGGAGGGGTGTGATCTCCCGGTGACCCCGTATTTGGAGCCACCGGGAGAGCATGGTTAGTAGTACGCCGTGACACTTTGGGAACAGGCCCGACCGCTGGTTTCACAGGCCTGATAGATGAGAGAACCACTTCCCTTCAGGCCGGTATTTTCTGTGAAAAACCCATCGTTCGCAGTGATGGCAATGAGTACTCC
>JAZALG010000044.1:0-5528 GCA_036229545.1 Planctomycetota bacterium | reverse complement strand
AGTCCACCTGAACTCGTCGCCCTGCTCGGAAGTTTCGCTCGGAAGAAACGGTGGGCTGGTCTTCGTCTGGAGCAAGGTGGGCCTGGCTGAGAATATCTCGAACGGTAAGCAGCCCGCCAAAAAGCCACGGCTTGGTTGTGGGCCGAGCGGAGATGCGGCGTTGAATCTCTGGGTAGTACTGCACCTGCGTATCGAAGTCGTTGAGTCGCCCGCGTGCGAGAACGGTGATGGCCTCATCCTCATGGACAGACTCGTATCGAACATAGGTTTCTTGCCCCTTGCCTGCCTTGAACTCGCGTTCGTAATACTCGTTCAGGTAATTGCGGTCTGAGAGGTAACTCACCTCTAGATCCACAAGCGTGAAGTCGTCGAAATCTTTTCGGTTGAGCCATGACCGGTGTTGCATTCTCAGCCGCCCGCGCGTTCCATCCCCAATCACTTGGTCGAGGTGGTCCGTGCTAGCAGAGTCATTAATGAAAGAGAAGAGAGCCGAACCCTTCATCTCAGGTCCGTGGTATTCAAATGACGGCTCAAGAAAGAGTCCCCGCTTTCCATAGAGGTCGGCTTGTACTTCCCACGAACCCTTCACCGGTTCGTTGTGGCCAAGCGCCACTCCAAGGGAGGTGGCCAGGTTGTCCGCGTTGCCTCCCCAGACGGTTCCTAACTCGCTTCCGAGCCGGGAAGAGTCTCCTAGCGAGATTTTTTTTAAGAGGAGGTCGTGGTCGTCAAGATTGACCTTGAGACCAGGCCACCAGAACACAGGGACGCCGGCGACGCGCACGGTGTTGTCGCTGGTTTGGAGAATGTCACCTTTCGGAGAGGGCGTGATGGTTGCTAGCGGAGTGGAGACGTACCAATGGAGGTGTTGGTAGTCGCAAGTGGTGTACTTCAGGCCCTCAAGAGAGCGGGTGCCGTCAGCAAGTTTGCGCATCTGGTCGAAGCGAATCACGAGAGGGCCGGAGGAGCCTGTAGAGCGACTTTCCCCCTCCTTAACCCATGCGGTTCCGGAGCGGTTGTCGGCATAAAACAGAGACGCGCCTAGAATCCTTTCGTCACCCTCTTCAATAGAGACGTTGCCCTCGAGGTAGATCTCTTGGATTCTGGAATTCTCAACCAACAGGTCTCCGCCCGCTGGTGCAGGGGGGGGGTTGTCTTGCCTTTCGGCTAGAACCAAGACCAAGGTTTTCCCTGTGAGGCGACGATTGCTCTGAATTACCTCAACGCCATT
The DNA here is from genome assembly GCA_036229545.1 of Planctomycetota bacterium. Lineage (GTDB taxonomy): Bacteria > Planctomycetota > B15-G4 > B15-G4 > B15-G4 > JAZALG01. The sequence goes on along the minus strand of JAZALG010000044.1, from coordinate 4,300 downwards.
TAAGAAAACCAGCACGGCTTGACCGTCTTCGAGAAACCCAAAGAGAGGTTCGGAGGAACGGATGGTTGTTTCTTGGGGTGGAGGAGGCTCCTGCGCGGAAGTGGGGGTGCTTGCGATAAGGCAAGCGACCAAGGTGGGCCACAACCGCGCCTTACTTTTCACCGCTGAGATGTAGTTCCAGGGCATGAATTTCAAAAGTCTGTGCTTCAGGGTGAAGGATGATTTTTTGGGCGGGGAGCCTTAATCCAGGGGACTGAAGAAGGCACTCTCCTTCCAGAATGGCCTCATCAGCCGCGATGTTCCATGCCAAGGTTTGGCTTTCGACGGTAACGTCGCCGGAAGTCCAACGAACCGAGCCAGTTGCTTGCACAGAGATCATGTCCCCAGAGTCATCCAACAGGGCAACAAAAGGGCCTTTGACTTGGACGCTGCGGGTTGACTCTTCTTCTCCGGAGGAGGTCACCTTAGCCCCCCCGGAGAAAGCCAGCCGACCCTCCTGGCGGTCCCAAGAGAGCCCTTCCCCTTGGATCTCTGCGTCGGCGTTAGAAAGGGTAATTAGGCCGGGAGAGCGAATGACATCACCGTCAACGTGAAGGTGTTCAGCGGTGAGGGTGGCGCTTTCACCGTTGCGGGACGAGAGGGTTCCATGAATTTGTCCAACAAGGCGAAAACGTCGTGTTTTGAGGGCTCCGGACTCAAGGCGTGCCTGACCGCCAATAGACTCTGATAACGGAAAAACAGCTTCCTTTGCCTCAAGGTAGAAACCCGTTTCCTCGCCAGTGATTTCGTCAAGAAGGACAATGCGGGGGAGGGTTGCGACGAAGGAACTTTCGTCGCCCGGCGCCCCCGAGTCCATATACACCCGGTGGAGAGGCCGCTCCTCTGTGATCCCCGGGGAAATTTCAACCGACCCCAGGAGGTCAAAGTGAGACTTTCCAAACCGCATTTTTACGGTTTCTCCGCTTTTTCTTTCAACGACGACCTGCGCACCAACAGGCGCTGTCGAAGTGTCTTTCCCCACAACACCAACGCGAACGCGAGTGTTCCTGGAATCGCCTTCTGACAAGAGCGAGAGGAGGAGAAAGCCGAGGCCGGCGATGACCAAAAACTGCATGGGCCGCTTGGTAGGAATTTTCAAGAAAGACTCTCCACAAGGGAGTCCCAGCGACCCGAGTTTTTGAGGAGGTGCTCAACAAACTCTCGCACAGCACCACGGCCTCCATTGGCCTTGGTGACAAAGTGGACCTGTTCTTTTACTTCCCTTGCGGCATCTCCCGGAGCAGCTGAAAAGCCAACCTTGGAAAGCCAGGCGAGGTCCTGAATGTCATCACCCATTGCGGCAACCTGCCCCGCCGCGACGGAGTAGTGCTTCAGGATTTCCAGCAAAGAGGAGGACTTGTCAAAAGCCCCTTCCCAAATACGATCAATGCGCAGTTCTTTGGCGCGCTGTTGCACGGCTTTACCGCCACGCCCAGTGAGAAAGGTGAGCGCGCCACCAGAGTCTCGCCACAAGGCCATCCCCGCGCCATCGCGCACATGGAAGGCTTTGATTTCCTCCGTCGCGCCAAGCAGCACAGTTCCGTCAGTGAGGACTCCGTCGACGTCTAGGACGAGAAGGCGGAGGTCGTTGGGAGGCTTCACCGGTTTGGCTTCGTGTGAGGGGCACTCTCTAGGCTAGGCCGTGGACACCCAAGAGGTCTTGAACGTCAAAGAGGCCGACAGGACGAGAGTTGTCGTCAAGAACAGCGAGTTGGTCAATACGTCGTTCACGAAGAAGCCGTTGGGCCTCTCCTACGAGGGAAAGGGGGTGAACGGTAATGGCCTCCCGCGTCATCACTTCGCCGACGGCCTGAGACAGATTGAGCGGTCCGCCGTTTTCGGTCTCGAGGAGATGTCGTCGGAGGTCGCCGTCGGTGTAGATCCCAGCAAACGCTCCCGTGTCATCAACGATCACAACGCACCCTGGCCGGCCGGGAGTCGAGGTCATCATTTCGACGGCTTCCTCAAGGCTGCTCCCTTCAAAAATCAAAGGAAGTGCATCTCCCGAACGCATCACCTCCTCGACCCTCATTAAGGATCGACCGAGGTTGCCCGCAGGGTGATATCGGGCAAATTCCTCTGGGGTGAAATCTCGTTCCTTCAGGACGGACATCGCAAGCGCATCCCCCAGCGCCATCATGACCGTCGTGCTTGTTGTGGGGGCGAGGCCGAGCGGGCCGGCTTCGGTCACGGTTCCATAGTCCAGAACAATGTCGGCGTGACGAGCGAGGGGCGATTCAGCGCCTGCTGTGATGGCGATGGTTTTTGCCCCAATATTTTTCAACGGGCCTACAAGAGAGAGGATCTCTTCGGTGTTTCCACTGTTTGAGAAGGCAAGGACGATGTCGTGAGTGCTGACTCGCCCTAAATCGCCGTGGAGCGCGTCTGTGGGGTGGAGGTAGTCCGCGGGGCTTCCTGTGCTGGCGAGGGTCGCGGCGACCTTACGGGCGACGATGCCGGCCTTCCCGATTCCTGTGGCAATGACCCGGCCTTCGCAGCGATGAATTTGGTGTACGGCCTGGACGAATTCCTCATCGAGGGCTTCTACCATTCGCCCGAGAGCTTGGGATTCATTGGCGAGCAACTCTCGTGCGAGCTTCAGGATGTCTTCACTTGTAGACACAGATCATTCCGAGGGGAAAGCCGAAAGGGATACAGGCGTAGAGCCTTGCCAGGCTTGTTAGAGTAGCGATTGAAAACGATGTAACGCACCTACAGGAGAAGGCAAGCTGGAGACTCCGGGCGAAGTTGTCAGTGTAATCGGCATTTTACTGCTGTCTTTGAGTTGGCATGAAGCCGCGCATGCATGGGTTGCAGACCGCCTAGGAGACCCGTCGGCACGCCGCCTGGGCCGAGTGACCCTCAATCCCATTCGCCACCTGGACCCCTTCATGAGTGTCCTTTTGCCCGGGCTACTCATCGCGTCGGGCTCACCGTTCATTTTTGGCGGAGGAAAACCTGTACCCATCAATCCCTCCTATTTTTTGCGCCCAAGGCGGGATTTCATGCTCGTGGCTCTCGCCGGGCCTATCAGCAACCTCCTTTTAGCGGCTCTGTGCTGTCTCGCCTGGGTTGGGCTGGTTTACACGGAGATGATTCCTCCATACGAGATGGTTACGGCCTTTGGAAGCCGCATTGTGGAGGCACCGTCCATGATGGATGGCCCAAGGGGGCTGCTGGAGTCTGGGCTGGTTACGGCAGTTGTGCTGAACCTCCTCCTCGCGGTGTTTAACCTTGTGCCGGTGCCACCATTGGACGGAAGCCGGGTTGTCGGTTGGGCTCTTCCCGAAGAATTGGCTCAGCGCTGGTACGGCCTCGATCGGGCGGGCATTATTTTGGTGTTGGTGCTCTTCTTTGCCGCGGAGCCTCTCTTGGGGTTCAACTTTCTTGATGTCGTCTTTGAGGGGCTGGAATTTCTCGCAGGGGCATATTTTCAGGCCACAGAATGGCTTCTTGGCTTCAAGGTGTACTCATGAAGAACCAGATCTTCGAGTTAGAGAACTACCGAGGCCCGCTTGACCTCCTTCTCCATCTTATCCGTGAACAGGAGATGGAGATCACGGATGTGGACCTCTCCCTCCTGTGCGATCAATATTTAGCCGAACTCGAAGTTTTGAAGAGCCTCGACGTGAATGTTGCGGGCGAGTTTCTTGTGCTGGCGTCGACCCTCGTGCTGATTAAATCTCGAGCCATTCTTCCGCATGAAGAAGTGGATCTTGCAGAAGAGCTTGACCCGGGAGACGAGCTCATCATGCAACTGCTGGAATATCGCAAGTACAAGAGCCTTGCTTTCGAGTTGGACCGACGCGCCGGGGAGCGGTCCCATCGGCATGGCCGAGGGGCGCCGGACATCCCGGCTCCCCCTGAGCCGGAGTTAGAGGAGCTGGGGATTTGGGAGCTCGTTGGTTCTTACTCTCGGCTTGTTGAGGAACTTGGGCTGAAGCGTTCCTTCCACACCCTTGAGGGGGAAAAGCCGTTGCGGGAATACATGCGAAATTGTGTGGAGCAACTTTCGTCTTCGAGGAAATGTCGCTTTCGAGAAATGGTTAAGGCGGAGGGCGGTGGGGTCGCCGTCTTTGCCGTCTTTCTTTCTATTTTGGAGTTGGTGCGCACAGGCCAGGTCATCGTCGAACAAGAAAAGGACCTTGGCGATTTTGGGGTTCGACTGAGGGAAGATAGGGACGTGGCTTTGCTCGACGACCTTCTTGGCAGTCCGAAAGCGGGCGGTTCAAAAGAGCCCACGTCAGAAGCCTTGGCGCAT
>JAZALG010000043.1:0-30924 GCA_036229545.1 Planctomycetota bacterium | reverse complement strand
CACCTCCTCTCGTTCTAGCCCCAGCCGGGACATTTCCGGTTGTCTTTGCTACAGAGGGCAGTATGAATCCCCTGGCATCTCGCAATCCGCTCCTCGTCACCTCAGCTCTGCCCTACGCCAACGGTCCGATTCATTTCGGTCACATCGCGGGAGCCTACCTCCCTGCCGACATTTATGTTCGCTACCAGAGGCTTCTCGGCACAGATGTTGTCTACATCTGCGGAACGGACGAGCACGGCGTTTCCATCATCGCCAACGCCGAAAAAGAAGGGCTCACAGATGCCGCTGGATTCCGAGAGTACACAGCACATTGGCATCACGAGATTAAAGGTCTCTTCGACCGCTTTCTTATTTCCTTTGACCACTTCAGTCGTACGTCCAATCAAGATCCTCACTACGCTTTGTGCCAGGAGTTTTTTCTTCGGCTCCTTCGGCAGGGCTGTATTGCCCCCCACTCTCAGCAACAATTTTACTGTGGGGAGTGTTCCCGATTTTTGCCCGATCGATTTGTCGAAGGGGACTGCTACGAATGTGGAGCAGAAAACGCACGAGGAGATGAATGCAAGGCCTGTGGAGCCTGGCTCGACAGCGTTCGCCTTACCAACCCACATTGCGTCAGTTGCAACGAAACGCCAGAACTTCGGGACACGATGCAGTATGAACTGGACCTTTCTCCCTTCTCGCACCAAAAAGATCGCACAGACCGCCCGGCATTTCACGACTGGCTCGCAAGCATGAGGGATCAACTTAAAGTGAATGTCCGGACGATGGTCTTCGACAAACTCATTGAAGGGGAAGGCATGACGTCACGACCCATCACTCGCGATCTCCCCTGGGGCGTCCCTCTCCCCTCCAAAGATCTCGAAGGGAACCCTGTCGACGAACATGGCGGCAAGGTTCTCTACGTTTGGTTTGATGCGCCCGTGGGATACATCTCTGCCACGATGGAATGGGCTCGAGATGTAAAAGGTGACCCCGACCTCTGGAGGAAGTATTGGGTCACAGAAAAAGAGGCCTCCGAAGAGGACAGCCCTCAACTCGTCCACTTCATTGGGAAGGACAACATTCCTTTTCACTGCATCGTTTTTCCCGCGATGCTTGGCTGGCAAGGGGAAGCCCTGAGCGAGGACGCGTTCATCGGCCCAGCCCAAGGGGAGCGGTGGGTTCTTCCCTCCAATGTCCCGGCCAATGAGTTCTACAACCTTGAGGGACAGAAGTTTTCTACCAGCGACAACTGGCGCCTCGACAACGACCACCTTTTTGAAAACTACGGGGTAGACGCTCTTCGCTGGTACCTCACGGTCTCCATGCCTGAGACAGCAGACAGCCACTTCACTTTTTCTGGTTTGCAGTCCAACGTGAACTCAGCCCTTAATGACACTTTGGGAAACTACGCATCACGCGTTTTGAAATTCATCGACAAGCACTTTGAGCGAGTGGTCCCAGGCCATGACCCCTCACAAGACGAGGAACTCCAACGCTGCAAAGAAGCGTGCCAAGCAGGGCTTCATTCGGTCGGAGAATTTCTTTCTCACTATGAATTTCGCAAGGCCGCTGACGCCCTCGTGGATCTCGGTCGTTTCGGAAATCGCCTTTTCGACGAAACAAAACCCTGGGCCACTCGAGAGTCAAACCCCGCGGCCTGCGCCTCTTCCCTCCACGCCCATTGCCAGATCCTTGCAACTCTTTCCGTCGTCATGGCGCCGTTCCTGCCTGAGGCCTCCGAACGCCTTCGTGCCATGCTGGCCCTCCCCCCCCTCGAACACGAGGTTCAGAGTGAAGATCGCTGGATAGCCCCAAATCTAGAGCCCGGGCATTCTCTGGGCGAACCAGGCATCCTCTTCAGCAAGATCGAGGATCTTCAGGTTGAATCGGACAGGCAGGCCCTTCTTGATAAAAGCGAATAAGGGCACCTCCCCACTCCCGACCCACCGGGGAGCGCGACAATCCATTCTAGGAAGCGACTGAATCCCGCGGTACGCTGCCCATCTCCACGGGGGAAGACCATCGGTGCAACTTGGATTTGTAATCGACCACAGTCAGTGCATTGGCTGCCACGCCTGCACCGTCGCCTGCAAATCCGAAAACAATGTTCCCCTCGGCTCTTTCCGCACCTGGGTGAAATACACCGAAGAGGGCTCCTACCCAGAGGTCCAGAGGTCCTTCGCTGTCCTACGGTGCAACCAGTGCACTGAAGCACCCTGCATCACCATCTGTCCTGTCGCCGCTCTCGAAAAACGCCCGGACGGAATCGTCGATGTTGATCCCGAATTGTGCATCGGCTGCAAGGCCTGCATGCAGGGCTGTCCCTATGACGCCCTCTACCTGAACGAAGACAGCGGGACGGCTGAGAAATGTCACTTCTGTGCGCACCGCACGGAGCAGGGACTCGCCCCGGCCTGCGCCGTCGTCTGCCCGACCGAAGCAATCATCCCGGGGGACTTTGATGACCCCCAGAGTGTCGTCAGCACAATGATGGCCAAGGGAGACCTCGTCGCTCGCAAGGAGGAGGCCGGAACTGGGCCGAATGTGCGGTATCGAGAAGTGACTGCTGCAGGGGTCGACCCCTCTTTGACGAGTCGAGCAGAAGGGCTTCTCTGGGCAAATAACCACACAGGGGCGCAGTTGGATGCCGATGCCTTCCTCGCGGCGGAAGAAAAAGCAAAGGCAAGAACAACCTACGACACGCCGCATCTCCCGCCCTGGGGATGGAAAATCACAAACTACCTTTTTGCGAAATCCATCGCGGCAGGTGTTTTCCTCTGTGGAATGGGCTTCCTCCCCCCACTCTCTTTTCAGAGCAACTCTTGGGCCTCCTTTGGGATTCCTCTGCTCGCCATGGCATTTCTTGCGGCGACCTTGCTTCTGCTCGTCACTGACCTGAAGCGACCCGAGCGGTTCTTCTCCATCCTGCTCCGCCCTCAATGGGACTCATGGCTCACCAGGGGGTCCTTCATACTCCTTGCATATGGAATGTTGCTCACAGCCTGGCTTGGACTCAGTCTCGTGCCATGGTCTGCGCCATCCGGAATAACCCTGTTTCTTTCCCTGGCAACCGGAGTCGCGGCAATCCTGTCGGCAGCCTACACCGCGTGGCTATTTAAGCAGGCAAAGGGACGAGTCCTCTGGATGCGCCGAGGCCTGTCATTGCATCTCATCGCTCAAGCTATCATCGCTGGAGCCGCTGCGCTCTTTTGTCTGTTTGCAGTTCTAGGCGAATCACCCCCTTCCGGACTTAAATTTCTCCTCTTGACCGGTCTCGCGGTCCACCTTGGGCTAACCCTCCTCGAACCGGCTCTAGGACCAAAGGGGCGCACAGAAGAATACAAACGAGCCTCTTCGCTCGTCACTCACGGACCCTATGCCCGAACACACTGGCTCGGAGGCATTTTCATGGGGATCGCCCTCCCCGCCGTTCTGTTGATCAGTGACATGACCGTCTTTGCAGCATTTTTCTCACTTCTCGGACTTTGGATTGAAGAAGATCTCTTCATTCGTGCTGGCCAAGCTCTGCCCATCAGTTAACCCCTTTCTGCCCCCTGGAGCCATCTCGTCGTGACCTCACCCTCAAACGACGTCAAAAACCAAGGCAAGCATTCCGAGAAAAGCGGCCCGCAAACGCGGACATCTCCCTGGGAACTCGCCGTCGGTCCGCCTCCGGATCAGTGGAATCACTGGACTGAACTCGACCCTTCAAAGTGGCCTCAAAAAGTGGAGCGCCACTACCAATGCATCCCCACGATCTGTTTTAACTGCGAGGCCGCCTGTGGCCTTCTTGCTTTCGTTGATAAATCCACAGAAGAGATCGTCAAGTTCGAGGGAAATCCTGTTCATCCCGGCAGCCGAGGACGAACCTGCGCGAAAGGCCCCGCCACCCTAAACCAGATTCAAGACCCCGAACGCATCCTCTCCCCGCTTAAACGGGATGGGCCTCGCGGGTCGGGCAAGTGGAAACCCGTCTCGTGGGACGACGCTCTCGACGACATCGCCGGCCGCATCGCCAATGCCCTCGATGAAGATCGGCACGACGAAGTGATTTATCACGTTGGGCGACCCGGCGAAGATCATTTCATCCCGCGCCTGCTCGCTGCATGGGGGGTCGATGGCCACAACAGTCACACCAATGTCTGCAGCGCAGCAGCACGCCTCGGCTACCAACTCTGGCTGGGAGCCGATCGGCCCTCGCCGAGTTATGACGGAACGCAGTTCATCCTCCTTCTTTCTGCTCACCTCGAAACCGGTCATTACTTCAACCCCCATGCCCAGCGGATCATGGAGGCCAAGGAATCGGGCGCCCGAATTGCCGTCGTGGACTGCCGTCTTTCCAATACCTCGACCCACGCCGACCACTGGATCTCCCCCTGGCCCGGATCGGAGGCAGCACTCCTTCTTGCCGTCGCGCGGGAGATCCTGGAGCGGGGGGCCATCGACAGAGAGTTTGTCCAACGCTGGGTCAACTGGGAGGAAACGCTGGCCACTCTCGACCCTGATGGCCCCGGCACCTTTGATCACTTCCTTCAATGGCTCCGCGAACAGTACGACCAATACACCCCGGAGTTTGTTGAGTCTGAATGCAAAATTCCCGCGGCAACGGTCATCTCTCTCGCCGACGAGATTGAAAAAGCGAAAGGAAAATTCTCCAGCCATCTTTGGCGTAACGCCGCCTCAGGACACCTCTTTGGTTTCCAGATTGCTCGAGCCCTCATGCTGCTCCACGTTCTCACGGGAAGCGTCGGCAAACCAGGCGGCGTGAACCCTAATAGTTGGGACAAAGTTGTTCCCTCTCCAAGCGAAAATCCACCTCCCGGGTCTCACTGGAATGAGTTGATTTGGCCGCGAGAGTTTCCCCTCGCCCATTACGAAATGAGTTTCCTTCTCCCCCATCTTCGTAAAGACAGTGATCGGCACATCGCGGTGTACTTCACCCGTGTCTACAACCCCGTGTGGACGAACCCTGACGGCTGTTCGTGGATTGCAATGCTGGAAGATGAGGAAGCCGTGGGTTGTCACATCGCCCTCACGCCCACGTGGAATGAAACCGCCCAGTGGGCTGACTACGTCCTTCCCATGGGGCTCTCACCGGAACGCCACGACCTCATGAGCCAGGAAACCCATGCCGGCACGTGGGTCGGCTTCCGCCAGCCTGTGGGGTTAGAAATGCACCGGCGGCAGGGAGGCAAAGAAGAAAACCCGCTCGGCGCGACCCTTGGCTCCAACCCTGGAGAGGTCTGGGAAGAGGCTGAATTCTGGATTGCTCTGACTTGGCGGATTGACCCCGACGGCTCCCGAGGAATGCGACAGTGGTACGAGTCAAAGAAACAGCCCGGGGAGCCCATCACACTCGACGAATACTTCGGCGACATCTTCGACAACAACGTTCCCGGCCTTCCCGAAGCTGCTGACGCCGAGGGGATGACCCCCCTCGAATACATGCGTCGATATGGTGCGTTTGAAGTTCCCTATGCTGGACAAGAACGCTACGAAAGCGACGCGAAGGAAGGCGTTCATCTAGGGAAGGAGACGAAGGCCGGATTTAACACCCCGAGCGGCCGGCTTGAACTGTACAGCCCTACGTTGGCGGAATGGGATTTCGAAGAGCATGCCATGCCCACGTACAAGCCGGGCCAGGTGCACTGGAGCGAGATCGATCTCAATGGCTCCGAATGCGTGCTTCTCCCTACCTTCCGGCTCCCCACGCTCATCCATACTCGGAGCGCCAACGCAAAATGGCTCCAGGAAATTTCCCACACCAATCCACTCTGGGTCAGCCCGGGAGATGCAGAGCGGCTCAACCTCTCCAACGGGGAGCTCGCCCGAGTCACCACCGGGATTGGTCATTTTGTCCTGCGCGTGTGGATCACAGAGGGCATCCGACCTGGGGTCGTCGCCTGCAGCCACCATGTTGGTCGATGGCACCTTCACAAAGACGGCGGGAGCCAGAGCCTCGCCATGGCCCTGGTCGACATCGAGCGAAGCGACGACACCTTTTTCTTCCGACAGAAGGAGGGTGTCTCCTCTTATTCCAGCGCGGACTCCGATACGAGCCGCATCTGGTGGCATGAAACAGGAGTCAATCAGAACCTCACCTTCCCCGTTCAGCCAGACCCTGTCAGCGGCATGCACTGCTGGCACCAAAAAGTCTCGGTTGAACCCGCTCGGGAGGAGGATCGCTACGGGGACGTTTTCGTCGATCTCAAACGGTCCATGGAGCACCATCGATCTTGGCTCGAAAAAACAAAGCCGGCGCCCGGGCCGGATGGTCTTCGCCGTCCGCTGTGGCTAAATCGCCCCCTGAGGCCAGAAGAAGGGGCTTTTCACATCACCTGATCCGCTGCGGTAAAAAGCAGCATCTTTTGACAGTCTTCCGGGCCACACCTAGACTGCCATAGCAGAAAAAAGGGGCCTTCGGGGTTCATCCCAAAGGAGTTTTTGATCGCTCACCGTCGTTTATACGCCGTCCTGCTCGCCGTCCTGGGAACACTTCTTCTCACAGGATCCGTTTCCGCGCAGGCTGCGGGAATCGGCTCCGTCCGAGAGCGCCAGCACCCCGGTCCCGGCAAGCAGTTTGATCTGGTCCTCGTCCATGGCATCGCCGGACAGCATTGGTGGAGCAATTCCTTCATGGGCGCCTTGGCAGACCAGTGGGGCCATGGTCGCGTCTATGCCGTCATCCTGAACAACTCTGATTATGTTGAAAAAAAGTTTGTTCAGGGCAAGCTCATCACCTTCATCGGTGACTCCTCAGCCCTCGCAGGAACTGATGACATCAACACCCAGGCCCAACAACTCGCCCACAAGGTCGATATCCTTCAGGCCAGTCACGGACTCGACGAACATTTCAATGTCATCGGCCACAGCATCGGAGCCCTCACCGTTCGCCAATTTGCCTACATGCGACCGAACACAGTCGCCGACATGGTCACCATTGCCGGCCCCCACCATGGCTCACCCCTCGCCGACCTCTTCGAGTGGACCGGCTACTTCATCGGAGCCGCTGATGCCCTTGATGACCTGAAGCCCGCAAACATCGAGGGCACATTTAATCCCACCTACCCCGTCACTGGAATGCCCCTCTACGCCTCCGGAAAAATGTCCACCATCCATGGCGACTCTGACGGAGTAGACTGGGGGGTTGTCGGGGAGCTCTTCTTCGGCTGGCACAATCTCAATCTCTTGTTTGGCCTGGACAGCGACGGCGTTGTCCCCCACTCCAGCGCACAGATCGCCGGAGCTGAGCACATTGGAACCTTCTGGTCGTACGATCACTGGGACCTGGTGAAACAACCCTCGGTTGCTCAGACCGCCGCCCTCGCTCTGCGCTAAGGGTCTCCTAGAGCCCGGCTCCACCTTCTTGCTCTTGGCTCTCCGTCGAAGCGTCCATCTCGCGGGGCGCTACAGACTTATCGGTTGGTTTAAAAAGGAGGGTCACCGGCGTGTTTCGCGGGGGAACCCGATCCGGATGAATGGTGTAGGCCCTGTCCACCCCATCGAGTGTGTTTCTCTCGAAAAGACAGTTCCCCTGACCATCAAGATAGATGGCGACGATATTTCCATAAACGTCCGCCATGTACCGCTCGACCATTTCTCTTCCCTGGCGGAAAGAACCCATACGCGACCCGACGTAGATCCACCCCCGTCCCTCTAGATCCTCCCCCGTCTCAAGGTCAACAAGCATCGATTCAAGAGGCATCGCTTGAGACTGCCCTCTCTCGTCGACCCACTGTACCTGGAGGTCCACCACTGGGCCGGATGCAGGATGGGTAACCCACGGCTTTGCGGGGGAATCAGGCGCCGGGTCTATCTTTTCGAATCGCATTCCTTGCCCTGGTTCGAGACCAATGGCCAGGAGGCAATTGTTGAGCACTTGTGGCCTTGCACGAATCAGAAACACTGCTTCGTGCGTCCGGCCATATTCGGTCACGATGAGGTACTCAATGGGATAGCCCAGCGACTCTCGGTCGTGAAAGGTCGCCCCTCGGACAGCAACAAATCCGCCCTCAAGATCAAGGTAGACCCCCTGCTCCTCCAACTTGGCCCTGGAAGCCTCCGTGCCTTTTTTTAACTCTTCCGGCGACGGGACAGGAGCTTCAAGCCGTTCATAGGACGCAGACCGGCGCTCCGTATCTTCTTCCGACGGAACTTGGCCCGGAGCGTCCTGCGCAAATCCCGGCACCGCGCCAACTGAGAAGCCAATCACAACTCGGTGGATCACCGCCCACAAGCGGCCCTGACAGAAACTCACCCGGCCATCTCTGCCGGATCGGTTTTCTTCGCGGTAAACACAATTCTCGCGGACTCTTCGCCACCCTCGGGGGAAGCAAGATCCGCGATGATGGTATTGACCTGCTCAAAGTCGCCCTTGAGCAACTCTTCGCTCAACGCATCCTCTAAATGCCGCTCAACAGCTCGGCGGAGAGGTCGTGCGCCCATATCAAGATTTGTTCCCTCTGTGATGATGAAATTTTCCGCCGCCTCTGTGATCTCTAAGTCCATGCCTCGTTCTGCTAGCCGATCTCGAATACCGACCAACTCCAGGGCAAGAATTTTCGACAGATCCTCCACCTCAAGAGAGCGAAAGACAATGCTGTCATCAAGCCGGTTGAGAAACTCTGGACGGAAAAACCGGTTCACTTCGTTCAGTAGGTTTTGCTTCATTCCCTCAAACTGTTTACTCGAATCTCGGCTGGCGAATCCAAGACCAGATTGGTTCTGGATGATATTGGCCCCGATATTGCTCGTCATGATGAGGAGAACATTCCGAAAGTCGACAGACCGCCCAAAGGAATCCGTCAGACGTCCTTCTTCCATGATTTGAAGCAGCATGTTGTAGACATCTGCATGGGCTTTCTCGATCTCGTCGAACAAGACAACCGCGTAGGGACGCCGGCGAATCTTCTCTGTTAACTGCCCTCCCTCTTCGAAGCCCACATAGCCCGGGGGCGCCCCAACAAGGCGAGACGCATTGTGTTTCTCCATATACTCGGACATGTCGATCTGAATGAGCGACTCTTCGCTTCCAAAGAGGAAAGCCGCCAATTGTTTCGCGAGGTGGGTCTTTCCAACGCCCGTGGGGCCTAAAAAGAGAAAACTCCCCATGGGACGGCGTGGGTCTTTCAGGCCGGAGCGGCTTCGCCGTACGGCCCTGCTAATGGCCACAATCGCATCGTCCTGACTAACCACGGTCTCGTGAAGTTCGTCCTCCATCTTAAGGAGGCGCTGAGACTCTCCGCGGTCCATTCGCTGAAGGGGGATGCCTGTCATTTTGCTAATCGTTTCAGCAATCACATCTTCATCGACAGTTCCGTCAATTTCGTCGGCCTTTGATTTCCACTCTTTCTCGACTTGGTCGCGTTTCTCGCGAAGCTTGTCGGCTTTGTCACGAAGAGATGCGGCTTGCTCAAAGTCTTGTTGCGCAACGCTTTCTTCTTTTTCCTGATCGAGTTTGTGAATTTCGACTTCTAGATCCTTGAGATCCGGCGGTGCCGTCATCGCCTTCAGACGCACTCGCGCGCCCGCTTCATCCATAACGTCGATAGCTTTATCCGGGTGAAATCGGCTCGTGACGTAACGTGTCGACAGCTCGACCGCGAGTTTGAGCGCTCCATCCGTGATCTTGACGTTGTGATGTTTTTCGTAACGCTCGCGAAGCCCCTTCAAAATATCCAGGGTCTCGGCAGGCGAAGGCGGGTCAACCAAGACCGACTGGAATCGCCGCTCAAGGGCAGGGTCCTTCTCAATGTACTTGCGATACTCATTCAGCGTTGTGGCGCCGATGCACTGAATTTCACCGCGAGAGAGGGCTGGCTTCAGGACATTCGACGCGTCAATTGCTCCTTCCGCGCCCCCCGCCCCCACAAGCGGGTGAAGTTCATCAATAAAAAGAATGGTGTTCTTTGTGCGCCGGACTTCATTCATGACGGATTTGATTCGTTCTTCAAACTGGCCGCGATACTTCGTGCCCGCGACCATCATGGCGAGATCCAACACAACGAGTCGACGGCCCTTGAGGATTTCGGGCACTTCCTCCTTCACAATGTTCTGAGCGAGCCCTTCCACGATTGCTGTTTTCCCAACGCCCGCCTCACCGAGGAGGACGGGATTGTTCTTCGTGCGCCGCGAGAGAACCTGAATCACTCGCTCGATTTCGTCCTGTCGGCCAATCACCGGGTCCAACTGATTTTCCCGAGCAAGCTTGGTGAGATCGCGACCAAAAGCATTGAGCGCTGGGGTCTTACCTTTGCCCTGACGAGGTTCTCCGGAGGGGTCGCCTTCAAGGTCCTCCTCTCCGCCCTCTTCCATTTCCTCGGCGTTCTGAGGCGCCCCCAGAAAATCCAAAACTTCTTCCCGAACGTCCTCGAGTTTGACCCCGAGGTTCGTCAAGACCCGTGCCGCGATCCCTTCGCTCTCTTTGATCAGGCCGAGTAAAAGGTGTTCCGTGCCGATGTAGTTGTGGCCGAGTTGACTTGCCTCCTCAAGGGAGAGTTCCAGCACCTTCTTGGCTCGGGGTGTGAAAGGAAGATTCCCCATCGGAACCATCGTGGCGCTTCCCTTCACGAGCTTTTCAATCTCGGCTCGGATGCGCTTGAGGTCTATCCCCATGTTGCGCAGAACATTAGCCGCAACACCGCTCCCTTCTTGAACTAGCCCAAGAAGAATGTGCTCCGTACCGATGTATTCGTGATTTAAGCGCTGGGCCTCGCTTTTCGCGAGGTTCATCACTTTTCGAGCGCGGTCAGTAAAACGATCAAACATGTCTGTCATCCAAAATGAAAATGCAAAGAACGGTCAAAAGCCTTTAAAGCAAAGGCGATGCCAAACCCGCTCCCTTTTATTATCGGCAAGCCACGGCGGTATCACGCAACCTGATCAGGAATTGAGAGGCAAATTGCTGATTTGCTGCTTTTCAGGCACCTACTTAGCGAAAGTATCCCGTATCAGCGTTGCTCGAACCATGTCCCTTTCGTCAGGTTGAAGTTCTCTTCGCTCCATGAACTGAAGATGCGCAGGCATGATGGCAACCAAAAGATGGTGGATTGTGCCCAAATTCGTTTCCTCCATGAGCCCAAGCGTCACCCCCAGCCGGATTGCTGAAAGGAGTTCGACTGCTTCAGCAGACTCCATTCTTCGGGCGTTACACAGAATGGCCCATGCCCTCCACACGTGATCTTCGAGGTGTTCTCGGCTCTCCTCTAGAAGGATGCGTCGAACATTCCTTTCCCATTCAATGACCGTAGGAAGCACTGCGTTGAGATCTTGGATTGCCTGTTCGGGAGTTCTACCCAGGGTGACCTGATTGGAGATTTGATAGAAGTCTCCCTCTGCACGACTTGCCTCTCCGTGCATCCCCCGCACGGTGAGACCTAATTTCTGTGCAGCGTTGTGAACCTTTTCGATTCCCTGCTCGTCACCTTTACTTTTCCCGACAACACGATGGGAAAGAGCGGGGAGATGCAGCATCACGCTGACTCGAAGCCCCGTGCCTGTGTTTGTAGGGCAGGCCGTTAAATACCCATACCGTTCGCTGAAAGCAAAGCGTGCTTTCCGCGCCAGAGCCATGTCGAGATCGTTGACCCGCTCACCCAAAGTCTCCAGGCCCAGGCCCGCGCTGAAAACTTGAATGCGAAGGTGGTCCTCCTCGTTCACCATGACGCTCGTCGTGCCATCATCGCTATACGCGAGACCTCGGGGGTGGTCATCCTCCACGTGCTCCCGGCTGACAAGGTGACGTTCGAAAAGGACGCGCCGAACAACATCCGTCGTGTCACTCATGGGCAACCACTTCAAGTGAGGTGCTGCATCCGCAACGGTGTCGCGAAGGAAGTGGGTGAGGAGTTTTCCTTCTTCCGGCTCTTGCCGTGATTTGAAGTGATAGTTTTCCAAATTTCGTGCGAGTCGCATTCTCGTCGAAACGGCCACGTCCCGATCCGGCCCGTCCTGCGTGATCCAGATGTCAGGCAACTCCGGTGGCTGCGGCTCAAAGAGAGGGGCGTCACTCATCCTTCCCCCCCATCTGCGCTTCCTCCATCCTCAATCTTCTGTATCTCATCTCGGAGCCGGGCGGCTTCCTCATAGTTCTCCGCGTCGATTGCCTCGCCGAGCGCTTTTCGCACCCGGCGCAATTCTGTCACGGCTTCCCCCCCCACCACTTCTCCTCCTTCAGGTCGCGGCCCTGTGTATGTCGTGTGTCCATGAAGGCGTTTGAAGAGTGCATCAAGTTGGGGGGCAAATACTTCGTAGTCGTTGGAACAGCCAAACCGTCCATTTTGTTTGAACTCTGAAAAGGTCATTCCGCAGTCCTTGCACGCAACTTCTCCCCCCGGAGTTCGAGCTGCAATTTTGGACGGGTCGAATGCCTGGAGCAACTTCTGCAGGTCGGTGGTCCCAGCCGGCGATTGCAGTTGCTTGGCACAAACCTCACAAAGGTGGCGTTCTGTCTTTTTGCCGCTCCGGATCTCCGTCAAGTGCACTGACGCCGGGTTCTCACACTGATCACAAGATTTAAAACTATGAAACATCAATCACACTCGCCTAACTGGCCATTGCTTGGGAATCATCTTCCCTTTTTTAGCACCCGATACCGACTCCGGACACCTAAGACCCTTCACTCTGGACAAGGACTTCCTTTACGTACCGGTGTCCACGACTCCTAAAGTCCTGAAACTGATCGTGAGAAGAGTATCCGGGCGAGAAAAGCACCACGTCACCTGTCTTTGAAATCCGCGCTGCAACACTCACAGCTTCCTCCACGGTGCCAACAGAATGGGTCTCAACACCAAGAGTTTGAAGTTTTTCTGACAGCCCTCGGCCTGTCTCGCCAATCGTTAAGACACATTTCGCCATCAGGGAGGCCGCCTCGAAGAGAGGTGTTGGGTCGAGCCCTTTGTCCCGCCCCCCCGCAATGAGCACACAGGGACGGCCGATCGCCTCCAGGGTTGCGGCTGTAGACTCGGGAGTCGTCGATGCCGAATCGTCGATCCAAACCACATCACCTTTCGAATCGACTCTCTCCATTCTGTGGGGTGGGGGCGAATAATTCTTCATGGCAGGGGCAACGCTCTCGCCCCACGGCTTCCCTGTGATCATTTCAACACCCGCAAGACCCGCCGCGAGGTTCATTCGATTGGCTCGACCTAAAAGGGGAATGTCCCGGTTCCGAACAATGACCTCTCCGACCTCGTTTACAAGATCTCCATCAGATGAGGGCGCCCATTTCCCCCCTTCTCCAAACCACGACACTTCTCCAGAAAACTCGTTGAGGAGACTCCGGCTCGATTCGTCTTCTGTCGACATCACCGCCCCTCGGGCGCGCAGCAGAATCGCCTTTTTCGCCGCGAGATAATTTTCAAAACTGCCGTGTCGGTCTAAATGATTGGGTGTGACATTCGTGATGATCGCAACATCCGGGCCCAACCCCTGTCGCTCTAGTCCTTCCAGCATGAAAGAAGAAAGTTCGACAACAGCAATTGTCTTCGCTGTCGCGTCAGACAAACTGGCGAGAAGCGAGCCACCGAGATTCCCTCCAAGAGCGACCTCCGCCCCCGCCTCCCTCAGCAGAACACTCGCGAGCATGGCCGTCGTTGTTTTTCCGTTGCTTCCCGTGACCCCAATTACAGGGCCAGGCCACCGCTCAAGAACCAAGGCAAATTCACACGTCACCATGGCATCCTTTTCCCTTGCCGCCATGACGGGGTCGGCGTCCAGGGGAATCGCCGGGTTCACGACAACGACATCTTCGGTATTCCAGTCAATCCCGTCATGGCTGCCGAGGAGGAGTTTCGCTCCGCAACGTTGCGCCTCGGTGGCAACCGGACCCAATTCCTCTAAGGAGAGCCTGTCACTGACAACAACCTCTGCTCCTTGATCGCAAAGCCATTGAACCGCGCCAAGGCCTCCGCCAAAACTCCCCAGGCCCAACACAACAACCCGGCGCCCATCAAGTTCGCCGAGACCTGCTCCGTGTTGTCCGCTCAAGGGTTGTCCCGCGGTAAATTTTCGACGGCATTTTGCATCCGCTCGTATGCAGCTCTGGCGTCTTCCAAAGTTGCGGTCTCGCCCCTTGGGGACAACTCCCAGTCAAACGTGAACTCACTGTGAAACGTGAAGGGAAGAAGGATGTCTGTAAAAAGATCAAAGGGCGGGTATTGCCACCAGGGCTGTTCGAGGCGAATCTGGCTCACCAGCAACTCATGGTTCTCCAGGCGGAACTCCACACGGCGCGTTCCGTAAGAACGGAACTCCTCTTGGTAAGGGGTCGTGCCCACGACGCGGCCGTCCAACATGACCCGGGCCCCTGGAGGGTTTGTCACGAGAAACAACTTACGTGACACGCATCCCGAAAGTGCCAGCAAGGCAATGGAAAGAACCAAGAGTGAAACGAGGTGCGCTCGGCTAGTGATGATTGAATCCTTTCAGGTTGGCGGACAGGGCGGGATTCGAACCCGCGGACGAGTATTAAACCCGTCAACACATTAGCAATGTGCCGCAATCGACCACTCTGCCACCTGTCCATAGTTAATGATTTCACTCGGCGTCATGACCCTGTGTCAACGCCAGAAAAAAGAGGTTGGGTTACTTCGATGCTCGTGGCGGAGGGGGTGGGATTCGAACCCACGAGCCCGTGAGGGCTAACGGTTTTCAAGACCGTCGCAATCGACCACTCTGCCACCCCTCCTTGATCTTCGCTAATCAGGTTTCCGCGCTTTCTTCGTCACCCTCAACGATTCCGACAACATCTAGAATGTCCTTCGCGACATAAATGGGCGAACCAAATCCTGTGGCCAGAGCCACTGCATCAGACGGCCGAGCATCCAGGGCGAGAAGCGTCGCATCAGAGTTCTGAAAGTGCATGGTGGCGTGAAAAATTTCTTCATTTAATTCAGTGATCTCCACTCGTTCCAAAGTCAACGAAAGCGAGGAGGCCAGCTCACGAAAGAGGTCATGTGTCATCGGTCGCGGCGTGTCCATGCCGTGGACTTTCCTGTGAATCTCGGCCATCTCATTGATAGAGATCACAATCGGGAAGACCCGGCCCCCTTCCACCTCCTTGAGATACAGTTGGCATTCAGGGCTCTGGTCACTATGGACAAGCCGATAGAGTTCCACTTCTTTCATGGCTGCGAGTATAGCCCTCGCGACCCCCTGGCCAGAGGGGCACATTGACGGAAGGTTGTTCAGGTCGATACACCGGGGGCATGACAGCCTTCCTCCCCTTGCCCATGGCCGAACTTCCTGAAAGAGAGGAAAACTCTCATAAGGGGACATATGGGTCGGTCCTCATTGTGGCCGGATCTCGCCGCTATCCCGGAGCAGCGGTGCTCGCAGCCCTCGGGGCGGGTCGCTCTGGTGCCGGACTTGTCCGGCTCTGTGTCCCGAAAGAAATCGTTCCCGCGGTCACCAGCGGGGCCCCCTTCGCAACGATTTTACCCTGTCCAACTTCAAAAAATGGATGCCTGCTCCCGGCCAGCCTTGATCTGATTCTTGAAGAAGCTAAATCATGTCATTCCATCGTCCTGGGACCGGGGCTCGGACTCGAAGAAGAAACGGGAGGCCTTGTGACCGGCTTACTCCGAGAGGGAAATCTCCCCCTGGTCCTTGATGCGGATGGCCTCAATCACCTCGCCCGGTCCTGCAAAGATGACTTTTCCCCTTCTCCTCTCCACTCACGCACCGCCCCCACAATTTTGACCCCGCACCCTGGTGAATATGTCCGCTTGGCAAAACCTCCGGTCAGCGACCCTCCTGAGGGCCGAGATGCCCGAGAAATCGCTGCAGCCTGTCTCGCGCAGGCTTTTCACTCTGTCGTCGTTCTCAAAGGAAATGAGACGGTGGTCACAGACGGCGAACGACTTGGTGTCGAAGAGGCTGGAAATCCCGGTATGGCAACCGCTGGCATGGGAGATGTTCTCGCCGGAGTCATCGGCGCACTGCTCGCTCGAATCCCCGAAGACGTCGCCGGTGTCGCGCGTCTCGCTGTCCACCTCCACGCTCGCGCCGGAGATCTCGCCGCAAAAGAGCTCGGGCAAGAATCACTTCTCGCCCCCGATGTCGCCGAGAGATTAGGGCGTGTCATGGCGGGAAAAGATTCTTAAGCAAACCGTGGGAAGAACAACAGCGGCGAATGGGGTATTCTAGGGCGAATTTGGACAAGCCACCGGGAGACATTTCGTGCCACGTCGGGACGACATTGAAAGCATCTTGATCATCGGAGCCGGCCCGATCGTCATCGGCCAGGCGTGCGAGTTCGATTACTCCGGGTCACAGGCCTGCAAAGCGCTCCGAGAAGAGGGCTACCGGGTCATTCTGGTCAACAGCAACCCCGCCACGATCATGACCGATCCGCAAATGGCCGATCGGACCTACATCGAGCCCGTCACTGTCGACGTTGTCGCTAAAGTCATTGAACGCGAGCGCCCTGACGCTCTCCTGCCAACGATGGGCGGGCAAACAGGCTTGAACACGGCTCTTGGCCTTCAAGAACAAGGTGTTCTCGAGGCTTTCGGCGTCGAAATGATTGGCGCCAAGGCTAGCGCCATTCACAAGGCCGAAGATCGGGATTTGTTCCGAAAAGCCATGGCCCGCATTGGCGCTAAGGTGCCCCCGTCCGCGATTGCTTACACAATAGAAGAGGCGCGGGAGGCCATGCACGACATCGGACTCCCCCTGGTCATCCGCCCCTCTTTCACCCTCGGGGGCATGGGTGGCGGCATCGTCTACAACCAAAAAGAGTTTGAGGATGTTGCCGCGAGGGGCCTCTCTCTCTCCATGAACAGTGAAATTCTGATCGAACGATCCATCCTAGGCTGGAAAGAGTTCGAACTTGAGGTGATGCGAGACCACAAAGACAACGTGGTCATTGTTTGCTCGATTGAAAATGTGGATCCCATGGGCATCCATACCGGAGATTCCGTCACCGTCGCCCCTCAACAGACGCTGACAGACCGCGAGTATCAAGAAATGCGCGATGAGGCGATCGCCATTATCCGGGAGATCGGAGTGGAAACGGGAGGCAGCAACATTCAGTTCGCTGTCCATCCGCAGACTGGCGAGCGGATGGTCATCGAAATGAACCCTCGCGTCTCTCGATCATCTGCCTTGGCCTCAAAAGCCACGGGATTTCCCATCGCCAAGATGGCAGCAAAACTCGCGGTGGGATATGGACTCGACGAAATCCCAAATGACATCACCAAGAAAACACCCGCCTGTTTTGAGCCGACCATCGACTACGTCGTGGTGAAGGTGCCCCGGTTCGCATTTGAGAAGTTCAGTGAAGCAGATCCGGTTCTCGGCACGCAGATGAAATCGGTTGGCGAGACAATGGCCATCGGAAGAAATTTCAGAGAGGCACTCCAAAAAGCTCTCCGAGGATTAGAAGCGGGAATGCCTGGCCTCGGACTCGACAGAAAAGATCCCTACATCCCGGGAGCCCGGCGCTCCGATCGCCCACAGGCCAAGTCCCTACGACGCCGGCTTGCAACCCAGCGCCCCGAGCGCCTTCTCGACATCCGTCATGCTTTGAAGTGCGGCATTTCCTGCGAAGAGGTGCGAGACATAACCCACGTCGATCCGTGGTTCCTCGAACACCTTCGCCTCATCGTCGAGTCCGAAAATCGGATGATGAAATACGGCAGTTTCGAAGATGTCCCTGCCCATGAACTCAAGCGATTTAAAAATGACGGTTTTTCAGATCAGCAGATTGCACACGTCTTCGGCACAGAAGCCACCCGAGTCCGGCGAAGACGGCAAGAGCTCGATCTCGTTCCCGCGTTCAAGCGCGTCGACACCTGTGCCGCGGAGTTCGAATCCTTCACCCCATACTTCTACTCAACTTATGAGCGGGAAAGTGAAATCGAGGACACCGGTCACTCTCGCATCATGGTTCTCGGAGGCGGTCCCAACAGGATAGGACAGGGGATCGAGTTTGATTACTGCTGTGTTCAGGCCTGCATCGAACTGCGCAAACGTGGCTATGAAATCCTCATGGTCAACAGCAACCCAGAAACCGTCTCCACCGATTTTGATACCTCAGACCAACTCTTCTTTGAGCCGGTCACAGTAGAAGACGTCCTGCACATTCACGGCTCTCAGCCCATCGAAGGGACCATCGTTCAGTTTGGCGGACAAACACCTCTCAATGTGGCCATGACGCTGAAAGAAGCCGGGGTGAAAATCCTAGGGACCACCCCCGAAGCCATCGACTTGGTCGAGGATCGTGAGAAATTCCAAGCGATGCTCGAAGAACTTGATATTCCTCAGCCTGTCAATGGCATCGCCATAAATGTCGAAGATTCGGAAAGTATTGCCT
The DNA here is from genome assembly GCA_036229545.1 of Planctomycetota bacterium. Classification (GTDB taxonomy): domain Bacteria; phylum Planctomycetota; class B15-G4; order B15-G4; family B15-G4; genus JAZALG01. The sequence continues at coordinate 12,623 of JAZALG010000043.1, read as the reverse complement.
CTGCCATCGGCTTCCCCCTCGTCGTCCGCCCAAGTTATGTCCTCGGCGGACGAGCCATGGAGATCGTCTACGACAGAAACTCCCTCCTCCGCTGGGTCGACAGGGCCATCGATGCCTCGCCAGACCGCCCCGTCCTCCTCGACGAATACCTCGAAAATGCACACGAGGTTGATGTCGACGCGATCTATGACGGAAAAACCTGCGTCATTGGCGGCATTATGGAACACGTGGAGCAAGCCGGCATCCACTCCGGCGACAGTTTCTGCTCCCTCCCCCCTTACTCACTCTCAGCCCAGACCCAAGACACGATTCGCCGTTACACCGCGCAACTCGCAGAACGCGCTGGCGTCATCGGACTCATGAATGTTCAGTACGCCGTCAAAGACGAAAAAGTCTATGTCCTCGAAGTCAATCCGAGAGCCTCCCGCACGGTTCCCTTTGTTTCAAAAGCCATCGGCGTCAACCTCGCCGGAATTGCTGCGCGAGTCATGGCCGGAGAGTTGCTTGAGGACATTGGGTTCACGCGTGAGATCATTCCCACGCACTTCTCGGTCAAAGCCCCTGTTTTCCCCTTTAGTCGTTTTCCCGGCACCGACATCATGCTCGGCCCGGAGATGAAGAGTACCGGGGAGGTGATGGGCATTGACGAAGAACTCGGGTGTGCCGTTGCAAAAGCATACATGGGCGCAGACAGGACGCTTCCCCTTGAAGGGACGGTGCTTCTTTCCGTGTGCGATCGGGACAAGGACGCCGTCATTCCTGTGGCACAAGCGTTCCACGACCTCGGATTTAAGATCATGGCCACCCGGGGCACCCGAGCCACTCTCAAGGGTTCCAACATCCCGTCGGACCTCATCTTCCGCAGAGGGGAAGGGCGACCAAACACGACTGATGTCATTACTAACGACCAGATCCAATTGGTAATCAACACACCTTCAAATGACATCGAAACCATTGAAGATGAAAAAGCGATTCGAACAGCGACCTATATTCGAAAGATCCCCATGCTAACGACCGTGTTTGGCGCCCAAATCATTGCAACAGCAATCTCTGCCATGCGTGAGAGAGGCCTCCATGTTCGGAGCATGCAAGAGTTCAACGATGTGGAGGCAGCAACCCCGCCCCATAGATCTTCCTAGCCCTCACCGAGAGGCATTCTCTCCGTAAAGGTGAAGTCCACAGTCCAATCTTCACCCCCGCCCTTGGCTCGATTGAGAGTCAACTTGCTCACCTTCATGCGCATCGTGTTCCCCTCGATATAAAGCATGAAGTTCGCGATTTGCTGACGACTGAACGTTTCTCCCGAAGTTCGACGCAGGGAATACCGCATGTCCTTGTACCCCTCTGCCTGGTTTTTGAGCTCCTGGGGCTTGGGAACATCGAACTTTTTCCCGATGCGGCTGCTCACCATCATATCTCCGATATAAGCATAGGCGCCGACCTGGAGAGCCTCGTCGTTCCGCATGTCCTCTTTCAAGGCATAGATTTCGTCCGCTAGGGCTCCGATTTCAGCGAGGTTTTTAGCGGAAGTCGCCCAGCCATCTTCCAAAGTGCTCACCCTGCTCTGCAAATACAGTTGACCTCCCAGGCCGCAAAAAATGAACACCCCCACGACAAAGAGGAACCAGCGTTCTCCGTCCCAATTTTTGAACATCATATTTCCTCCCCTTCTACCATCTCCCCGCGGCTCAACTTCTCAGCAGCCTCAACGTCGAGAACGACGCGAAGGTCCGTAAACACGAGAGACCCTTTGGCGCCTTGTTTTGTCGCGCCCGGATTAATCTCACCACACATGGGGTGTTGCTCAAGTTGGTCAAGAAGTTGCTGAAACTTCTCCATGCTCTCGACCTCCCCTCCAAACTTCATCGTCGGGATCTTTTGCGTGAGATCGATTGTCATTTGCCCCAGTCTAAAACGCCCTAGTTCGACCTTGTTTTCCTGGAGCATTCGATTGAACTCGATCCAGACTCCCACCACGGACTTGAGCGGAGGAATGGTCGAGCTCCGGCCCAATTGATCCGCGATCTCCTCCCGAAGGCCCCACGTCGCGTTTCGAATCGCCTGCATTTGATCGGGGCCAAAATCGCGTCCAGAGTACACCGCCTCAACCTTCAGCGGGTCGGGGTCGTCCATGAGTCTCGCAAGGTTCTCCCTCCCCGTCGCGATCAGTTGTTCGTAGTTCCTCTCAAGGCGACCGATCTCGTTGTACTTATCGAGAGAAAAGAACGCCGTCAGAAGGAACATGAGAAGCGCAACCATGATGACGGGCGTTTTGACTTGGTCAAACTTCTTCGTGTAGGCCACCTCTTCCTGTCGGAAGTCCATGCCAATCTGATCCACCCCGTTCAATTTAAACGCTAAGCCCAGGGCGACGCCGATGTCGGGTCCAAACCCCTCAGCGTCTTCATCACTCAATTGATGATCCACAAGAGACAGGAGATCCAATTCTTCCACTTCCGCGCCAAAAGATCCGCTAACGGCCTCAAGGAGGCCGTCAACGCGCCCCCCCGAGCCCAGGACATAGGCTTTATCGGGCTTACCCGTGGTGGGCATGGTGGTAAGCGTGCGTCGAATTTCCCTCTCCAGCCGAGTTATGTACTCGCGAACCGTCGCGTCGGTCGCACTGTTCTCTTCTTCAGAGGCCTCCCCTTCTTGCTGCTCTTGAATCCCATGGGCTCCAAGGCGAATCGACCTCACTCCAACGAGGTGGCCTTCCTCAATAAACAAGAGTGTCGTCTCACGGTCTTGGGCATTCACAACCACGAGCCGATCGGACTCATCAGCAACTCCCGTTCCCTGGAGAGCGTTGAACAGGCAGATTGCGTCCAAGTCCACCATCAACGGATCAATCCCCGCCACCTCAATAATGTCGAGGGTGTCGAGAAGTGCTTCTTTCTCTACTGCCGCCGCGAGGAGATGGCTCTTTTCTCGGGTCTTGCGGAGAACATGGTTTTGCACAACAACAGTTTCAACATCCATCGGAAGGTGGCTTTCCGCTTCAAAGCGAACCACCTTTCGAATCTGTTCGTCATTTGTGAACGGAAGGTCGAACTCCCGAAAAACCGCCCGGCTGGCCGGAAAACTCATCACGCTCGGGTCGAGAGCAAGCCCCGCCTCCTCCATGGCCTCAGCAATACGTTCGGCTCTCAGGTCATTGGCCACATCCTCGCCTTCGCCCTCCGCTGCAGTAATGTCAATGTCGGCTTCACCGACAGCAACGATCCGAACATTGCGGCGTGACCCATCAAATTCAAGGAACCGCACTCTTGCCGTGCCGTACTCAACTGCGAGGAATGATGCCATGTTGGGATGTTCCGCAGGGGGACATGCCGACTCTACGGGAGGGCGAAAAGACGTTCAATTCAGCGAGTTATTGCGGCAGTGACAAGTCCTTAAACCGCCGCCTCTGCTTTTCGTCGAGAACGACGAGTATTTCCTGTTCCGTGCGACGACGGCTCTCTGCAACGGGTGTCCGTAATTGTTCAACATGGTCTTCCCAGAGAGCTTCCAGGACCTGATCTTCTCGGTTAAGAATCATTTCAATCTTCGTAACCTGATCTGGGCGAAGTTGCAGGTCTGCCCTAAGGGCCGACAAATAGGAATGCTCCGCTTTTGGGCTCGTTTGAAGAAGTGTCCGATCGACAGCGACACCAAGTGATACGCACAGCAGGGCCAGCAACAGAAGCCCCCCCTGCGTGCGCGATGAACTCGCCTTGGTCATGGTTAACGCCCCTCTCCGCCCTGGTCCAAATCCTCCTCCTCTGGACTCAGATCCCTGGGTTTGGGAAACAACGTGCGAATCCCGTCATCGATTTGATCCAGTTGCCACGGAGTTGTTTTAAAAGCATCGACGGCATGGCTTTGTTCCTCCTGGGAGACGTCGGCAGCCATTGAGCCGGGGCTGCCCAGCCCGTATCCCACCGTGACCAGCAGGGCGAGCCCTGCAGCAACAGCCAATTGGCGCAGCGACGCCATGACGGGAACAGCGTCCCGTTCACGCACTCTCTCAAGCACGCCCTCTGTGATATCTCCTTCAGAGACGTGTTCTGGTTCCTCGGAGAGAACCTGTCCGAGGACTTCCCAGTCTGAGACAATCGCATCGACTTCAGGGTGGGCTTGACGGTACTCGCGGGCTGCCAATTCAACATCTGGGTCGACAGAACGCCCGTCGAGCAGCAACGACCACGTCGCAAGGCACTCCTCCCGCTCCATGGAAGGAGTTTGGCTCTGTTCGTCACGATTCATGGCATGTCCTCAAGGATGAGTGCGCGAAGTTTCTGCCGGGCACGAAAGATGCGAGACTCGACCGTCCCCATCGATACTTCGAGAATGGAAGCAATCTCTTCATAGCTATGGCCTTCCATCTCACGAAGGGCGAGGGTTGTTCGAAACGGTTCCGGGAGTCGGTCCACTGCCTTCCGAACTCGCTGGCGCAACTCTTCCCGTTCCAGTTCAGCGAGCGGTGGTAGCGTCGGACCAGCGACATCAAAGGGATGCCCTCCTTCCTCTCCCAGGGCGTCAAGGGAAACTGCTGGGCGACGTCGGCGGCTATCGAGATGGTCCCGGGCAGTATTGACGGCAATGCGATACAGCCAGGTGAAAAGCGCTGATTTTCCGGCAAACTTTCCAATCCCGCGAATCGCTTTAATGAACGTCTCTTGGGCCAGGTCCTCAGCATCAGCTTCATTTCCAGCAACACGTCGAACAACTGTGACAATCCGGTCTCGATAAACATCTACAAGTTCTCGGTAAGCCGCTTCTTCTCCAGCTTGCAGCCGTCTTACGAGATCTCCTTCGGCTTCCCGGCCTGCTGGTTTCTGATCGGTGCGTCTTGGACGGCGAGACGCTCCGCCATATTCCTCTCTCTTAGAGAGAGGCTTGGATGCACGCGGCTTCAGGTTGGCGACCCTTCTGATCCTGAGGGAGGAAGATCATGCCCGAGTTTCTCCCTTTTGGCCCTTAAATAGGCCTCATTGTGCACTCCTGGCTTCATCTGAAGTGGGATCCGCTCACTAATCTCGAGGCCATAGCCTCGCATGGCGTGATATTTCGCCGGGTTATTGGTGAGTAATCGCAACTGACGAATTCCAAGGTCACGTAGGATCTGAGCCCCGACGCCATAGTCCCTGACATCTACGGGAAGACCCAAGGCCTCGTTTGCTTCCACCGTGTCCATGCCCTCATTTTGCTGCAAATGATACGCCTTGAGCTTATTCGCAAGCCCGATTCCACGTCCTTCTTGACGCCTCATGTAGAGGACAACACCCTCCCCCTCCTCGGCAACTCGGGCCAGAGCATGGTCAAGCTGTTCACCGCAATCACAGCGCAGCGAAGAAAACACGTCGCCAGTCAAGCACTCTGAGTGCACTCGCGTCAAAATCGGCTGGGAAAGCCCTTTCTCGGTTCCAGGGGCGAGGGGCCCCGATGTGATTGCAAGGTGCTCACTACCGTCTTCTTTCGATCGGTAAAGGTGCACCTGAAAATCACCACGTGGTGTGGGCATGTCAACGGACACCACATGCTCCGCCAACTGTTCCGTCCGTCGCCTGTAGTGAATGATGTCAGCCACCGAAATTGTCTTCAACTCATGTGTCTCGGCAAAGCGAAGAAGGTCCGGAAGCCGGGCCATGGCTCCGTCTTCTTTCATGATTTCGCAGATCACAGCAATGGGGCGGTGTCCCGCAAGCCGAGCCAAGTCCACCGCGCCTTCTGTGTGTCCCGCACGGCGTAGAACCCCTCCCGTCATCGCTCGCAGAGGGAACACGTGTCCTGGACGAACAAGATCGTCGGACCTAGCGTCTGGGTGGGCTGCCGCCAGAATGGTTCGAGCGCGGTCTGCGGCCGAAATCCCCGTCGTGATGCCTGTGGAGGCCTCAATAGAAATTGTGAAGGCGGTGCTCCGCTGGGAGGAGCTTCTCTCCACCTGGAGCGGGAGTTCTAGGTGGTCGGCCAACTGCTTATCCATGGGGAGGCAGACAAGACCTCGGCCATGGGTCACCATAAAATTGATGATTTCTGGCGTCACCTTTTCCGCAAGGCAAACCAGGTCCCCTTCGTTCTCTCGATCTTCATCGTCGACCAAAACAACGCAGCGCCCTTTCTTGAGGTCTGAGAGAACCTCTGGAATGCTTACTGCCTGTGGTCTATCTGAGTGGGACATCACGACGACTCTCTTGGGATTTCTTCTCCGACCTCGAGGCTTTCCTCGACGACCGGTGCTACTGACATCAGTGCATCGCCATCCTTTAGGGTTATGAGCCGCACCCCCTGGGTGTTCCTTCCGATGACTCCGATCTCGGTCACCGGCGATCGCACAACCTGCCCTCCGCTCGTGATATACACCACCTCGCCCCCCTCGGAAACGCCACGAAGACCAACAACCGGCCCATTTCTCTCCGTTGTTCGAATATCAAGGACTCCTTGGCCGCCACGCCCTTGAGTGGGGTAGTCATCAAAAACAGTTCGTTTCCCAAAGCCATTCTGACAGGCCGTGAGGAGCGTCTCGCCCTCTGTGACAACGGCCATTCCACGCACTTCATCCCCCTCCTTCAGCCTGATTCCTCTCACGCCCTGAGCTGGACGCCCCATGACGCGGACATTGGAGACCGAAAAACGAATCGCTCGGCCTTGGGTCGTTCCTAAAACCACCTCATCGTCGTCCTTCACAACAGCAACATCGATGAGCCGATCTTCTTCAGAAAGTCCGATTGCGATAATCCCACCCGCTTTCGGGCGACGATAGTCGTGCAAGGCTGTTCTCTTCACCAAGCCCTCTGCCGTCACAAAAAGGAGGGATGCCTGTGAAAAGTCTCGAACAGGAATAACGGCTTGAATCGCGTCCTCCTCTGGGAATCGCTTAATCAAGTTGACCGCCGCCCGCCCCATCGCTGTTCGGCTCATCTCTGGAACCTTCCACACTTTCAGCCAGTGCACCTTCCCGCTTCCTGTAAAAAACAAGAGGTAGTCGTGGGTACGCGCTGTGAATAAACACTCAATAAAATCACCTTCGCGTGCCTCTCCTCCCCGCACCCCCATTCCACCGCGACCCTGGCTACGATATTCGTCGAGAGGAAGACGCTTGAGGTAGCCCTGGTGGCTGAGAGTGACCGCCGTCGATTCGTCGGCGATCAAATCCTCATCCTCGATTTCCCCCACAGATTCTCCGATTTCTGTAAGGCGAGGCGAGGGATAGGCCGTTGCTACCCGATCGAGATCTTCAGTCAGAATGGCATCGATTCGTACGGGCCGAGCAAGGATATCCTGATAGTCGGCAATCTTCTCAGAAAGATCTTTCCACTCCGCCTCGAGCTTCCCCACTTCCAAGTTTGTGAGCGCGCGAAGGCGCATGTTGACGATTGCCTCGGCTTGTTTTTCACTCAGATCAAATTTGGTTTGCAACGATGACATCGCTTGACGCGCATCATCCGCCGAACGAATGGTGGCGATTACCTCGTCGATATTCCCAAGAGCAATACGAAGGCCTTCCACAATGTGAAGGCGTTCCTCCGCGAGGCGCAACAGGTAAGCCGTACGCCGATGCACGACAACCCTTCGATGAGCGAGATACTCGCTCATCATTTCCTTCAGCGGAAGCGTCTGAGGTCGCATGTTGACCAGCGCAATGTTGATGATCGAAACCGTGGTCTGAAGTTGGGTGTATTTGTAAAGCTGATTCAAAGTGACTTCAGGGTCTTCGCCCTTCTTCATCTCGATGACGATCTGCATTCCGTCCCGGTCGCTGTGATCCACGACGTCATAGATTGAATTGATGCGACCGTCCTTCACCAGCTGAGCCATCGACTGAATTAAGGTTGCCTTGTTCACCTGATAGGGGATTTCCGTCACGACGATTTTTGCTCGTGTTTTTTTGTCGGCCTGGAAGCACTCGGCGCGACAACGCAGCACGCCATTCCCTCGTCCCGTCGCATAGGCCTGCCGAATGCCGTGCTGGCCGCAAAGAATCCCGCCTGTGGGAAAGTCAGGGCCTGGGACGATTTTCATCAACTCCTCCACCTCGGTCTCAGGCTCATCGATAAGCCGCTTGAGAGCCTCGCAGATTTCTCGAGGGTTATGAGGTGGGATCGAAGTCGCCATCCCCACCGCGATCCCGTTGCACCCGTTGACGAGTAGGTTTGGGAAGGCAGAGGGGAGAACCGTCGGCTCTTCCCGTGAACCGTCGTAGTTCGGAACAAAATCAACGGTTTCTTTCCCGAGGTCATCAAGCAGAAGTGAAGACGCTCCTGTCATTCGCGCCTCCGTATAGCGCATGGCCGCTGGAGGATCCCCATCGATGCTTCCGAAATTGCCCTGGCCGTCCACAAGAGGGACCCGCAAGTTAAAGTTTTGGGCAAGACGAACGAGAGTGGGGTAAACCACACCCTCTCCATGTGGGTGATAATTTCCAGAGGTGTCACCGGCAATTTTTGCGCACTTCTTAAACTTTGCGCGGGGACCTAAATTGAGGTCCTCCATTGCTACAAGAACGCGCCTTTGGCTCGGTTTCAATCCATCCCGAACATCCGGCAAGGCCCGCGAAACAATGACGGACATCGCGTAGGAGAGGTACGAATCCTTCATTTCCCGCTCGATTAAAATCGCGGGGTCGCGGGGTGTAGTGCCTTCAGACATGCGTTTCCTTCAAACGGCCATATTGGGGCAGGAATCCAGCCCTTTCTTGACTCCTGCAGGGCTTGTCATGATCCCAGTTTTTGCCATCTTTTTCAATGCGACTAAGTATGTGTAAGATCTTGCATTGAAAGGATTTACGACTCCGTAACGGCAAAAAAAAGAACAGAGGCGGAACCCCGGCCAACATGCCTTTCTGAGGAGTCTATTCAGCGCAATGAAGCCCGACGAAAAGGCTCTTCTTGAGAAGGTTTTCTCCCGGGAAACCGGTGCTTTTGAGGCACTTCTTGAGCGCTACCGAGCGCTGATCTTTTCCGTTTTTCACGGACCGCCATTCGATTTTCCTGCCGACTACATCGACGACCTCTATCAGTCCTTTGTCGTTGCTCTCTCCGCCAAGGATTACCACCGACTCCGTGCGTTTGAAGGGCGAAACCGCTGCTCTCTTGCGACGTTTCTTCGAATCGTCGCGACTCGCTTTGCTCTCGACGAACGACGCAAGTGGGTTCGCCACCCTCGAGGCCGGGGGCTCTCAACAGACGACCAAACGGGCGAATTCCATCATGATATTGAGGATAAAGAGGCCGCGAACCCTGATCAGACTCTGCTCGAAGCTGAACAGGTCGATATCTTCCACAACCTGTTGTTCTCACTGGAATGGAAGCGCGTTTCCGTGGTCCTCTGGGTCTTTCAGAATGTCGGCCGCGAAACGATTGCTGAGGTCATGGGCACAACACGGGCAAACGTTGACGCTCTCTACAAACGCGCCAAAGACCAAATGGCGGAACTCCACGGGCAGGGCGCCGGTGTTTCCCGCAGTCGTCATGCAGATGACGAGGTGTTAACCCAGCAGACCCGCTCCCTCCTTCGAGCACTCCTCCCCGTCCCGACCAGCAAGATTCGCTCTGCACTCCTCCAAGCTCCAGATGGCAGAGAAGCACTTCTTGGGCTCGTTCTCGCCAATTACCCTCGTTTCTTGTGTTCAAAGGCAGAAATTGCCCGAATTGCTGGATCAGATGACATTTCTGGCTCTATGGCGCAGGTCTTGAGCGACTTGGCATGTCGCTGTGGCGTTAAAACAGATGAATTTGATGGGGAATCCCTGTCAGACGGCCAAAATCCCTCCGTCCAAGGAGACATTGGCCCTCGGTGAGGAACTGCATGATGTCTTTTAATCTCGACCACGTCTTCAGAGTTCACGGACTTCGCGCCGTCGACAACGAACCCAGTTTGGGTGACATCCCAGATGACACTCTCGGGGCCTTCGTTGACGGACTGCTCTCTCAGTCGGAACGGCAGCGCATTGCTGACAGACTTCTGCTCGACCCAGAGGCATATGACATCGTTCGCGCCGTTACAGACGCCGTTGGATTGCGATCCCGCCCAACGGTCTTCCGGATCGTTGCACGTGTTGTCCAAGACGGCATGGAACTGCTCAATGGTTTTGAGCTAACCCTTCGCCAACCATCTTCTGGCGAACTGGTTCCCGCTCTTGGTGCCGTTCGAAGCGAGAGTGCCCAGCAAGCCGACCTCTTTCATTTTGACGGCCCAGGTAACGGCCTCGATGAAATCGAAATGCAGAAACAGGCTGACGGCACGGCACGGGTTGTTGTCACAAGCCATGACCAACCAGGCCTCAAGGAGGCAGAGTCTCCTTCCATCATCCTTGAATGCGACGGCGAAACTCGCGAAATGCGCCCCCTCACGGATCAGCCCGTGACTTTTGGCCCTCTTCGCAAGGGAAGTTATGACTTGAAGTTGGTCGCACGGGCGCCTGGCTCTACGAGCCGCACGCTTGCCGAAGCTTCGATTCAGTTGCTCGGCTGACTGAAAACTTAAGGGCTCTCCGCAAGCCGTTTCGCTCGCGCTCTCGCCTTTTCGGCGCCCTCCACATCTATTGCCTGCTCTCGGGCAGCCCCTTCCAGCAAGGCAAGGCGCCAGGAATCCATGGCCTCAATCTTGAGGTCACCGGCGAGTTCGGTAAAACGCCCAAACTCGCGAGCCAAAACCAAAGGTTCTGCCAAGGCCGCGGTTGCAAGATGAAGAAGTGGGTGATCAGGGTCTTTCTCTAGCAAGGCGGTATACCTGTCGACCTCACTCCGCCATGCAGCCCAATCAATATCGCCGAGCACCCCGCCTGCAATCTGATTCACTGCGTTGATGTGATAGGAATATCGCTGGTGAAAGGAAAACGCCCGTGCCGCTGGAGCAAGGTGGTGCGTCCCGTCAGGAGCGCCACGAATGGACAAACCAAGGGAAACACCTTCTTTCGCCACCGCCGCGAGAGAGGCCCACCCATCAAGTCCTCCCCTCCCAGCCGGAATAGGGCGGATCCGGCTATGGGTCGGACCCTCCTCTGCCATCGCGGCAAGCGTCGGGCCATCAGCCAAGAGCATGGCGGAAAGATCATTGAGATTAGAAAGGCGGGAGCGTCTTCCACTTGTCCAACCGGAAGGCAGGCGCTCTAGAAGTTCCTCTTTGCGGGGTTGTCCTTCATCGTTGCGCCAGCCGATAAGAAGCACAAAGGGGGCGTCGACTTCCCGCATTTCGACGACGGCGAGACTCTTGGCTCCAAAGACCTCGCCAAAAGAGGCGAGTCGCGACCGGAGCTCTCTCTCGTCCATATCCGTGGTATCCAGCCATGCCAGGCAGCGGCCATTGGGGGAAAGAGTGTTTTTTAGCCGTTCAAGAAGTTCCGTCGTCAGCAAGGCCGCTTCCCACGACCACTGAGGGCGTTCCGGGGCCACGACAACCATGGCGTAGGGCCCTTCACGCCACGCTGTTCTCGATGTCGCGATGGGATCACCGTGAATCGGACCATCAAAACCGCTCGATCCGAGCAAATCGAAGAGAACGAGCAGCTGTCGGCGATATTCCTGTGAGTCCGTGTCCCGCATGGGTGTGGAAACCACAACATCCCCCGCGAACCCCCCGTCTTTTAAGTCCGAAGCGATCAACTCGGCTCCCACTCCCAGGGCAAGGGCCTTCCCTGCAACACCAAAAAGGCGATGAAGTCGCCCGAGGGAGCCTTCGGCTCCGAGGGGGGCGTGGCCCGGATGAAGAGGCGTCCCAGCAAAGCGAACCCCGTAAAAACGCTCTAGGCCGCCCCCCGCTGCCTGCCCGTCCTCTGCCCGCTCTCCACGATTCTCCCTCGCGCGTCCATGAGTCCCGTCGAGTTGGATGGACCGTATTCCCGTGAATGTTGTCGAGTAAACAGCCCGTCCCTCCGGGGCCGTAGACCAGGGGCCCGGAGTGGAAAAAATGCTCCCATCCGCTTGGGGTGAGCGGATAAAAGCTTCCACGCTAAATTCTCCCGGACGACGAACCTCGTCAAAAGCCGGCTGACTGGAAACAGGTCGTAGCAAAAACGGAAGAATGACAATCGGTAATGCGAGCAACCCTCGCTTAGAAAAAAGTGCTAGAGGCGCCGAGAAAAACGCGGCTCCTGCGCCCGCCAAGACGAGCACCACCGGGCCCACAGTCCGGTCGTAAGACAAAACCTGCTCGGCGGCAAGCGCCGCTCCAACGCCAAAAACAAAAGGCCCGGCAGCTCGGCCGCGGAGAGCACCAGCCGAAAGCCCCAGGCCCGCAGCTCCATACCCACACATCGCGAGAAGCCAAAGATCGAACTCTCTCACGAACGGGAAATTTCCCCCGAGGTCCCGCGCCATTTGGGCAAGGTCGCGACCCATCTCCACATGTGTGTTCAGCGCATACACACTGAGGTGTTGCTGCGTCACGAGCAGGGCTACCGCAAGAGCCGCCCCCCCTACACCACCCACGACACGGCCCGACCTCTTTGAAGGAGCCATGAGAACAACGAGCCCGGCGATGATCCCGGCAGGAATAAAGATCGCTGCCACGATTTCGCTGGAATACCCCGGCGGTGGTTCGACATATGACGGGAGAACTCGCTGCACAATTAAAACGAGACAGCCCGCAGCGAAGCCGACCGGAGCCGCAGCCATCATCCCCCGCGCCTCCTCGGCCGGGACCTC
>JAZALG010000042.1:0-11062 GCA_036229545.1 Planctomycetota bacterium | reverse complement strand
TTTTCGATGGCCCCCTTTCGGATGCGCCAGTGCTGGGAAAGGGCCTCTTGGAGTTCGCGGGAGAGATCCGTCATCGACTCCCAGTCCGTTATCCCGCGCTGCAAGACCCAGCGGCGCACCTGTTCCCCTGTAAAACGCCGTGCACCGGGGACCTCCGCGAGACAGGCGTAGCCCTCAGGTTCGAGATCTGTCAGAGCTGGAAGCGGTTCGGGGTCCAGAACAGCCCGCTTAAGCCGACTCACGCCGGGCGTCGTCGTCGATGGGGGTGATGGTGATGGGCCCCTCGCCTCGAGCGAATTCGGGAGTGACGGCATAGTGGAAGCCACTTCCGTGATCAGGAAGGTTGAAGGCCACATCCAGCATGAGGCTCTCGATGATGGACCGTGCTGCCCGGACGCCGGTTTTCAAAGCGAGGGCCTTCTCCGCAATGATTCGGAGGCTCTCTTCGGTGAAGGTCAAGTCGCAGCCTTCGAGGGCAAAGAGCGATTGGTATTGCTTGACGATGGCGTTTTTCGGCTCGACCAGGGTCCTTATCAGTTCATCGGGGGTCAGGGAGGAGAGGGGGGAGATGACGGGGAGACGCCCGACGAACTCTGGAATGAGCCCGAACTCGACGAGATCCTCCGTTGTGACCTGAGCGACAAGGGCATTCCGTTCCGCGGCCCACTGCAGTTCGTTGCTTGTCCGGCGTTCTTGGAAGCCGATCGAGCCCTGTCCCACGCGACGCGCGACGATGTCCTCGATTCCGGAAAAGGTCCCTCCGACAATGAACAAAATATTTCGGGTGTCGATCTGGATGTACTGCTGCTCGGGGTGCTTGCGGCCGCCCTGGGGAGGGATGTTGGCTGTCGTTCCTTCGAGCAATTTGAGAAGCGCCTGCTGCACACCTTCTCCGGAGACGTCCCGGGTAATGGAAATGTTGTTTGTCGTCCGGGCGATCTTGTCGATTTCGTCGATGAAGATGATTCCCTGCTGCGCCCGTTCGATGTTGAAGTCAGCCGCTTGCACGAGTTTGAGGATGATGTTCTCCACGTCCTCTCCCACGTAGCCTGCTTCGGTCAGGGTTGTGGCGTCCGCAATGGCGAAGGGCACCTCCAACACCTGGGCGAGAGTTCGGGCGAGGAGCGTTTTGCCCGACCCCGTCGGGCCGATCAGCAAGAGGTTGCTCTTCTCGATCTCCACCCCATCGGTGGCGTCTTCAGAGTTCTCCTTGGATTGCCGGTCGAGGAGACGGCGGTAGTGACTGTAGACCGCGACGGAGAGAACCTTCTTGGCGAACTCCTGTCCGATGACGTATTTGCTGATCGAGTTCAACAAATCCTTTGGCGTGCTGAGTTTCTCGAGGTTGAGTTCCTGAGTTGGGCTGACAGGAAGGTCTGATTCTGGCGGGCGACGATCGACGAGGATGGTATTGCACAGGTCGACGCACTCATTGCAGATATAGACCCCGGGGGGGCCCGCAATGAGATTCTGGACATGCCGCCGGCCCTTGTCACAGAACGTGCAGCGTTCGTCCGGCGGTTTTCCTTCGTTTTTCATATCCGCTTCTTTGACGGAGTCAGGTCAGGATTTGTTGGCACTATCTGTAGGAGTGATGATTTCGTCCACAATGCCGTACTTCAGGGATTCTTCGCTGGTCAGATAGCGGTCTCGATCGGTGTCCTTCTCGATCTTTTTGACCGTCTGTCCCGTGTGACTGGCGATGATCTCGTTGAGGGTCTTCTTGAGTGCGAGAATCTCGTCGGCCTGGATGCGGATGTCGGCCGCAGTGCCGCCGGTTCCACCCCAGGGCTGGTGGATCATGACTCTTGAGTGGGGAAGGATGTAGCGCTTGCCTGCCGTGCCTGCCGCAAGGAGGACAGCGCCCATGGATGCGGCCTGGCCGACGCAGAAGGTCGACACAGGGCAGGCAACGTGTTGCATCGCGTCATAGATCGCGAGGCCCGCTGTGACGCTGCCTCCCGGCGAGTTGATGTAGATGTTGATGTCTTGAGAACGGTTTTCCGTTTCGAGGAAGAGCAACTGGGCGATGATGGCATTGGCCACGCCGTCGCTGATCCCTGTTCCCATGAAGATGATCCGATCCTCAAGGAGGCGACTGTAAATGTCATAGGCCCGCTCTCCTCGGCCTGTCTTCTCGATGACATAGGGGATCGGATAACTGTCGTTTTTCGGATTAACTGGCGACGGAGTCATGATGTTGTTTTTACTCCTGGTCGGGTGGGTAAACGAGGTATTGCGTCCTCATGCTGCCTCGGGAGTCTCTTCGGATTCTTCGACGGTGATTTGAGCCTGCTCTCTGAGCCAGTCTCGAGTTTTCTGTTCGGTGATCTGAGCCATCATGTCTCCGATCCATCCTTCTTTGCGGGCATGTGAAAGGAACTCCTGTGGGTCATGCCCCCGTGCGGAGGCAAGAGCGCGAATCTGCTCCAGTGTCTCTTCTTCTGTGGCCGACAGATCGTGCTCAGAAGCAATCCTTGCCAAGATGAAGGATGCCTTCAAGGAGGACTGCGTGCTCTCCTGTACTTCTTCCCGATGTTCTTCGGCTTTGACGTGACTTTCTTCTGCCTCTAATCCCTCTTGTTCCATCATCCGGTGGGCGATTTCGTGAATTCGACGGTCAATGGATTTGGCCAGGAGGCGCTCGGGAAGTTCGAACTCGTGATGCTCGATCAGCCACTTTGTAATGGATTGATCAGCCAACTCATCCTTCGCCCGGGAGCGTTGGTTCTCAATGCCTTCGCGTATTTTCTCCCGCAACTCCTCCTCATTTTCCACTCCCGCTCTTTTGAGGAGTTCCTCGTCCAACTCAGGAATGGCCATGACTTGATGTTTGTCGATGGTGACCTCGAGGGTCGCTTGCTGATCCGCAAACTCGTCAGGCCGGAAGTGGGAGGGAAGGGCCGCTTCCATTTGCACTGTGTCCCCGGTGCGCTTGCCGACGAGGGCGTCGGCGGACCCCTCAATCGTGAGGCCGTCGACGAGATCGTGGCGGGGCAGAACCGCGCACTCGGTGCGGGGCTCGAGAGTGTCCTCGCCGACTTGATACACGATCGTGGCGTGGAGAATATCGTCTCGTTCAATGAGGGCGCCTTCTTCAGCGTCTTCAAGGGTTGCGGCCTGCTCGCAAAACCGTTTCACGTCCTGGTCCACCATGTCATCGGTGACAGCCGGCAGTGAGACCGTCACCGGGATCTTGTCCAGGTCTGCCAGTTCGAACTCAGGGATGACCTCGATCTTGAATTCAAAGGTGAAGTCCCCGGCCTCATCGTCCTCAAAGGCTTCGAGGTTCATTTCCGGGTCTCCGACTGGTCGGAGTTCATGTTCTTCGACGGCTTTTTGAAATTCCCTTGAGATGATGCGCTTGCGGACATCTTCGACGACCGAGTGTTCATGGGCTTTTCGAACAAGATCCATGGGGGCCTTGCCCTGCCGAAATCCCTTAAACGTGGCGCGTGCAGCAATGGCGGTGAGGTCGTGGTGAATCTCTTTTTTGATTTCCGCGCGCTCGACGGTGAAGTTGAGAGTGCGGTGACTTGGGCCGTTGGCGGTGACAGTACAGGCCATGAGGAATATCCGGGGGGAGAAAAGGTGATTATGGTCCCACTCAGACTAAGGTGGGTTCAAGGGGTGTCATCGTGGCATTCTAGATGCCCCCTCTACTAGAATCCGAGAATGGACCTTCCACAGGAACGAATTGATAAGCGTCAAGGGCTACAGGATGCCGGAGAGGCTCTCTACCCCACCAAAGGACGCATGGTGGGGCGTCTGCCCGTTGCTGCCGTCTTAGAGCAATGTGATCCCGATGCAGAGCCGTCAGCGAAGGTTGTTCTCTTCGGCCGCATGACAGCCCGCCGGGATCATGGGAACAGCATGTTCATGGACTTGCGGGACGGCTCGGGCAAGTTGCAGATCTATCTGCAAAAAGAGGTCTTGGGTCCGGAACGTTTCGAAACGATGAGCGTTGGCCTGGACCTAGGAGATTTTCTCGCGGCTTCGGGGAAGTTGGGGCGGACAAAGAAAGGCGAGCCCACGCTTTTCGTGGAGGAGATGGAGTTGCTCTCGAAGGCCATGCTTCCCCTCCCCAAGGAGCACTTTGGTCTGGTGGACATCGAACAGCGCTATCGACAGCGCTATGTCGATCTGGCGGTGAACGAAGAGACGTATTCTCGATTTCAGCAGCGCTCCAGAATGATTGCTGATCTGAGGGCGGCTTTGGAGGAACGGTGCTTCATGGAGGTCGAGACACCGACTCTTCAGTCCATTGCTGGGGGAGCTGCGGCCCGTCCGTTCACCACGCACCACAACAGCCTGGATCTCGACATCTTTCTCCGCATTGCCCCGGAGTTGTATTTGAAGAGGCTCCTCGTGGGCGGGTTCGAGCGGGTGTTTGAGATCGGCCGGAACTATCGGAACGAGGGGCTTTCACCCCGGCACAACCCCGAGTTCACTATGATGGAGGGTTACTGGGCCTATGCGACGGGGGAAGATTGGATGGTCGCGACCGAAGAGATCCTCTCTCAACTCGCTTTGGGGAGGCATGGCGCCTCAGATCAAGAGTCATCCCACCTCGTGGAATGGGGAGGTCACCAGCTGGATTTTTCGGCGCCCTTCGCACGGGTTTCTTATGGGGATCTTCTGCGGGACCATGGTGGGGCGGACCTGTTTGACGAAGCCTCGATTCGAAGCGCCGCAAAGACAGCTGGCGTGGAGATGGATGGGCTGGAGTTGCCCAAGATCATCGCCGCCCTCTTCGACATGACGGTTGAAGAGCACCTGATTCAACCCACCTTTGTGACTGATTTTCCTATCGAGTTGAGCCCTCTTTCCAAGGTTTCACCTACGGACGAACGCCTCGCGGATCGATTCGAACTCGTGGTGGCGGGGATGGAGATCGCCAATGGTTTTTCTGAGTTAAACGATCCAGAGGAACAGTCTCGGCGGTTTGAAGCGCAGGTGGCAGCGCGTGATCCCGAACAACCCGGTGAGGTGGACCATGACTATCTTCAGGCTCTCGCCTACGGCATGCCTCCCGCGGCAGGGATTGGTGTGGGGATCGATCGTCTGGCTATGCTCTTGACAGGGGCGGAGTCGATTCGTGATGTGATCCTTTTCCCCCTGCTCAGACCCTCGGCTGACTCCTAGCGTGTACGTTTACTTTCTTGCCTTTCGTTATCTCATCAGCCGTCCGGTGAGTTATTTGGGGATGGTGTCGATCGGCATTGGCGTTACGGCGCTCATCGTTGTGGTGAGCGTGATGAACGGATTTTTGGCGGAGACCCGTTCGATCGTTCGCGGGACGACGGCCGATCTCATCGTTTTTCCGCTCCAGATTGAAGGGTCGGAACCCGTCAAGGCAGGGGTGATCGAGTCCATGGCGGAGGCGCAAGAGGGGGTGTCGGGCGCCGTCTCGCGACTCGTTCGACCTGGCATCTACAAGACGCACACAGAGGGAAATGACACGACTGGCGCCCAGACGTCCGTTTTTACTGTGATGAATTCGAGGGATGCTTCGCTGAACCAGATCTTTGTTCTTGGGATTAATCCAGACGAAGAAGGTCGCGTGAGTCGATTAACCGAGTTCCTTCGCGTGCGGGAACCGGGCACGCGCCGTATTACGGGACGATTGATCTCCGGTGTTGAAGACCCCACCTTGGCCGTGGATGACACCCGACGGCCATTCCGCGTTCATCGCGGTTTGATCGCAGGTTCTCTTCGCAACGCGGATCTGCCCAGAGCTATTGTCGGCGAAGAACTGCTCCGTGTCGTCGGGCTACGGAAGGGGGACGCGATCGACATCGTGACCCTGCCGGACAAGATTGATCTGTCAGGCGGGGATACCGTTCGACCAACAATGGCCACCTTCATCATCTCAGGAGCGTTTCATACCGGTCACTACGACTTCGACATGAACCATGTTTTTATCGAGAACGCGGACTTCAGAGTCTGGTCAGGAACGAAGTACGAGGTTTCAGAAGTGTATGTCCGAGTGGAGGAGGGCGTTGATCTGGACAGGGTGAAGGCGGCGCTTAACATCGAACTTGAGCGTGCAGGCCTCTTCGCGGAGGTCCAGACCTGGCGTGATCGCCACGCGATCATGCTGGGCGCGGTCGAGAACGAGCGAAACATTCTGGGGATTGTCCTGTTTTTGTTCGTCCTTCTCACGTGCACCGTGACTTTCTCGATGCTCGCCATGATGGTGCAGGAAAAGATACGGGATATCGGGATCTTGTCTGCCATGGGTGCGAGCGCGCCGGGGATCGGCGCCATCTTTGCTTTGTGTGGGGGGCTGATCGCTACGGTGGGGGGTGTCCTGGGGTTGGTGGCGGGAACCTACGCCTCTCTGCACGTCAATGAGTTGAAAGACTGGATTGAGGTCACTTTTGACATCGAGATTTTCCAAAAGAATGTCTACGCCTTCACGGATATCCCCGCCTCGATTCACCACGGCCTCGACGGGGCGATTACGCTCGTGACCATTCTCTTTGCTGTTCTCATCTGTCTTATCCCGGCTTGGAAAGCGGCGAACATGGACCCCGTGCAGGCCCTGCGTCATGAATAGGCAAGAGATGGAATCGACGAGAGGGCGGAGGACAACGGACCGCCCCGTCGTACAAGCCAGAGGTCTTTGTCGCACTTTCAAAGTCGGTGAAGAAGAGGTGCGAGTCCTCCGGGGAGTGGACCTTGATCTGACCGCGGGAGAGTCCGTTGCCATCATGGGGAGGTCCGGTTCTGGGAAGAGCACCCTGCTCCACCTTCTTGGGTTGCTGGACCGACCCGATGAAGGGACCCTTGAAATCGAGGGGCGGGAAACGACCCGATTGTCCCGAAGCGAACGGTGTCGCACGCGAAATCGGGAAGTCGGGTTTGTCTTCCAGTTCTATCACCTTTTGCCTGAGATCGATGCTCTCCACAACGCTGTGCTTCCCCGCATGATTGATGTGGGGCCCGGTCGATGGGCGCGTGAATCTGGAGCGGCGTTCAAGGAGGCCAAGTCACTCCTCACAGACTTGGGTCTGGAAGAGCGCCTTTCCCATCGTCCTGGGCAACTTTCCGGAGGAGAACGACAGCGGGTCGCCTTGGCTCGTGCCCTGGTGTCTCGACCGAGCATGCTGCTGTGCGACGAGCCGACGGGGAATCTCGATGAAAGCACTTCAGAGGTGATCGCCAACCAGTTGTTTCGGCTGGCGCGGGAACATGGACTGACGGTGGTTCTCGTGACACACGACGCCCTCCTCGCCGAGCAGGCCGATCGCACCCTTGTTCTCCAGCAGGGTGTCCTTACCAAGTCTGTAAAGCCCTTAGAATGGCTCTGATGAGGTGGTAGGGGACATTTCAGGCCCCTTGATTGGCCTCAAGTCCACCGCCCTCTCCTCTCGATAAAGGGGTGAAGTTGGTTCTTTTCTCTACGCGAGATGTTTCCGTGCATTTTCTGCAACCTTCTTCTTTTTCCCCTCACAGCGTTTCCGCCGGTGCGGTGATCGCTGCCGTTCTTCTGATTGCCCTGGGAGGATTTGTCGTTCCAGGATCGTTGTCTGGAGGACATGAGGCTTTGCAGGGAGTGGTGCTTGAGGACCTCCCTCGATTGCAGCTCGCTGTCAGCCGTTATCTGGAAGATAACGGCGACTTTCCTGCGACGACATTTGACCTCTCCGAGGGATTTCAGGGAGGCCTTGTCCACTCGGCATTTGTCCCCTGGGCTCACCAAGCAACGTGGAATGGCCCCTATCTTTTCGAATCGATGAGCCGTCCGACGACAAACAGTTTTTGGGGAGTGGTCGCACCGCGCTGTGCCGAGGACACCGATGGCGATGGAGAACAAGACGAGTTATGGGCCCGTCTCCACCGTGGGTTTGGCGAGATTGACGATCAAAGCGCGGCTTTGCTCGACGCTTTTATCGATGACGGTGATGGAGAAGAGGGTCGTGTTCGCGTGACCTCTTCAGCGATCTGGTTCTTCCTCGCCGAGAAGTAATTCCGCGTCTCTTCGCCGCATTGCGGCCTTGATGACCCGCTGGAATCGGGCATTTTGTGCGGAACTCCGTTGTGGATCGAAGGGGATCTCTTGCTCGCGTGGATCCCAGGTCTATCCTCGGGTTTCCAACGATTCCCTTTCTGAGGATCTTCACCGATGGCTGACGCCCGTGAAGTTCTGGATGTCGATGTTCTGTTTGTTGGTGGCGGTCCCGCCGGTCTGGCTGGGGCCTATCGTCTCCATGGACTGATCGAGGAGCACAACGCCCTCGCAAGC
Source organism: Planctomycetota bacterium (assembly GCA_036229545.1). Taxonomy (GTDB): domain Bacteria; phylum Planctomycetota; class B15-G4; order B15-G4; family B15-G4; genus JAZALG01. The sequence goes on along the minus strand of JAZALG010000042.1, from coordinate 2,811 downwards.
GAGAGGGGCGAGGCCACTTTGGACGATCCCATGGTGTGCGTGATCGAGAAGGGAGAGGCCCTGGGGAGCCATATCATCAGCGGCGCTGTGATCGATCCGCAGGGTTTCGATGAGATCATGCCCGATTGGCTCGAGCGTGGTGCGCCCGTGATTCCTGTCCGCCAGGACGCCATGCGCTGGCTGACGTCGACGAAGAGTTTTCCTCTCCCGGCTCCGCCCTGGATGAACAACCACGGCTTTACCACAGGGTCGCTCAATCGAGTGGTTCGCTGGATGGAAGGACAGGTGGAAGAGGTTGGCGTCAATGTCTTCGCAGGATTTCCCGCAGCGGATCTCATCGTAGAAGAGGGGGCCGTGAAGGGTGTTGTGACCAACGACAAGGGCATTTCTGCGTCGGGTGAAAAGCGAGCCAACTTTGAACCAGGGATGGAGATTCGGGCCAAGGTCACGGTGTTGTGCGAGGGGAGTCGTGGCCATCTCACGAAACGCTTGGTGGAGCGTTTCGGAACAGAAGGACGCATTCCTCAGGTTTATGAAACCGGCGTCAAGGAAACCTGGGAAGTCCCGGGAGCGTCTGAGCAGGCCGGCCGCGTTCTCCACACGGCGGGTTTTCCTCTGCCGAGGAATCTCTTCGGGGGCTCCTTTCTGTACTGGGTCGGCGGAGATTTGATCACTCTGGGCCTCGTGGTGGCCCTCGAATACGAAGACCCCACCTTCGATATTCATGAGGAGTTGCAGCGTTTTAAGACGCACCCCTTCATCCGCGACCTTCTCAAAGGAGGCACTCGGATTAGTTACGGAGCGAAGAGCCTTCCAGCGGGGGGCTATTGGGCGATGCCGCAACCTTATGTGGACGGCTGTCTCCTCGCAGGAGATGCCCTGGGAACCGTCAATGTGGCCCGCCTCAAGGGGATTCACCTTGCCATGAAGTCGGGGGCCTTGGCCGCGGAGACGGCGTTACAGGCCCTGCTCACCGGAGACAGCAGCGCTGTGACCCTTGCGGGCTATGAGAAAGCCTTGAAGGACTCCTGGGCCGGTCAGGAGTTGTATCGTGTCCGAAACTTCCACCAGGCCATGGCGCATGGTTTTTCCGTGGGAGGCATGGCTCAGATTGGCCTGCAGCTTGTGACGGGGGGGCGAGGGCTGAAGGAGTGTTCAGCGCAGTCCGCCGGTCACACCAGGATGGGGAAGGCCGCGAAGGCAAGGAAGGCGCGTCCGCCCGTCGAAAAGGACGGGAATCTGACCTTCGATAAACTCACAAACCTATTTCATTCGGGAACGAAGCATGAGGAGGACCAGCCGTCACATCTGAGAATCGGCGTTGATCCCTCCCACTGTGCGACGACCTGTCGAGAAGAGTTCGGAAATCCCTGCCAGTACTTTTGCCCCGCTTCGGTCTACGAAATGGTCGCAGAGGACGAAACGGAGGGGGGTGCAGTGCGCTTGCAGGTGAACTCTAGTAACTGCGTGCACTGCAAGACCTGCGACATCATGGACCCCTATCAGGTCATCGATTGGGTGACCCCCGAGGGGGGAGGTCCCGTCTATACGGACCTGTGAGCCCTCCTCTGCGGAGTTAGGGCGCTGCTTCTCCAGGAACGACGCCGAGCCAAGGGTCTTTGCTGAGGGTCTGAGAGAGGAGGGACGCAGAACGGGTCACAGGGGGGCCTGCAGAGGGTGTCATCTTGATCGTGACGCGGACGATGACGTCTTGCTCGACGGAATGCGTTTGGACGCATTCGCCAGAGAGGGAAAAAGGCACGGTGGAACTGACGGTTGCGAATGGCCCACCGGGCGATGCGATCGCAAGATCGGCGTTCCCTGCGAGGAGAGTCGGTGAGAAGACGAGCCCTCCGCTGCCCGTCAAAACGAGAGCGTAGCCCACTCCGGGTTCCATGGCGGCGTTCAGAGGAGAGAGGTCGATGGTCGTCATTGCCTGGGGGGCAACCCACCCTCCCGCTCCGTCAGGAAGAGCCTGGGGAAGGGCGCCCATCGGAAGAGCGAAGGACCCCAGGGGTGTCTCCACGGGGATGGCAGATCCTGGTCCTCGGGTCTCGTAAAGAGAGACCAGAACGGACGAACTGGGTGCCATGGAAGCAACCGGGACGGACAAAAGACTCAGGCCGATCTGGAGAAGTTGTTCGTTCCCGTTTCCTCCCAAAACGCTGTTGGAGGTGGGAGGGACAAATCCGAGCGAAACGGTGTGCCCTGGGAAGATTTCAAGAGGAGGGTTTTGATTCGGAAGTTGCTCCTGCCAGGGTCCTGTGGCAACAGCAAAATCTTCGTGGGGTAACCAGATCCCATAGGTCATCTCCGGAGGATCTTCCCTGCGCCGAGTGGTCAAGGTGGGGACAAAGACGATGTCGTCCAGGTCGAGGAAGATCCTTGCTGTATCGCCGTTATTCCGTCTCAGGAGGAGGTCGTCTTCCTCGCGGAAGTACTCGTGGGTCGTGCCGTCTGCAAAACGCAATCTCAGCCGGCCGGATGATGGAATCTCAGCCAGGTGGGCCTCTCGGATTTCACGTGTGATCCGGCCCAGGGCGTCTTCACCTTGAGCGAACGCGGTTCCCTCTCCTTCGATTTCGAGGAGGGACTCTGTGAAGGTGAAGGAGGTGACGGCCAGAGCACCGAGAAGGATGGCTCCGAGGGCACCGGAGACGAGCAGTTCCACGAGGGTGAATCCAGTGAAACGGGGCGAGGGTGTCTGGGTGGTCTTGATCTGCCCGGTGTTTGTCATGGGAAGAGAGCTTGATGGCTTAAATGAGGTGAATACAACTCTCTTCGTCACCCGTGGGAGACGACTTAACCTTC
>JAZALG010000041.1:0-17394 GCA_036229545.1 Planctomycetota bacterium | reverse complement strand
AGCGATGGCCCTGCGTGTGGGTGACGAAGAAGAGGCCGTGGCGTTAGTCGAGGCGTGTGGCCATCGTTTGGATCCCAGGGACTCCAGTGACCGGCCAGAGGGCGGGGACGAATGGTCTTTGATCCTCACCTTCCGTCGTCCCTTGGGACAGGAGGAAGATCTTCCGCTGCCGGCCGCATTCGATGGACGCGAGGGAGAAGTTGTTCTTTTGGACGCTCGAGGGCTCTTTGCTTTCGAACCGAATATCGGTCGAGAATCGATGGGCGATTTCTCGTGGGAATCGTCAGTCTTGAAACAGTTGGACAGCAAACATCTCACCCCCGCTCTTCCTTTGCCGGCGGATTTCTGGTTTGCAAAAGAAAATGACCGGTTAGTCGTTCCTTTTAATCTTCCCTTGGACCTTCGCGGTGATCGGCGGAGTGGGGTACCCCGCCTTGCCACATTGGTGGCCCTTGACCTTCCCGATCAGCCGCTGGATATGCCCAGCCTGTCTTTGGGAAGCACACCGAAGGCTTCGGTTGCATGGACGACGCAGACGGCGTCTCCCGATCCGAGCACTGCCTTCGGACCGCCTTTGATTGCCGGGAGCCGAGTGTTTGTACAGCAGTTTCGAACAGCAGAAACGACGGAGGTTTCGCTGCTGTGTTTTGACGAGGAAACGGGGGAGTTCATTTTTGAAACACCGATCGTTCGAGGTGCGCATGTCCGACGTTTTTCCAGCCGCTTGGATGATTTGAACCTAAGGGCAATTGACAAGCGTGGGAGGGACGGTGTCCCGGCAGAGAAAGACGGCGTGATTTTTGTTTGCACGGGCTTTGGAGCGGTCGCCGCCGTGGATGGTTGGACCGGGCAATTACTTCACGTGTTTCAATACGACCGGCTTTTCCCTGTAGACGTGGGTGTCTATGACGCCGCCTATCTCTTTGATCGGGAGCCTAGTGGTTGGGAAGGCGAGCCCGTCCGTCTGTGGAATGACCGGCTCATCGTTGCGCCTTCAGATAGTCGTTATCTCTATGTTCTTGGGCAAACGTTGGGGCAAAGAGGGCATGTCATTCTCGATGACCCCATCGAAAAACTCGATCGTCTCCACGTCGTGGGCCTGCTGTCAGACCCGAAGGGGAGTTCTTCTCCAGCGGTGCTTGCGAGTCGCCGCCGAGATGGTCGGGTTGGCCTTGTTCTGCTCGGTTCAGATGGTCATGTGCTTGAGACAGGCCGTTTTCTTCCCGAGGACGACTATCCAGTGGGGTGGCCCTGGGCGAGTCGCCCCGTGATGGTGGAGTCGGATGTTTTTATCCCCACATTTCAAGGTGTCCGTCTCGTGGATGTTGATGATTTAACGGCCGAGCCTGTTTTGCTTGGGGGTGGTCCGGAGGGGGTACCGCCCTATGTTGCTGAACTGCGAGCACTCCGGAACGGTCTTGTTGGGCTCAGTCCTTTTGTATCGAGCGGTGACCTTGTGGTTCGTTATTGGGAAAGAACTCCCTGATCGCGAAGATCTTGTCTAACTTGTCGAACGCCGTCTCCGTAGAGACCTCACCCATTGACTGATATGGTGAAGGCTCTTTTCATCCCGGGACTGCCCTCATGACTGACCAGACAGATGTACAGTCTGCCGAGCGTATTCAAGAAGCATACAGCGCGATTAAGACAGAGATGGCGAAGGTCATTGTGGGCCAGGACGCTGTCATTGATCAGTTAATCGTGGCGCTCTTTGCGAGGGGGCACTGCATTTTGACGGGGGTCCCTGGGTTGGCCAAGACCCTCATGATCAGTTCTCTCTCCCGCACGCTCTCTTTGGATTTCAAAAGGATTCAGTTCACGCCCGACCTCATGCCGACCGACATTACGGGAACAGAATTGATTCAAGAGAATCGAGATACCGGATCTCGGGACATTGTGTTCAGAGAAGGCCCGATTTTTACGAACGTGCTCCTTGCGGATGAGATCAATCGAACGCCACCGCGAACCCAAGCGGCTCTCCTTGAAGCGATGCAGGATCGTCAGGTGACAACAGGAGGAGAGGTTCGTCCTCTGTCTGACCCCTTCTTTGTCTTGGCGACCCAGAATCCGATTGAGCAGGAGGGGACATACCCCCTGCCCGAAGCTCAATTGGACCGATTTATGTTCAACGTCGTGGTGGATTACCCGTCTTCAGACGATGAGTTGGAAATTCTTCGTCGGACCTCTTCCATCGAGTCCTCTGATTTGCAGTCCATCATGGATGGTGAAGAGATCGTGCAATTGCAGGGGCTCGTCAGGCGGGTGCCGATCGCTGATGAGATGATCCACTACGCCATGACTCTTGTCCGGTCGACTCGTCCCGATCAGGAGGATGTTCCCGTTGTCGTACAGGACAATCTCCAGTGGGGGGCTGGGCCTCGAGCCGGTCAGTATCTCGTTCTGGCAGCCAAAGCCCGGGCGGTCATCCAGGGGCGTTTTCACGTATCGATGGAAGACATCCAACGTTGCGCGCGCCCCGTGCTCCGGCACCGCATCCTGACCAACTACTCGGCCCAGGCAGAGGGCCTGTGCCCCGACGACATCATTGACCAACTTATCGAGACGGTGCCCCTCCACCCCATCAGGACGAGCCACGATGGCGGACTCCCAGAAGTCGTCGGATCCACGGACGACTGATCAGAAGGCAGGGGTCGGTATTGACCCCGAAGTGGCAGAACGGCTTAGAGGCCTCAGCCTTATGGCCACGTCAACCGTGGAGGGCTTTCTCGCCGGTCGCCACAGGAGCCCTCGTCGAGGGATTTCAGTCGAGTTTGCTGAGAGAAGGCCCTACGTCCAAGGTGACGATCTACGGCATCTCGATTGGAAGGCCTACGCTCGAACTGATCGGCTCGTCGTTAAACGCTACGAAGAAGAAACAAATCTCGAATGCACACTGGTGGTGGATGCAAGCGGATCGATGGCCTACGGGCCGAAAGGGACGAAGTCGAAATATGATCACGCCTGTCAGGCTGCTGCAGCCCTCGCCCATTTGGTGTTAAGGGAACGGGATGGCGTGGCCACGGCTCTGTTCGATCACCTTCTCGACCGGATGCTGCCCGCGTCGACTTCAAGCACACATCTTCAGTCGATTCTCCTCGCCCTCGTCGAGCGAAGCCCCGCCGGGGAGACGAATTTTGAAGCGGTGCTCGGGCGTCTGTCAGAGGCTGTTGCCCATCCGGGGCTGGTGGTCCTGATTTCTGATTGCTTTGGAGATCTTGAGAGTCTCTCGAAGGGACTCGGTGCTCTGGGAGCACGGGGACACGAATGTCTGGTCCTCCACGTCATGCACTCGGATGAACTCACCTTTCCCTTCGACCGGTTGACACGGTTTGAAGATATGGAGGGGGACGACCGTCTTCTCGTAGATGCTCCGTCGCTTCAGGAGGCCTATCTAGAATCTATGGAGGACTGGCGTGCTCGTCTTCGCAGGGCCTGTCACCAGCAGGGTGTCGACTACGCTCTCCTGGACACATCCAAGCCCCTCGGCCTGTCTTTGTCCGCATTTCTCGGTGCCCGTGCCGCACGGGTGAGGAGGCATCGGTGAATCTCGGATTTGGGGCACCCTGGCTTCTGTGGGGAGCGGCACTCATTGGCGTTCCGCTTCTCATTCATCTTCTCAATCGCCGACGATTCGTCGTTGTTTCTTTTGCAGCACTGCGGTTTCTTCAAGATGCCTATCGCCAGCGACGAAGGCGTCTGCGGATGGAGAATCTCCTCCTTCTGGCACTGCGTTGCCTTGCAGTCTTGCTTGCGGCCCTGGCCATGTCGCTCCCGTTTGTTCCGGGAGATTCACTGCTCGCTGAATGGACAGGCGGCCGCCAGGAAGTCGTTCTCGTGCTGGACAGGTCGGACAGCATGGGATGGAGTCTCGGTCCAGGGGTCACTCTGGCTGACCGTGCCGCAGAATTGGTCCGTAAACGGCTCTTGGCCTTGGACGATGAACGAGGTGATGCGGTGACCCTTCTGACTCCAGGGGCCGAGGGGATGTTGCCGTTGCCCATGGGAGTGGCTCCCAGCCGTGCTTTGGAATGGCTGGATCAGGGCCTGTTTTCACCTCAAGGGGTTGCTGACATGGTGGAAGTGGCCCGGTTTGTGAGAGACAGAGTGCGTCCTGTTCGACAGGGAGCGCTCACGGTTGAGATTTATACGGATCTGCAGCGGTTGAGTTGGGCTGGGGGCTCGGAGTCCTTAGGGGGGCTGTTCAAAGAGGCTCTCGGTCAGGCAGGGGGTTCTCTCCGTATTGTTCCTGTCATCGTGGAGGGTGACTCAAGACCTAATGTCGGTGTGACGTCCTTGTCTGTGGAAGATTCTCTCGTCTTGGCTGGAGAGTCGGCGACATTCACGGCTCGAGTGAGGAACTACAAGAAAACAACGGCCGTTGGGTTGGAGGGGTCTTTTACACAGCAAGGAGAGTTGCGGCGCGTGACCAGCCTTGAGCCCATTCCACCCGGAGAAGAGGTTGCCGTAACCTTCCGTACCAGGGTCGGTGAACCGGGTCCGCTCCATGTAGGTTTTGCGGTGACTGGGGATGCGCTTTCCTTTGACGATGGAGCCAGTCTCGCCGTCAATGTTTCTCGTCGACGGAATGTGTTGCTCGTCGATGGGCGTCCGGGCGGCGTTCTTCCACTGGAGGGGGCGACGGGCTTTCTCCAACTCGCCCTCGATCCGGGTCGGGACGACGTGGAGCCTCGATTTCGGCCGACGGTCTGTGACGTCCAGCGCCTGGATGAGGGGGGTGAAGATCTGTGGCGGTTTGATGCGATTGTGTTGGCCGACGTGGGAGCCCTGAGTGAGACCACAGTGAATCAACTCGCGGATGTCGTTGGAGCTGGGACGCCGTTGCTGATCTTTACCGGTTCTCAGGTCGATGGCGTGCGGTACGAAAGAGAACTTGGAGCAGCGGGCCTGCTCCCTGCTGAAATCGGGCCGGCAATTGGCGATGCGACGGGAAAGGGCGGACAAGACTACGCCACCTTGGCTCTGGCCGATCCCCCTCCTTCCCCCCTGTCTCTTTTCACAGATCCGAACCTGTCCCTCTTGCTGCGAGTGCCGGTCCTCCGGAGGCATCGTCTTGAACCGAGAGAGAACGCACAGGTCCTCGCCTCCTTTGTGGATGCCTTGGGACATGTGGAGCCGGCCATGGTGGAAGGCCGGCTTGGAGAAGGCAGGATTGTCCTGATTGGGACCACTGCGGATGACACATGGTCTCTTTGGCCACGGCAACCGGCAATCTGGCTGCCATTAGTACACGAGATGCTGGATTGGCTCACCATGCATGACACTTCGGCGACGAACGTTCTTGTCGGGCAGTCTCCCCAGTTGGTGTTTGAGAGTCTTCCCGTCGCATTTACTCTGCGGTCTCCCTCGGGTGGCGCGACAGTCGTCGAGAAACCGGAAGTCGAACACCTGGGCGTTGGAGGGGATCGGCACCGGCTTACTCTTTCTTCAACACCACTGGATCAAGTGGGAGATTGGGAACTCGATGTCCATTTGGTTGATCTGGAGGATCCCCTGGCAACCCTCGCTCTGACGGCTCGGCCCGATGTTCGGGAAGGTGACCTTCGACCGATTGCGGAAGCCTCCTTGAGATCGCAACTGGCCGATCTTGATGTAGAGATCGGTGCTTTTCGGGAGGAGTGGGGCAACGACGGAGGGAAAGGAACTGGAACGGGGCGGCTCGGACACACGCTGTTGTGGTTCTTGCTCGTGGTTCTGCTGGGCGAAGCGATCTTTGCTCGATTGAAGGAGGGGAGCGCGTGATGGCGCAGGCTTTTCTCGGATTGAGTTCGGAAATCGTGGAGACGACCCGTATCGAATTTTTAAATTTGCCTCCGATCTGGGTCCTTGTCTTGGTTGTCCTGCCGGCAGTCGTGTTTTTCTGCCGATGGCTGTATGGAAAAGCGCCTGTTTCCGGACGGCAAAAATGGGCGCTTGGCTTGCTGCGGTCATTGGCCCTCATCCTTGTTCTTTTGTTTCTTTTTGAACCGGTGCATAGCCACCAGCGGATGCGGGTTGAAAAACCCCTCACTCTCGTTTTGCTGGACGACTCGGCGAGTTTCAGAGAAAGGGACCTGGGAGATTTAGCAGAAAAAGTCGGCCTCCCACGGGACGCGACACGTCTTCAACTCGTTCAACAGGTTTTGGCCCTACCCCTCGAAGACCTCAAAGATCGATACGAGGTCTCATTGCATGCCTTTGGGGAGAGTCTTCGGCCGGTCGGGGGTCTCGAAGATCTCATCGCGGCTGATGTCAGCACCCGCCTCGGGGATGCTTTTTCTGCTGTGGCCGGCGAAATGCGTGGAATGGAAGTTGCTCACGTGCTGGTTGTGACCGACGGCAGAGTGAACGGGGGTCGGGATGTCCAGGCGGCTCTGTCCTCCTTCGTTGCCCGCGCTGTCCCAGTCAGTCTTGTGGGGGTCGGTGATTCGGATGTTCCACAAGACCTGCGAATTAGCAATGTGACTGTCCCGGAAATCGCCCTGGCCGGTGACACCGTGAATCTCGAGGTGACCGTGTCATCACGTGGATACACTGACATGCCAACTGTCGTGACGGTGGAGGACGGGGAGTCGAATCGGGAATTGGGGCGGATCGATTTGGTGCTGAGCGAGGGGGACGGCGGGAGCGAGAAAACGCTGCGCATTCCCTTCATCCCCGACCGCGAGGGGGAACTCGATCTCCTCGTGTCTGTGCAACCGGTCCCCGGCGAACAGAATGTGGACAACAATCGGGAACGGCGTCTGCTTCGGATTGAACCAGGGAAGATCCGAGTCCTCTACGTGGATGGATATCCCCGCTATGAGTACCGCTTTCTTGTGGGAGCTCTGCTTCGTTCTTCCAACATTGAACTCCAGTGCCTGTTACTTAGTGCAGATGCGGACTTTATTCAGGAGTCCACCCAAGGGGTTCCTCCTCTGACACGCTTTCCCGACAGCCTTGATTATCTTCTCAAGAATTATCACGTCATTGTTTTCGGCGATGTTCATCCCGAATCGCTTGGCGGAGACCCAGAGACGCACATCGAAAATATCCGTCGTTTCGTTGAGGCGGGAGGAGGCTTCCTCATGCAGGCGGGTTCCCTCTATAGCCCACAGAGTTATGCCGGAACGGCGATCGAACATCTTCTTCCCGTGATTTTTGGAGATCCGGCCGTTGAGCAGATGGCGATCGTGAACGAGGGGGTTCCTTTCCGTCCGCACCTCGAACGGGCAAGAGATCCCCATGAGATCGTCACGTTGCACCCTGACAATGAAACCAATCAGAGTCTCTGGGAAGGCGAGGGGGGATTGGAACCTCTGACGTGGTACGCCCCTGTGGCCAAGGCTCGTGCGACCGCGGAGGTGCTTTTGACGCATCCGACATCCAGGAATGTCCACGGTCCGCACGTGCTCCTTGCGACGATGTACTTCCCTCAAGGGAGGACCGCATACCTTGGCACAGATGAGACCTGGCGATGGCGGATGCGGTTTCTCGAAACCTACCGAGAGCCCTTTTGGCGTGGGTTGATTCGTTTCTTGGCCCTCAACAAATTGCGCCGAAGCGATTTTCGCTTCGACCTCGCAACGGACCGATCGGACTATGACCTGGGGGATCGCATGACGGTCACCGCCAGGATCTTGGACGACCAGTTTGAGCCGAACATGGACGAGAGTATTGAGGCCTTCATGACAGATCCTTCAGGCGTTCAAGGGACCCTTCTCCTGACAAGGGACGAACCCGGGGTTTACGTTGGCACTCTCCTGGCTGATGAGGCGGGCCCCTTTCGTCTTTGGCTGGAAGACTCCAAGGACGAGGAAAGCATCTCGAAGTCGCTCCGGATCGTGACGGTTTCCGTTCCGTCGGCGGAACAAGATGATGCGATCCTCGATTCTGCGCTCCTCCGATCCGTGGCGGCCAGGACGGGGGGGCGCTATGTCCCTCTGAGAGAGGCGGAAGACCTGCTGGCAGGATGGCAGGATTTGCCCATGGAACGTCCCCTTGATGAACCGGAACTCGAGGAATTGTGGTCGGGATTCCCCCAGTTGTTCGTTCTCGTGGGCCTTCTTGCAGCCGAGTGGATTGTCCGTAAGCGAAGTAATCTGATCTGAGGAGATCTCTTCCGCATGTTCTCTCGCTCTTTCCGATTTGTCGTCTGCGTGGTGACGTTGGGCTTCCTTGTCCCATGCCCCGCTTTTTCTCAGTCGGAGCGGTTTGCAGGTTGGGATCAGATGATGGAAGCAGATTGGACTTTCGACCCGGATCAGCAGGTCCTGCATGGTTTTTCTGTCCGTGATTCCGGGGGAGCACGGCTTGTGCTTCAGCGTGCCGAAGAGTTTCTTTCTCTGGGGAGGACGGGTGAAAGTGCGGCGCTCTTTCTTGATTTAGCAGACCGATTCCCAGACCACGTCATTCAAATCGAGGGTGGAGATGGCCGCTGGGTGGGGGCCGGGGAATGGGGTCTGTTTCGCCTCGAACAGTCCATCGATCCGAAGATTGTTACAGAACAACAGGACCCGGCGGATGTACTTGCCATGGAGCAGGCCCTCGCCTGGAGGGATGACGAAACGCTGCTTCGAATTGGGAGAGAGCTGGAAGGCCTGCCTGTCGGTCGAAGGGCAACGATAGGGGCGGCGCATCTCTTTGCCGAGAAGGGTGAAGGGGGGAAGGCCCGAGCCGTGGCACTGAGAGCGCTCCAAATGGGTGCCGGCCCGGACATGGTTCGGTTCCTGGAGACACTCCCGCCCACAGGAGTGCAAAGGGATGAGGTGAGTGAAGGGGCGATGCCCGAAGACCTCGTTCCCAGTTGGCGGCAGCCCTTGGGAATTGCCAGTCTCACGGACAGCAACGTTTTTCGACGTGGCGCAGAACCCAGTGAGTCTCCACTGGCACCCATTGCGCCCCTCGTACGCGACGGGGTGGTCTACCTCACGGATTCAGTCTCTGTCAGTGCCTATGAAGTGCATTCAGGGCGGAAGTTGTTTCACCATGCTGGTCCCCTCGAAGTCGTTGACGAAAACCGGGATCACAGCGCCTTCGCTTTCAGTGTTTATGCCGACCGTAATCGTCCCCGGGCTGTCAGTCCTGTTCAGGTTGCGCAGCCGGTGGTCGCGGGGGAACGTCTTCTGGTGACCGAACAGATCGCAGATCCCGTGCGAGATCTCGATCGCTTCGATGGCATGCCGATTAACTGGCCATTGCCGCGTCGGCGTCTCCTTTGCCTCGACCGCAGGACGGGGGAAGTCTTGTGGTCTCAGGAAGGAGAAGACGACGACGCATTCGTGAACCGATTTGATGTCCATGGCCCCGTCGTGGTTTCGGGGGGGGCGGTCTACGCCGCCGGTTCGGTCACCCAAGGATCCATCAATGCCTATGTCGCGGCATTTGATCTTGAAGACGGCCATCTCCTCTGGCGCACGTTTCTTTGCGCTGGACAGCAGGAACTCACCATGTTCAACCGGCCGTTCCAAGAGCACGTGACGAGCCCTTTGCTCCTTCACGAGGGGACGGTTGTGGTGAATACGAATCTCGGTGTTGTGGGGTGTGTGGACGCGTGGTCGGGACGAATTCGATGGATTACCGGATACGAAACGACGGCGCGTTACCCCTCTCGATCACCGAACCGGGATTTGCGCAGACCTGTGCGATGGCTCAACGGCCCCCCTCTTGTGGAAGACGGGGCTCTGACGGTCACGCCCCTTGATAGTGAGCATCTGTTGGTTCTGAACCCTTCGACGGGTCGGCTTGTTTGGAAGGAGCCCAGTGCACTTACGTATCCGGAGGGCAGGCTGCGACGTCATCAAGTCCTCGGGGGCGGGAAAGGGCGTCTGTTCGTGGTGGGTGAAGACACTGTGGAGTGCCTGGATGTTCACAGTGGAGAGTCTCTTCGCCCCGCCCTGACTCTTGATGCGGAGTCAGGGCAGGAGACGATTTCCGGGGCGGCTCTCCAGCAGGGTCAATCCCTCTTCTTGCCAGGGCGGTCGGGGCTTGTAGAGATCGACGTGGAAAATTGGACAGTCCTGCCCACGCGACCCTGGCCTGAAATGGAATACGGGCGACAGGTGAGAAGGCTGGCTCTGGAAGGACCTGTCGTGCTGTATACGGACAATTACGAACTTTTCGGAGCGCTGGAGATTGCGTCTGTTTTAGAAGAACTGCGTGCTGAGGCTGACGACGATATTGGATCTCGGATGATTCTGGCGGAAGTCCTTTTGGGGGACGGTCAATTTCTAGAGGCGGCAGAGCATTTCGACAGGGTGGCATCAGAAGGGACGGGGAATCTCCTTTCGCAGGCAGAATCCGGACACATGGCGGCGGCCCTCGGTGCGGCACGTCAGTCGGAGACCGCCCTCGGTTGGCAGTCGCTGCTCGAGTTGGCGCAGACCCAAGGGCAACTGCCTGACGTAGTCGGAGAGGCCCTGGTTGCACTGGAGCACCATGGCATGGAGGAGGAGGTCGACCACTGGTTGGATGTCCTCTCCTCCTCAGAGGTTTTCCCATCGGAAGACCGCACCCGCGCTTTATTTGAATTGGTGATGTTCCTTGGATCTGCCCGGCATGGCTCGCGCCCTGCTGAACTTGCGGCGGAGTTGGGTGAGGTGGGAATGGCCGCTTCCCTTCGCGGTGAAACAGAGCCGTGGCAACCGGCGTCTCTCCCTCCTCTCCCGGGACAGGACGCCACGGCCAGGGAAGTGCTCATCTCTCCGAGATATCGCGTGACCCTCCCACAGGTGAGAGGCCAGCCTTCAGCCGAGTTTCGACATTCGGTTCTCGGAACTGTCGCGGGGAGAGGCACGATTTTCCTGCTCGATACCGATCGAGGGGCGGTCGTCTGGTCTCGTCCTGCTCCAGGTGAGCTTGCCACCGTAAATGAGAGCAATGCTTGGTTCATTTTCTATGGAGATCATCTCGTTGCTGCTGCCAGAGAGTCGATCGAAGTTGTGGACCTCACCGACGGGAAACACCTTTGGCGGAGAGATCTCGACGGTTCTCTGATGGACGTGGAAGTTGTCGGCGGGATTGTCCTCGGTCTTGTCCGTGTCAGCGGAAGGCCGGAGTACTACCAACTTCTTGGATTTGGACTGGAGACGGGGGTCCAGTCCATGGCATTGGTGATTCCTCAGGGCAACCCTCGCATGATGACGGTGAAAAATCGGGTTTTCCTCACGTTCCAACTCCCTGCGGATTCCGAAGAAGTGGGGAGGCCCCTTCTTGAGATCGACCCTCTTTTTGGATCGGTCGTTAGTGAAGCGATGATCCCGTTGGACCTCCCGTTTGTTCAGCGGGTCGTCCATCAACAGGAGGCCATTCTCTTGAAGGGGTTGATGGGTGCGACCAAGAAGTTCGGCCTGTTCGACTTGAGGGAGGCGGGAACGTCTTGGAGGAAAGAGGTTGCGATCGGGAGTCGGCTTTATATCTCAGGGGGTGATGAGGTTCTCGTTCTCGCAGAGCCTGCAGAGGCATCGGGTGACATGGTCCGGCACGATGTCTTTACACGGATGGATGTTCTGTCGGGGGCAACGGAGTCTTATCCCATCGAAGAGAACCTGGTTCTTTTGAACGACCAGAACGAATCTGTGACTCCGCACCTTGTGTTTCTCGATCGAAACCGTCCAGAACGGCTTGTCGTGGTGGATAGCGTCTCGGGCCAGCGTCGCTGGGACATACTTTTCGAGGAATCCCTACAGACGGTTCCTCTGATGGAACACGGGGAGAATGGTCTCATCATCGCACTCGAGCAGATGACTTCCGATCGATCACAGGTGCACCAAAAGATCCTCGTTCTCAATGGTGGGGGGGGTGATGACCAGTACAGTATTGGAATTCCTTCGACCTCTGCGACGGGTCGGCTGACCATGGGGTTGGTGGATGACGCTGTGGTTCTAGCACGTGGGGGGCAGATTTGGATTGTTCGGAGTGCTTCGCCGTGAGGTTGTTCAGAGGTCGTCGATGGAGTTCATGCATGGTCTTCGTGATGGCCATGGTCTTGACGTTGGTGACCGGGGAACTCTCTGCGCAGGACGTGACAACGGAGTCGCAAAGAACCGTGAATCAGGCCCTGTCATGGCTTGCTGATCAGCAGAATGCAGATGGGAGTTGGAGCGCGAATGTCGGCTACAAGTTAAATCAGGACTACAAGATTACGGCGAAGGTCGCACCACACCCCGGTGTGACTGCGCTCGCGGGAATGGCCTTTCTCGCTGCAGGGAATCTTCCCGATCGGGGGTTGTATGGAGACGTGATCGCTCGTGCGACGAATTATGTGGTCTCCCGGGTGACGGAGGAGGGGTTTGTCTCGGATAGCGGGACGCGGATGTACAGCCACGCTTTCGCAACCCTCTTCCTCGCTGAGGTCTATGGCATGACCCATCAACGTGAGTTTCGGAGCAAACTGCAACGAGCGGTGGACTACATCGTTAAGGCGCAGAACGCAGAGGGAAGTTGGCGCTATCTTCCCTATGCCGTCGAATCCGATATGTCCATTACGGTTTGCCAGTTGAACGCCCTGCGGGCGGCACGAAACGTGGGCATTCGGGTTCCTGCAAGTACGATTGATCGCGCGGCAGCCTATGTGGCATCGAGTTACGTCCACGAAGACAGCGGTTACATGTGGCGTGGCGAGGGATATTACGACCTCGGAAGAGGGAGCTTTCGTTATCAGGCCCAACGGCACACCCGGAGTTCTTTCGCACTGACGGCGGCCGGGATTGCCGCTCTTCAGAATGCCGGCCTTCACGGGGAAACTCTGACTGCAGGAAATGCCCAGATCGATTTGAAGGCGAGCGTGGCGTTTCTCAAAGAGCACTATCCATGGGTCTCTGGGCGGTCGCCCTGGAGCAATCATTATTTCTATTGGTACGGACACTATTACGCGACGCAGGCTTTCTATGTCATCGGTGGCGTTGATTGGGAGTGGTACTACCCGCGCATTCGGGAGGAACTTGTCGTCGGCCAAGAAGCCGACGGCTCCTGGCCGTGCAGCGTCGGTCCTGGGCGAACTTTTTCGACGTCCATGGCGGCACTCATTCTCTCGTTGCCTTACGGCTATCTCCCCATCTTCCAAAGATGAAATCACTGGACTCCACAACGACCCCTCAGATGACGACGGTTTCGCCACAGATCAAGCGCCGCCTGGATCAGGTGATGCGATCTGTCATGGGCTTGCGGATGTTGGCGGCGGCTGGGCGGCTGTTCACCGTCGGCATCGCTCTTCTCCTGACGATCTACTTTGTGGATCGGGCATTACACCTTCCGAGAGCGGTTCGTGGTTTCATCCTCTTTTTATCTATCGCTGGCCTCCTTCGAGAAACTTGGAAATGGTTGGTGTGCCCGCTGTGTTTTGGACTTGATCGAGAGGACGCCGCGAGACTTGTTGAGCGGGAATGCCCGGAGATTCAAGGGCGAATCATGACGGCGTTGCAAGTCGGTGGTGGCTCAAGCGGGAGTATGGAAGAAGCGGTTTCGAATGAAGCGGAGACGCTCTGCCAGGAGAGAGATCTTCGGGACATTCTCTCCCCTGGCCCGAGTCTTTCGGAAGTGTGGAAAGGGCTCGCTCTGGCCGGCATTGCCGGGGCCTGCGTGTTCTTCTTGAATCCGCCCCTCGCCGTTTTCGGTCAGCGCTGGATGCTGGATGAAGTGTCTTGGCCGCGACAGACCCATTTGACCGTGTCTGTCCCCGAGCGGGGAGTTCACCACCTCCGTCTCCCCGATGGGGGCCTGGTCGCGGTTCGGGGAGGCGTCATCGACGTCGAAGTGAACGTTGAAGGTCTCGATCCTGAACGAGTTGAACTGCTTGTCGAAACAGATCAGGGAGATCGGCAGATGTATCTCTCGGCGCAAGGGGTTTCAACCTACCGAGGGTATTTTCGTGTCGAGAGCGGGGACCGAAGCTTGCGAGTGCGTGGTGGTGATGATCCGGGCCTGGACGTTGAGTCCATCGTGCAGTTCGAAGTGATCGAGCCACCTCGTCTGGTGGACCCCATGTTTGTTCTGGATCCGCCCGCCTATACCGGAAGAGGTCCATCCACGGTTGGACCCGAGGGCCTCGTTGTTCCTGAGGGGACCCTCGTGACTTTGCAGGGAACGACTCGCGGCATTCCCGAAAGCGCCACGTTGTGGTTGGCGGGAAGCGGCCGTTCCTTTTCCTTGGATGTTCAAGAAGATGGAGTCTCCGGTGACGTGCGAGGAAACTTTGTCGCATCGGATTCCGAGTCGTTCTTTGTCCAACTTGTCGGAGCCCACGGGCTATCCGTTCCCGAGCCTGTCTCTCATGCTCTGGTCGTCCTCAAAGACAGGGCTCCTGGGCTGAAGGTGTTTGTTCCGGGGAAGTCGGACATGAAAGTGACGGCCCGGGCGGTTGTCCCCTTCGGTGTCTTGGCTGAGGATGATTACGGGGTGACAGGTGTCTCACTGACAACAGAGGAGTTGGGAGAACGTCTCTTCTCCGAGGATCAGAGTTACCCCGGTCACTATCGCCTCCTCCTCGATCTGGGTGTCGAGGACTTGGCGACGGTGGGAACCTATTCGATCGCTGCGCAGGATGGCCGAGATCTCCCTGGGTTGGGCCCCCACACAACCATGGTGGAGGGTCGTCGCCTGGATGTCGTGGACGAAGGAGAAGTGCGACGCCTCCTCTCTGACCGACAACTGCGGTTGAAGGAGTCGTTCATCGCGTTGCGTGAACGACAACACAAGGCGCTCGTTGTAACGGAGGATCTTCTCGCGGATCTCCCCCCCAGAGATGACCCCGATTTTGTTGCAGCGGTAGTGAGTCAGCAGCAGGTGTTATCTCGGATGGAACGGGAGTCCAAGGAACTCTGCGCCATTGTGGACGAGACAATTTTCAATCGTTTGGATCCGGGCCCGGGGGAGCCGGCTGTTCTTGCCCAGCGCCTTGAGAACTGGTCAAAGATCCCTGTCGACGAGATATTTTCCCCTGAGTCCTGGAGATACCTCGCGGAGGAATACAAGGGAGGGAAGTATGGGCGGCTGGACCTGCTCGGTCGATTGTTGGAAATGGTGTCTCTGAGTTTGGATCTCCTCGAGGTGGGGGTTCCAAAAGCCTGTGTCTTGGTTTCCGAAGTTCGAAGTGCTCCTGGAGTTGAGATCGTGCAAGCGCTGTCCGTCGCGCAGCGTGAAGTGCTTTCAGGTTTCGATCGGCTCCTTGAGAGAATGGACGAGTGGGAGGACTATCAGGAGGTTTTGTCCCTTCTCAAGGTGCTCATTGAAGATCAGGAGGGTCTCCGGGATCGAACAAAGCAGGTGTTGGGTGAAAGGAAGGTTCACTAGGTGGTTTCCTGCTCAAAATTCATAGGAAGAGCGGCCGTGGCTCTCTTCTTCTTTTTTATGCCGGCGCTGCTTTCTGCGCAGACGGAGGGAGACGAGGGTGAACTCGAACGTGTCGGGCGTGATCAGAGCCGCGTTGCGACGAGGCTCGACTCACTCAGAGAGAAAATGGCCCGACTTGCAGACCGGTATGAAGACGAGGGACGCAGTCGCAACGCGGAACTTTTGAGAGATGCACTCGAACGTTTTGAGATGGACGATCTCATGGAGTTGAGTTTCGATGTCTCCCGCAGCCTGGAGTTGGGACAACTCTCGACGATTGAGATGCAGGACGAAATCGTGGGGTCATTGGAATCGATCCTCGCGGTTCTTCGGGATCGTCGGGACGTGGAGGACTTGGAGCAACAGGCAGGCCTTGCTCGAGAAGGAGCCATGGAACTGGGTTTCTTGGCTGAAGCACAACGGCGTTTGCTTGAGGAGACCTTTGCACTGACGGATCGCCCCGAGTTGCTTGTCGAAGACGCCTTGGGGACGGTGCGGGAGATTGAGGAGGACGCGACAGAGACAGAGACCCAGGCGAAGGTTCTTCAGGAGACCGATGCAGCGCTTGGCTTGGGCGATGTGATCTTGCAATTGGCCCGAGAAGAGCGAGCACTCGCTCGAGGTGAACGGGCTACCGTTGAGCAACAGGCAGCATTGGAAGCCGCTCTGGCCATCGTGCGGGATGAGTTGGAGGGGGCCATTGATTTGCCGAGCGAAGAACTCACCGCATCCGCCCGAGCAGGAAGGGCCATGGCTCAAGAGCGAGGCGCAGAGGCAGCAGTTGCCATGGCGAAAGCGCGAGAAACTTTGAAGTCCGACCTTGGTGACGACGGGTCTACGCCAAGGGAGGGGAGTTCACAGAGCGGGGGGGGCTTGGAGTCACCTGAGTCGCAGACGGCGGCAAGCCAGTTGATGGAAGAGGCGGCAGATCAGCTCGATGCGATGTCAGCGGCTCTTGATCAGTCCGAACGAAGCATCGCGGCGGCTCGGAACCGGGCTCGGGCCATGGCCATGGCGGCGGCACGGGATGCCACCGATTCAGCAGAGAAATTGGATGGACTTGCGCAACGTCTTGAGGCCATTGAGCCGGAGGCAGGACCCGAGTTGCTGGATCGAACCCGGGAGTTGCTCAGAGATCTCGCTCGACGCGAGGAGGCCCTCGCCGGGGGAGAGACGGAAGGAGCAAGTCGGCCTCTTGATCTGGCTGCGTTGTTTGATCTGCTCGAGCAGCGTCGTGCTCAAAGAAACGATGTGATACCCCCAGTTGCTGAGCCGGAACAATTCCAGGAACTCGCAACGAGACAAACGGAACTTGCAGAGAAGACCCGGGAACTTCTTGAACGCCTTGAGGATCTGCCGGATCAGGCTTTCTCCGAGACGATGCAGGGTGCCCAGAGTTCTCAGGAGCAGGCCGCGACGGCGCTTCGGGAGCGCAGAGCGGCAGAAGCTTCGGTCCGTGAACAAGAGGCGGCTGAGCGACTTGAAGAGGCGGCGAGTCAATTGGCCGGAGATCAGCAGAGATACGAACAGTTGCGGCAGGATGAGGTTCTCTACCGACTCGAAGAAGACTTGGCGTCTCTTCTGGACCGGCAACGTGCGATTTCTATCGAAACGCAGGATATCGATGTCGGAAGGGGCGATCTCGACCGACTTGGCCGTAGCCAAAGGCGGGCCATTGCCCGCCTGAGTTCAACGGAAACGGACTTGGCTCGATCAGCGGAGGGCCTTGGCGATGCGGTGAGAAAAGACGGTGCGATTTCATTCACTTTTGCCCTGGATGCCCTTCGAGATGATTTGCATCTCGCGGCAGAGAAGTTGGGCGATGAACAAACCGGATGGGTGGTCCAGACGGTGCAAAAGGATGTGGAGTCACGTCTCGAAGATCTTCTTGCGGTTCTCGATGAGGAAACAACGCGTCGCCAGAATCAGATGGAAGAGCCTGAAGAAGGATCTGAGTCGCAGGGAGATTCGGGACCTCCTCCTCTTGTTCCTCGCGTAGCTGAACTTTTGCTCAACAAGCGAATGGAAGAAATGCAACTCTCTCGCTTGGAGTCATTTGTTAACTATCATCCCGAAGTCATGGTTGAGGAG
>JAZALG010000040.1:0-13129 GCA_036229545.1 Planctomycetota bacterium | reverse complement strand
TCAGGGCTGGGGGAGGGGAGACGAGGAGAGACGTCGGGCTTTGGCTGGATGGGCGTTGCTGTCTCTTGGCGATGATGACGAACTATGGGATCTGCCCGATTCGCTTCGGCAACACGTTCAAGAGAGACGTAAAGGAGCCCTGGAACAGGATCGAGATTTGGATCTGGAGTTGATCTCTCGCCATTGGGACTGGATCGATGCGCGCATGCCAACTTTCATCAAAGAGGTGCCATCAACATTGCGCCGGATGAGCGACGCCATCGACCGGGTGCTGATTCATCCGATCTTCGGATTCATGTTGTTCTTGATGGTCATGGCGCTCTTGTTCCAGAGCCTGTTTTCCTGGAGCGACCCTTTGATTACAGGAGTGGAAAGCGTTGTTGGGGGATTCGCCTCGGGTCTCGGGGCCATTCTTCCAGAGGGTGTCTTTGGGAACTTCGTGACAGAGGGGCTTGTGGGAGGAGTGGGGGCCGTTTTGGTTTTCCTTCCGCAGATTCTATTGCTGTTTCTTTTCATCAGCATTTTGGAAGACAGCGGATACATGGCTCGCGCGGCAATCCTCATGGATCGGATCATGAAGGCGCTTGGGCTGACGGGAAGAGCCTTTGTGCCCATGATTTCTGGTTTTGCCTGTGCCATCCCCGCCATCATGGCGACGCGTACCATGGAGCGGCAACGTGACCGGATGTTGACCATGATGGTGGTCCCTCTGATGACCTGCTCAGCTCGCCTTCCGGTTTACACCCTCATTATTGCGGCTCTCTTTCCGGGCCCTGACGCGCCCGGAGGAATGGTGGGGGGGGTCGTGTCATTACAGGCAGCCCTGATGGTGGGGATGTATCTCTTCAGCACTGTCGTGGCTCTCCTTGCCGCTGCGGTCCTCGGACGTACCCTCTTTAAAGGCGCTGCCCCGCCTCTCCTTCTCGAATTACCTCCCTATCGCTTGCCTCGACCAAGGTCGGTGCTGCGCATGATGTGGGAGCGGGGCCGCCTTTTTGTGACGGAGGCGGGGTCTGTCATCCTCACCTGCACCGTCGTGCTGTGGGTTCTGTTGACCTTCCCACAAGATCCGCCTCTCTCTCGAGACTACGAGGCCGAGATGGTCTCAATCCAATCGTCAGAAGAGGCCCAGGCGACACCAACATGGAAGAGTGCGCGGCTTGAGACACTCCTGGCAGAACAATCCGCGGAACGTCTTCAATTGAGTTATGGCAGCAGGCTCGGCCATATGATTGAACCGGCCATCGCACCCTTGGGCTTCGATTGGAAGATAGGCGTTGGGTTGGTCGGCGCTTTTGCCGCGCGGGAGGTGTTTGTGTCAACCATGGGCGTGGTGTATGGCGTCGGCGACGACGTGGGCGAAGAGTCTTTGCCTTTACGGGAGAAAATTAAGAAGGAAAAACGCCCTGATGGAACGCCTGTCTACACACCACTTGTGGGTTTATCCCTCATGGTCTTTTTCGCCCTTGCTGCCCAGTGCATGTCCACTTTGGCTGTAGTTCGCCGGGAAACAAGAAGTACTGGATGGGCTGTGTTTCTCTTTGTCTACATGACGGCACTTGCCTGGTGTGCGTCCTTCGCGGTGTACCAGGGGGGGCAGTGGCTCGGCTACAGCTAGCCCTCATAATTCAGGAGCGAGGCTTTTGACCCTTCGCTTCGCTCGCTCGATGGCTTGCAGAAGATCTGCAAGGGCAACCGCATCGACCTGTTCGAGAGCCGCGAGATATTGATCGCCCCAGTAGGCCATGAGTTGCTGAGCGTCGTAGTCGGTTGGATCCGATTCGGCTGCGGCAGCAAGGATGGAGAGGGACGCCCTGTTCACACCCTCGGTCGCGGCGACTTGGTAGAAGTTCTTCATTCCTAAATGGGTTTGAAGGCGGGGGAGGGCCAGGATGATGAGTGATAGCCCGAAGAGGACCACCCCTCCACGGAGGAGGATAGGGGGTGTTTCTTCAAGCGCCGTTCCATCCCTTTTGGTCGCCCAGGTCCAGCCTAAAGCGGCAAAGAAAGGCAGGGCGGTTCCGGGCGAGGTCCATCCATCTTGGACCATGCCGCCGATAAGTCCTGCCATCAGGATTCCCCCCACGGCAAGACTGTGGGAGGTGGGGCGCACGAGAAGGTTTTGACCGGCTTTCCATGCGGTAGCGGCAAGGAGCCCGATCCAAAGACAGAGACCGATGGCGCCACTTTCGCACAAGACAAGAAGGAGTTCATTGTGGGGATGGATGACGCGTGTCTGGGCACCTCCGAGCCCGGGAAGAGCGGCTTCGGCGGCTTCTCGATAGAGCGGAAAAACTTCCCCGAATCGTCCCAGCCCGTGGCCAAAAAAGAGGGCATCTTTGGCCATGGCTTCGGAGGCTCGCCACAGGGAAAGGCGGACCTCAGTGGTGGGGTCGGCTCCAGAGAAAACTGACGCTGAATTTTCCAGTTTCTCCGCGGCCCAGATCGAATCCCCACCGACGATCCAGGCAAGGGCGAGGCCTGCCGCAATGGCAAGCATGACACAGAGGAATGCTCGCTTTTTGATCGCTTGATCGGAGGCCGTCTGTCTGAACCACCAGATCCCGATCACCATCGCCGTGCCCAGTGCTCCTGCCCAGCGTCCACCCCTCGCCAAAGTGAGCATGAGGGCGCCACTGTTGAGCATGGTCAGGCAAAAGGCCATCTTTCCGATTCCCGCTCGGTTGAGAAGTCCGGCGACGGCGACGGGAAGGGTCATTCCCAGAAGAAGGCCAGCACGAGTGGAGTTTCCGGACAGGGCCACAATCTCTTCGGGGCCTGGAGTGAGCCGTTGCTCAAGGCCCATGGCCTGGAAAAGAGCTGTGCTGGCTGTGACGAAACCCGCCACAAAGATGGCGAAAGTGAGAGAGGACCCTTTCCTCTGGCTGGCATGCCAGCCGAGGATTGCGGCGATCTGTGCCAGAAGAAAGAAGAGCATTCGATCAACCACCGCCGCTCGAGAGAGAAGGCTCACAGAACCGAGAGCCCCGATGGTTGTCGACGCCACCAGCAAGCGACCGGCCCCGCTGGCAAACCATGCCTGAGCGTCTTGTATCAAGCCTCGGTTTCTCATCGAGGTGGCGAGCAGGATCACTCCCGCGGCAATGGAGAGGGATGCGGTTTTGAAAACATTGGCGTCAAAAAGATCAGGCAGGGTGAGGGAGGCTGCTCCGACTAAAAGAGCCACCAGACAGAGTTCTCGTCCCGAAAAGCCCATTACTCAGCGAACAGTGCCTCGATAAAGGAGTGGGGGGCGAAGGGCTGGAGATCTTGAGGCTGCTCACCCAGTCCGATAAACCGGACGGGCAGGTTGAGTTGTTGCCGAATGGTGATGATTGCTCCCCCACGTGCTGTTCCGTCGAGTTTCGTGACGGCAAGGCTGGTCGCTGCCACCCTGCTTTGAAACTCACGTGCCTGAGTGATGGCATTTTGACCCGTTGTTCCGTCGATGACGAGCAGGACATCGTGCGGTGCGCCTTCGATGCACCGGCCAAGAACGCGGGTGATCTTTTCGAGTTCGGCCATGAGATGATCGGCGGTGTGGAGGCGTCCGGCGGTATCGATTAACAGCACATCAGCACCCTGGTTTTTGGCTTCTTGGGCAGCGTCATAGGCGAGTCCGGAAGGGTCGCCACTCCCTTCACTTTTAATGAGAGGAAGACTCAGTCGTTCCGCCCAGATTGAGAGTTGTTCGGTCGCAGCTGCACGGAAGGTGTCACAGGCGGCGAGAAGGACCTTCTGCCCGGCCTCTTTGTGTCGCTGTCCCAACTTCGCAATCGTGGTTGTCTTACCTGAACCATTGACGCCGACCACGAGAACAACGAAAGGTCCGTCATGCTGATCGTGCTGATAATCTCCGGGTGCCTCGCCGATCACGTCCAATAGTTGCTTCTGAACAAAGACCTCAACGTCGTCGGCGTTGGAAAGAGCCCCCCTTCTGTGTTCTACCCGGAGGTTTTCCATGAGTTTTCTCGCTGCCGGGCCAAGATCAGCGGTGTAGAGGAGTCCCTCCATCGCCTCTAGTGTTTCCGCATCGAGTTGATTCCCGCTGAGTAACTTTCTCAATCCGCCGACAAAATGGTCGCGGGTACGAGTGAGTCCGCCGAACAGTCCATCCCACATGTTCATGGCGTCAGTCTTCGCTCTCGACGACCTCATCCATGGGGAGATCGAGGTCCTGGCGGATGCGATCGAGAATGCCGTTTATGAAGGCTCCGGACTGGGCCGTACTAAACGTTTTTCCCAGTTCGATGGCTTCATTGATGGCAACCTTCGTTGGGATATCGTTGCGTTCGACGAGTTCATAGGTGGCCAGTCGCAAGATGTTCCGATCGACGGTGGTGAGGCGGGTCAGGTCCCAGTTGTCCGCCGCGCTACCAATGAGACGGTCGAGGTGTTCTTGCTGTTCGAGAACTTCTTTCGCGAGATTTCTTCCGTAGTCGACGGCTTCGTGAGGCCCCTCCACGTTTTCAATCGTTCCGTCAAAGTCCTCGACATCACCTTCTCGCTGGAGATCTTGGCTAAACAGAATTTGAAGGGCAATCTCGCGACCCCGCCTCCTCTTGCCAATCATGGTTTGGATTCCATGGAGGTTAGTCCTGCGGAGACTCGTCGCGCAGTTCTGTTGCAGCACGGATTTCCATCAAAACCCGTGCTGTTTCAATGGCAGCTCGGACAGCTTCTCCACCCTTGTTCTTTGCAGGTGTGGTGGACCGGTCTGTCGCCTGAGCGAGGGTGTCACAGGTAATCACGCCAAAGCCGACGGGAACTCCCGTTTCAAACGTAATGCGGCTGCACCCTCGGCTGGTTTCTCTGCAGATCTGGTCGTAGTGGTCGGTTTGTCCACGGATTACGGCCCCCAAAACCACCACGGCATCCCAGGTGGCAAGGCGGGCAAATTCCGCAGCGACAGTGGGGAGTTCAAGGGCCCCTGGAACCCACGCCAGGGCGATATCCTCGTCCTTGATCTTTGCCTGTTTCAGAGTCATGAGAGCCGACTCAAGGAGTCCCGCTGTGATCGTTTCGTGGTACCGACTCACGACTACGGCCACTCTCAGGTCATCGTGATTCTGATCGCCTGTGAATTCCTGCATGGGGAGCCGTCCAAAGAGACAGAAGTGGGGGATCGTACCGTTCGTTATCCTCGGCCGCCATGAGCCATGCCTCCTGCGCAAAATCTCTCCTCTTGATTGGCCTTTTGGGAATCTTCCCAGTCGCCTGTACGGAGGAAAAGGAGCAGGTCCTGACGGTTTTTGCTGCTGTCAGCCTCGTGGATCTCATCGAAGACATCGGCGCATCTCCAAATGCGCCTCTCTTTGAAATTCATGCTGCCGGGTCGGAACTTTTAATCCGGCAGGTGCACGGGGGTGCGCCAGCTGACCTACTTGTCGTGGCCCGCCCCCTTGCTCGTGGTGAATTGCCCGTGCCCTCTCCGCGAGTTGTTCCTTGGATGACGACGGAACTCGTTGCTGCGTGGGCGCCGCATCAATCCAGGCCCGAGTTTGCTTCTTCCTCGCCCAGTGCTTTGGCGGACCTTGCGGGTTGGCGTATCGCTGTCGCTGACCCGGGACTTGCGCCGGCGGGTGTTTATGCCGAACGGTCTATTCGACGAGAAGAACTCTGGGAAACGCTCTCCCCTCACCTTCGATTTTCTGCGCACGTTAGAGATGCCTGCGGATGGGCTTTGCTCGGGGAAACTGACGCTGTTCTTTGCTACCGCACAGACGTTGCAGCTCTTGAGGGCCTTGAGGAACTCTTTCCCGTTCCCGGCGGATTGGTGACCTACACTCTGGCCGTGGTTGCTCCACCCTCTCGGCAGGAGGCCGCTTTGAAATTGGCAACCTATTTTCAAGGGGATGCCGTCAGCGCGATTTTCGTCGCTCACGGTTTTGGGAAACCGCGATGACCGACATCTCTTCAACGATCCTGACAACTCTCGGGATCTCAGCCTGTGCCGTTGCAGCCAGCCTTCCGGTCGCGGTCCCTCTCGCCTGGGTTTTGTCTCGGCGAAGATTTTTTGGCCAGGTGCTTGTGGAGGCGATCATTGCGTTGCCGCTGGTCCTGCCACCTGTGGTGACGGGAGTCTTTCTTTTGTTGCTCCTGGGAAGGCGCGGTCCCATTGGGGAATGGTTGGAACAGACCTTTGGTGTGACCCTCCTGTTTACGCCTGTCGCCGCGGCCGTGGCGGCGGCGGTGGTCTCTTTCCCCCTCCTTGTCCGCACTCTCAGGGTGGCTTTCGATGGTGTGGAACGTGGGTTGGAACAGGCTGCACGGACCTGTGGTGCAGGGCCTTTCACGGCGTTTTTTACCGTCACTCTCCCTGCGGCACGAACGGGGGTGTGGATGGCAATTATTCTCGCCTTCGCGAGAGCGATGGGAGAGTTTGGCGCCACGCTCGTGGTCGCGGGGACCCTTCCTGGCAACCGGCGCACTCTCCCGATTGAGATCTGGAGGCAGTTACAGTCGGGCCATTTCGAAGAGGCCTGGCCTCTGGTCGGGGCAGCTGCCGCCCTGGCTTTCCTCGCTGTTCTGGTGGGTGAGGTTGTGGTGCGAAGGGGGCGACAATGAGCGAGAACATTCTCAACGTCCAAGCGGAAATTCCTGGACGCCTCAATGTTCACCTTTCGCTTGGGGAGGGGTGCACCGCGATTTTGGGACAGTCAGGGGCTGGGAAGACCACGCTTCTTCATCTTCTTGCAGGACTACTCCCCCAGGGGGATGTGACGATTTCCCATCGAGGTGAGATCTGGCAGGACAATAAACGGACTTTGCCGCCGGAACAGCGGGGGGTGGGTCTTCAGTTTCAGGAGAGCCGGCTTTTCCCGCATCTCACCGTCCGAGAAAATTTGGACTATCCCCGTCGGCACGGCCAGAGGATCTGTCCGCCCGGAGAGGCGTGGCCCCTGAGCCCGGCTGACTGTGCCGAAGCCCTTGGGATCAGCCATTTGCTGGACCGCCCGGCCGACGCACTTTCGGGAGGAGAGGAGCGTCGGGTGGCCCTGGCCAGGGCTCTTGCCGCTGCAGGACAGGTCTTACTTCTTGATGAGCCCCTTGGGGGATTAGACGACACAACTCGGGACTCGATCTTGCCCTGGCTGTACGCCATGTTGCGAGTGAGCCCTGTCCCAATCCTCCTGGTGACGCACTCTCTATCGGAGGCAATGCTGCTGGCACAGCGAGTGGTGGTTCTCGACGGGGGACGTGTGACGGCGGATGGGAGCCCCGAAGAGATCCTGCCCGGTTCCCTGGCTGTCTCTTCTCTCCGTGAGGAGGATGCCGAGAATCTTCTCCTCGGAACGGTGGAAGAGGATGGACGCTCTGTTCGGTCTGAGAATCTTGCCTTGTCTGTTGCTGCCCACGACCTGCTCCCTGGTACGTCAGTCTCCTTGAGACTGAAGGCGGCCGATGTGCTCGTCGGGTTGTCGCGTCACGATGATCTGTCGGCACAGAACGTCCTCGATGGAACCGTGACGGCCATCCATGAGGTTCCTGACGGTGTCTTGGCGAGTGTCGATGCCGGAGCGCCACTGCTGGTGTCTTTGACGCACCAAGCCGTAGAGGATTTGGATCTTGCACCCGGCCGCGCCGTGGTTCTCTACATCAAAACGACGGCCGTGCGAGTGTCGGCGTCGCCTACCACTGTCTAGGGCTGTCGGGGACCCTCCTCGGCGCGGTTTGTGGCGTGCTCGAGTTCCGCCATGGCGGCATCGACTTCGCCCAGCCGCATAAGGCGGAGCGCTCGCTGATAGGACTGTCCAATGAGAAGCGATTCAGGGAGAGGCCATGGGGTGGGCCGGTCGTCTCGATTGAAGGCGTCAGACAAGAGGAGTTCAGATCGGATGAACAATTCATTCTCGAGACTGAGGCCCAGATTGATGTTCGACAGAAGTTGCAGCCCCTTCTCGGGGTCTCCTGCAAGAATCGTGTCCAGAGCTGTGTTTTTTCTGCGTACA
This sequence comes from Planctomycetota bacterium, assembly GCA_036229545.1. Lineage (GTDB taxonomy): Bacteria > Planctomycetota > B15-G4 > B15-G4 > B15-G4 > JAZALG01. Next base: position 5,177 of record JAZALG010000040.1, on the reverse strand, counting down.
TGGCGGGATAGGTCAGGTGGTGGATCTCGGATTGGTCTCTGACCATTGAACTGTTGAACCGTGAGGCGTTCGGCAAGCCCGAAGTAGATTTTGTGCCGCCAGACCCCCTGGCTAATTCCCTTGGACGTTTCCTGGTCGATGGCTTGATAGGCCACGGGATCGTTTGGAGGGAGGCGTGCAGCCCAGCCCGCAGAAAGCAAAACAAGGTTCTGGAGGATCCGTTGGGTTGTCGGTGATGTCATGCGCTCTGGATCGAATCGAAGTGTGTTGAGAATCACGAGACCCTTCCCGTAGGGAACGGCCTGAACCGCAGCACCTCTGTAGAGGCCATAACCGTCGATGCAGGCAAGCTCGACCTTAAGGCTCTCTTCTTGGGGGACATGGAGGACCCGGTGTGGACTGACCGCAGCAAGGCGTTCGTCGAGCGTCCGGCTGGTCCAGGGAAAGTCTTTCAAGAGGGGTGAGTCGGTGGCGAAAAGAAAGTGTGTCCCGATGAAGTGCCCGCGAGAGGGAAGGGACGTTGCCTCGAAGGGAAGATCGGACACCTGTCCATGTCCGTCGTAGCCAAACAACATCTGTGGGAAGGGATGTCCTGCATCTGGAGGGTTGAGCATGAGGAGTACCCCTCCACTGCGAACAAAGCGCAGGAGGTTGACGGTCTGGGTGAACTCGTCAGGTCCCCATCGGTTGTTCCGAACCCCCGTGATGACGAGCCGAGGGAGGCCGAGATCAAAACGATCGGGTTTTTCCAGGAGGGGGTCGATGACGGCCATGATTTCTGGCTCGACGCTCAATAAAGTCCCCAAGGCCACGGGTCTCAGTTCCCGGGGAGGGAGAATCACCTCGCTGGGGAGTTGAGGGGGAGGAAGGAGTCCGAGTCCCTTGTTTAAGGTGGCCATCACGCCGAGGCTGGGTTTTGGGTTTCCCCACACATCACAGAGCCCAGCCCCACTTTCCCAACTCACATCTCTCCATTGGGTGTAACAGTCTCCGGCGATCCGTGGGTTTGCTCGGAGAGCCCGGGTCATGCTCTCCGTAGCACGGGCTTGACTCCGTTGTCCGACGAGGGTGAGTCCGGAAATGTCATTCACGAGATTTGCCAGCGGCGATCCCTGGAGCGACTCGACGGCCATGCGGAACTGGGACATGTACTCTTGGGCATCCTCGAGATAGAGGTGTCCTTCGAAGCCAGCGATGTTGGTTTGAAAGGCAGGGGTGCCGCCAAAGCCGTACTCGGATACATAGATCAGTTGTTCGTGATCTTGTCCCAGAGATGCAATCTCGGCGAAGTCGTCTTCGTCCCAGGGCCAGGAGCGGTAAATGTGGAGATCATCGTAGGGGGTGGGTTCGGCTGACTCCGGAGCAAGATAGTGGGCGGTCCCCTGCCATGATCCGGAGTCATCGAGGATGAGTTGGGATGGCAGTTGGGATTGCAACCGTTCTTGGAGAGCGTTTGTTTGCAGATAGAGGCTTCCCGAAAGCTCGTTGAGGAGCCCGACCAAGACGACGGAGGGATGTCCCGAAACAGCATCTGAAAAGGCTGACAGGGCTGTCTCAACAGCGGCATCCGTTTCGGCGCGGGGACTGGTGATCCATCCCAGAGAGGGCTCGGCGTGAACAAGGAGTCCGATCTCGTCGCAGAGTGCATAGAGTTCGGGGCTGCTGCGAAGGTGGGCGCGGACGAGGTTGAATCCCGCCTGCTTGATGGCAAGGAGGTCGTCGCGCAAAAAACCAGGATTCGGAGGATTGGCCAGCCCCTTGGGAAAAGAAGGTTGGTACAGCACGCCCTTGAGATAGAGCGGCTCCCCGTTCAGGGCGAAGTGGTTTTCCTCAATTTCAAACTGCCGTAGCCCGATCTGAAATTGATCTGTCCAGCGCAATTGTCCTGCCGTGATGAGTGTTTTTACGGAGTGCAGGGTGGGGTTCTGGGGGCTCCATGCCTCCAATTCTCCTTCAGAAATTTGGGCAGTGAACTTGGTCGGGCCCGGGGGGAACGGCTGGCGCGAGATCTCGATGTAAGGACGCCCAGGTTCGATGGTGATCGAAACGGATGCCTCAACAGGTTCGTGACTGTGATTGTGCACGACCATGGTGAGGTGGTCTGTTCCATCGGCCTTGCGCTCGACATCATGGCGGAGGACTTCAAGGAGGGGGACGCGTTCCACTTGAACTGACCCGAGAATCCCGCCGTAGTTGTAGTACCAGGATTCTTTGCTGTGTGGCAGCGCTCCGAGGTGGAGGCCGTCAACGAGTTTTCGACCCGGATCGACGCAGCGGACGATGAGGATGCTTTCTTGATCGAGGCGATTTGACACGTCGAATCGGAAGGGTGCATCAGACCCATCGTGACGGCCAAGAAATTCACCATCGAGCCATACCTCAGCGCGATAGTTGACGTTGTCAAAGGCCAGCATGAGTTTTCCTTCCGAGGAAGCAGGGGAGACGACGGCAGGTAAATCTCGGCGGTACCACACCACCCCGTCGTAGCCCACCGTCTCGGGAAGGCTCTCAAGAATGCCTGGGATAGCCATGGGGAGGGCATTTGCCCAGGCAGCCGAGTCGGCCAGCCTGCCAGGGTCCTCCTTGTGCTTGTTGGTGGGATCAAGGAGGAACTCCCATGTTCCATCCAGGGAGATTTCCAAGGGAGGAAATTCGGACTCTTGCGGCGAGGCGTAGGCGGCGGGAATCAAGAGCATGGCCAGGATGATGACAGCTCGAGTACACATGTAGGTTCCTCTGTGATTAGCGCGATGCGGTTGCTCGTGTCTGGTCACAGTGGTGCTCTACCCGATCCGATCCTCTGAATTGCTTCTGTGAGACGGTTAGAATGCCACGTCTCCTTGGAAAGTGAAGGATATCCGGTGTTTGACTTCGTAATCGCATTCCTTTCAACGATCCGCCCGGCCATTTTTGCCGGAGTGGTCCTTTTTCCGACATCGGTCACTGAGGTTTGGTCCCCTGAGGACGGTCTGGTACCCCATGAATGGCTGATTCTTCCTCCCACGGATCGTCGCGGAAGGAGGCCTTTCAGCCCGGACATTGCTCTTGCAACCTACCTCTTTGGACCGGAGAACATCTTTCCGCAAGAGGGGGATATCTTAGAAGGGGAATTGGGGAAGGGGCAGGCGTGGAAACGCGTGAGCGCGTCGGAGAACGGCATGGTCACGGGCTCAATCGGGACGGCATTTACTGAGATCGTCTCGCCAGTCGATCGCGTTGTGCTTGCCGATCTCCGTGGCGCCTCCCGTCTTTGGGTCAACGGGGAGCCCTTCCATGGGGATGTGTATCGGGCGAATTTTGGCCCGACGCCGGTGTCGCTTCGCCGGGGAGCGAATCAGGTCTTTGTGCAGGGCATACGCGGCCAGTTTCAGTTGGCGTTGGCCCCTGTCTCAAGCCCTGTTTTGCTTCCCACGACAGACGACACTCTTCCCGATCTGGTCTCAGGGGAACCTGTCGATGCCCTTGCCGGAATTCTTTTGGTCAATACTCTGGACGCGCCTCAGAGGGCCTCTGTTGTGGTGGGCGATGGTCGGGTTGTTGCCCGGCACGTCACGACTGTTGATCTGCCGCCGTTGGGGGTGACCAAGGTACCTCTCGTCTTGAAGGGGGCCGATGGCGCCCCTTCATTGGATGGCCAAAAAGAGGTGAGAATCCCTGTGCGTTGTGGCCCGGTGAGTCGTGTGCTTCGCCTTGCTGTGGTGGCCCCGGACGCACGCCGAACAACGACCTTCCTGTCGCACATCGACCGTTCGATCCAAAAGTATGCCGTGGTGCCCCCCGCTGTGAGTGACCTTGCCACAGAGAAAACCGTTGATCCTGGGCTCGTCCTATCACTCCACGGGGCCGGAGTGGATGCGCCGGGGCAGGCAGCGAGTTACCACCCTAAATCAGATTTCTGGATCGTGGCGCCGACCAACCGCAGGCCCTTTGGCTTTGATTGGCAAGACTGGGGGCGTGCCGATGCCTATGAAGTCCTGGCAGAGGGAGTCGCGCTCTCGGGGGTCGACCGTCGACGGCTGTATCTGACCGGGCATTCTATGGGAGGCCATGGAGTGTGGCATCTTGCAGCGAACGATCCTGATGGATTTGCCGCGGCGGCGCCGAGTGCCGGCTGGGCGGGGTTTGATAGTTACGGAGGGCGCCCCTCCGGAACTCTTCAGGGTGTTTGGCAAAGGGCAGACGGAGCGTCTTTGACTTTTAATCTGCTTGAGAATCTAGTGCAGGTCCCGACCTACATTCTTCACGGGGGCAATGACGACAATGTTCCTGCCAGTGAGGCACGTGCGCTTCACGAAGCCCTGCTTTCCGCGGGGGGAGATCCGACGCTCCACATTGAGCCGGGGCAGGGGCATTGGTGGGACATCGGGCGTCCGGGAGGGGCGGACTGTGTGGATTGGCCAGAAATCTTCGATCTCTTTCGTGGTGTTGTTCTTCCTGAGGCCCCTTCCTCACTAGCCTTTACCACAGTTGATCCCTCCGTCGATGCTGAGCACTACTGGGTCACCGTGGAGCAACTGGCGGAATATGGACGGCCCGCTTCGGTGGAGGCTGCCTGGAATGAGGCTGAGCAGGTGTTGGAAGTGCAGAGCGACAATGTTGAGCGGATGTCCCTACGTCCTCCCGCGACGTGGAAAATCAAGGGCTGGCTGATTAACGGAGAACTTTTCGACGGCGCGGAATTGTCTCTCCAGAAAACTGGGGAAAAATCGAAGGACGTCGAACAGACGGGAAGCCTTGTAGCCTGTGAAGGTGGTGGTGCGGTCTGGATGAGACATGGGGCCGGAGTGGAAAAGACACGGGAGAAGTCACCACAGTTCAGTGGGCCCTTGAAACAGGCATTTTTAAACGGGTTTACCCTGGTTGTTGGGACCGGTGGAAGCGATGCGGAGAATCGAGCGGCCTTGGCGACCGCGCGGTATCACGCACAGACCTGGTGGTACCGGGGCAACGGGACGGCACCAATCGTGACGGATAAATCTTTCCTGGTCGGAGGGGGGCGATCCGGAGAGCCGGGGAACGTCGTTCTCTACGGCAACGCACAAACCAACCGGGCGTGGGGTCGGGTTCTGGGTCCAGAGTGCCCTGTCGATGTGACCGAGGAAAGGGTTGTCGTAGGCGAGCAGGTTTTTGAAGGGGATGGATTAGCATTGTTCGCGGTCCGGCCGAGGTTCGATGTC
>JAZALG010000039.1:0-6674 GCA_036229545.1 Planctomycetota bacterium | reverse complement strand
CGCCTTTGTGATGGGGATGCCTTTCCCCTCCGGACTCGCGCTGCTGGGTATTCGATCATCTGCCCTGGTTCCCTGGGCTTTCGGTGTCAATGGAGGCGCGTCTGTTCTGGCCTCTGTTCTGGGCATCATGGTGGCCATGTCCATGGGGTTTTCGGCCTCCTTCGCTGCGGCAACCGGAACCTATCTCTTGGCGTGGCTTGTGGGACATCGTCAACTGAGGTCTATGGCGTGACGAACCTCTTTCTGAGTGGCATGGGACACGTTTATGGAGCCGGAGTTTTCCGGTTGAGGGGCAGGATGCTTGACGGCACAAGCCCTCCCGTTGGATCATCCTTCAACGAACAGAGCACCCGTAGCTCAGCTGGATAGAGCGCTTGCCTCCGGAGCAAGAGGCCGCAGGTTCGAATCCTGCCGGGTGTACCACCCCCTCGGCGCTCTTTGCGCGAGGAGCCGTCGGAGAATCGGTCTGTCGGTGAAAGCTTTGCCTACGGCGTTGTTGCTCTCAGACCGTTGGTTGCGGCGAATCCCTTTATCGCACCGGCATCGGGGACCCATGACTGGAAGTAGATGTTAAATCCAGCAGGAAGTCCGGCTGGCCACGTTGCTCCCAAACTGAAGTTGGTGGGCAGAGTGATGATGAAGTCGGGAGACGCAACCAGGGTGCCGCCCTTGAAAGGGGCATTGAGGTTTACGAAGCCGATGACCAGATACTGAAGGCCAGCGATCATGTCGATGGTGTCGAGGGACATGGGTGTTCCACCAGCCAGGCTGCCGGTCCCAGAGAGATAAGGCTCGATATCGCCTGTTCCGGCGAGTCCCATCTCAATGTTTCCAAATTGGCTGGGCGTCGTTGTGACGGCTCCGACGACACGGAGACCGACGATGTCCACTGTGACGGGCTGACCTGCTAAATCGATCGTGAGGGAGCCGAGGGTGATGTTGGTCGCATTGAGATATCCAAAGCCGGCCACATCTAACCCGACGTCAAGGTCCGCCGCCATGGTGACCGGAGCCGGGGGATCTGGGTAGACGAAAGACGCCTGGTACAGGGATGCAGGGGCTGGCCCGGCAGCGTTTCCCGTCACATGGAGGAGGTCCGCTGGAATCTCACCCGTGACGTCTGTCGTGCCAATAGGGATTCCCATGAACTCGATATCTGCTGTGATCAAAGTGATGTCGTTTTGATAGTCATAGCCAGGTGAGTTGGGGGTCATTGAATTGGCCGAGACCCAATGCACGTCGTTCCCAGTTGTCGTGATGTCGTACGAGAAGACGGTTTGCGCCTGCGTTGTAAAAGACAGGGCGAGAACGATGACGGACAGGATGAAGATCCTGGAGGTTTGATTCTTCAACACGGTAGCGGGCCTCACAAAGTTGTTGGTCTAGGAAATGAGCGTGTCTCGAGCCCTTCTCAAGAATTTGCCCAGCGAACGTCTCCGATTAGTGTACCGCACGACGCGATTTCTGTGGGGAAGGCAATCTGTCGAGGTTGCTGCTAGATGATTTGAGTGCCAGAACGACGCACATGCTCCCCGTAGGCCTTGCTGAGCCTCATGGTGAAAGATCCCACAGTTCCTTCACCGATGATTCTTCCGTCGACCCTGCTGACCCCCGCCAATTCCCCCATGGTTCCCGTGCAGAAGACCTCTTTTGCCCTGTAGACCTCGGCGAGGGAGATATCTGTTTCTATGGCTGGGATATCGAGTTCGCGGCAAAGTTGGAGAATCGTCGCTCTTGTGACGCCTTCCGGGCAGGCGAGGAGGTGGCTTGTACGCAGAATCTCATCGTCGTCCACGACAAAGAGGTGGGTGGCGTTGGTTTCTGCCACGAATCCTCGACTGTCGAGCATCAGGGCGTCATCGGCCCCGGCGACATTGGATTCGATCTTGGCCAGGATGGAGTTCAGGAGGTTGGCGTGGTGAATCTTCGGATCAAGAACATCCGGCGTCGGCCGGCGCATGCTTGCGGTGATGAGCGAAATCCCCGTCTTGTCGTAGACGGGTTCTTTGAACTCTGCGAGAACAATCAGAGTGGGGCCGGCTTGATTGAGTCGAGGGTCCATGCCCGAGGTTATTTTTTCTCCCCGGGTGAGGGTGAGGCGGATATGGACACCGTCTCGCATCTCGTTTGCGACGAGAGTCCGTTTCAGTTCATCGATGAGAAACTGATGGTCGGGAATTTTTTCGAAGGAAAGAGCCTGAGCGGAACGGCGGAGGCGATCGAGATGCTCCGTCAGGCAAAAGATGCGACCGTCGTAAAGGCGTAATCCCTCCCAGACGGCATCGCCTCCCTGGACGGAAGAGTCAAAGGGACTAATCCCAGCTTGATCGCGGGGGAGTAACTCCCCGTTGATGTTGATCAGGATGTTCCTGTTTCGTTCATCAAACTGCTGCAACATAAGAGCCGCAGCATACTCCCTGCAGCCGGTGGCTGTCCTCATGGGGGAGGCGTATTGCCCCGGAAACGACAAGGAGCCCTGAGGGCAGTCACGCCCCCACGGCTCCCTGAGTCAAAGGCCCGATCAAGAACCGATGAGAATCAGCGATCTTTGAACAACGCAACAAACAACATCAGAACGATCAATCCGGCAAGGCCGTTCTGGCTGAACTGTCCGACCAGGAGACCCACGTTGGCAACGAGGCCTGTTGATCCTGGGAAAAGGACGTCCACTACGAGCAAGGTGCCGATGATGGCAATTCCGAAACTTGTGACTGACTTGGCAAGCCCAGTGACACTCGTGAGAGTCTCATTCATCAAACAAACTCCTGTGTGATGTGCTTAAGAAATGCTTCTAGAAGGTGTGTGGGGGGAGAATGCGTATGGGCCACGGATGGGCACACCCTATGAGGTGAGCCCATCCGCACCCAGGACTAAGGTCTAACTATCTCCAGACAGAGGCAACCACAACGAGTGTGATTAGCCCGGTAAGGCCCAGAGATGTGAAGCTGGTCACCAGTGCGGCGACATTTCCAACGATTCCTGTTGTGCCTGGAAACAGCACATCAACTACAAGGAACGCAGGAACGAGGGCAACACCAAGTGAAACGACGTCACCGAGCATTCCAGTGACAGATCCCAAAGCTTCTCTCATCGACATCTTTTGATTCTCCTGGGCAATAGGTCCGAACCCGATGTCGGCCGATTGGCTATTGCCAAACCAGCCGTCCCACCATTAGTCGGCAGGGAATTCTTCCCTACGCCCTCCTCTTCACGGAATATCGGTGTCCAGGCTATGGAGTGAAGGGGGAGTCATAAGATTCATACGTCGACAGATGTCGATATGTCTAATATCGATGCCCTATGTCGGCTATCGTGCTGAATACTGAAGTTAAGAAATGCGAAAAATTTGCCCTGAAGATCGTCAAAATAGCTCCTTGAAATTGGAGTTCTGATTTCGCTCTGTTTCGCCCCGAAAGGGGCAAAGCATCGGTAGTCTAGGCGATTCGATGGTATCTCCCGTTCAGATTGTCGGTGGAGGTCTTGCTGGAAGCGAGGCTTCCCGTGTCCTTGCTGCAGCAGGGATCCCGGTTTGTTTGGTTGAAATGCGGCCCCAAGCGACGACCGGTGCCCATGAAACAGACGATCTCGCAGAGATTGTCTGCAGCAACTCACTCGGAAGCATCGTTCTGACGACGGCCAAGGGCGTCTTGATTGAAGAGTTGCGACGGCTGGGAAGTTTGATCATTGCGGTGGCGGAACAACATGCTGTTCCCGCTGGCGCTTCTCTTGCCGTGAACCGACGAGAGTTTTCACAGGACATCACGTCCCGTCTCATGAATGAGTCTCTTGTGGAGATTGAGCGGGAGGAGGTGATGTCGGTTCCTCCTGGCCCGGTGTTGATTGCGACGGGGCCGTTGACTGGCGACTCCCTTGCCTCATCCCTCAAGGAGATGACGGGTGAGGAGCATCTCGCTTTTTATGACTCGATCGCACCCATCGTGACTGCTGATTCCATCGACCGGGACGTGGTTTACGCGGCCAGTCGCTACGGGCGAGGTGATCCGGACTATTTGAACTGTCCCTTTTCGGAGGAGCAGTACGGGCAGTTGGTGGAGGAACTTCTCACGGCCGACACGGCCCCCTTGAAGGACTTTGAAGAGGCTGCTTTCTTTGAAGGGTGTCTTCCCGTCGAAGAGATGGCGCGTCGCGGACCCCAGACCTTGGCCTTCGGACCTATGCGGCCGGTAGGCCTCGAAGATCCGAGAACCGGCAGGCGGCCCCATGCCGTGGTGCAACTGCGATCGGAGGATCGACATGGGCAGCTGTTCAATCTGGTGGGATTTCAAACCAAGTTGACCTACTCGGAGCAACAGAGAGTCTTCCGCCTCATCCCAGGACTCGAAGATGCCGTGTTTGTGAGACTGGGCTCTGTCCACCGGAACACCTTCATCAATGCGCCGGCGCTTCTTGCACCTGACTTGTCCCTGCGTTCACAAAATGATGTGTGGTTCGGAGGCTTGGTCGCGGGGACAGAAGGTTATGCGGAATGCGCTGCCTTGGGCCTGATGGCCGCGCTTTCCATTCGGGCGCGACTCATGGATCGCCCCTTTGAGCCCCCCCCAAGGACGACCATGATTGGGGGGCTCATGGCTTATCTTCGAGAGGCGGATGTCGAGCATTTTCAACCGATGAACGTCCAGTTCGGTCTTCTGCCTCCACTCGAAAAGAAGGTCTCTGGCCGTAAGGCGAAACGTGCTGCACTTGCGGATCGGGCCCTATCGGATCTGGATGGCTGGATCACGCAACAAGACCTGGGATGGCTGGCAGAGAAGCCCGTAGCAATCGATTGATCGTCGAACACCCAAATTGAGAAAAGGGTGTAAACTGTTTCGTCTGGGCATTACGGGCAGGATTTCTCAAAGAGGAAAAGAAAACATCCATGATCCATCCACGCCGCTTGTTTGTGTCTGTTGTGACCGCGGGGCTCCTTATTGCGTCGATCGCCCCTCCGGTTTGGTCCCAGGTGGTGAATCGATCTGCCGTGGTGCATCCGTCCTCTCTTCCTCTGGCGGCTGAGACGTGGAGTTTTGATCTCACGACGACCGGTCAGGACTTGCATTGGACTTCACCGTCATCTGTTGATCCCAATGCGCTTGGGTATGACGTCACGTTCGAACTCACGGCGCTGGAAGTCACCGTCAGTTTCTTGGGGATTCCCTTTGGCCCCTTCGATCTGTTGGCCGAGATCCCTCCGGAATTGAAATCTGCCTCTGCGCTGGCTCCCGGGCCCGCGCCCCTCCAGATCGTGGATATTCACGTAGAGGTCCCTCCTGCACCGGCCACCCCTGCTGTCATTGGGGACGTGAGCATGGGCCTCAACGCTTCTGGAAGTGGCTTCTTTGACTTTGCCAACGTGACCCTGGGAACGGTGACCATTGATGTCCCGATCTTCGGGCAGGTCGAAGCCCAGATTGAGAGCGTTCGTTTTGCCGGGATCACCACCATCGGTGAGTCTCAGTGGTTCCCCGTCGATCTTCCGTCCATGGGAACCAATGGCCCCCCCCTTCTTTGGGGAGCGGGTGAACTCCTGGGGAATGACCCCATGTCCATCACTCTCGTGAATGCGCTCCCGAGTAGTTTCGCCAGTCTGGTCGTGGGCTTTGGCTATCTCGGCTCGCCCCTCAAGGGCGGCATTCTTGTTCCCACTCCGGACCTGTTTGTTCTTGGGATTCCGACAGGTGCCCAGGGACTTGTCAATCTGTCCAGCACTTGGCCTACGGGAGTCCCGCCCGGGTTCACCTTCTATGTCCAGGCTTGGGTTGAAGATCCCGGTGGGGTGGCGGGCGTGGCGTCGAGTAACGGCCTGGCTGCAACGACTCCCTAGAAGGATTTTCTACTGGGCCAGGGCGGCTTCAATGGCCCCGCGTAACTCCTCGCTGTCAGGGCGTACCCTGGATGAGAAGAAGATCGCGGTTTTCCCATCACGACCCACGAGGAATTTGCAGAAATTCCAACCGGGGGTCTCGCCGGTCATCTCAAGGAGGGTGGCGTAGACCGGGGACTGCCCTTCACCTTCCTTGGTCACGCTTTTCTCGAAGAGAGGGAAGGTGATCCCATATTCGTTGGTGCAAAAGGATCGGATTTCCGAGGGAGTCCCGGGCTCCTGAGACCAGAACTCATTGCTGGGAAATCCCAGTACGGAAAACCCCTGGCTCTTGAGTTCTTCGTGGAGGGATTGGAGCCCCTCGTACTGGGGGGTGAAACCACATCGGCTTGCCACGTTCACGACGAGTGTTACCTGACCCTGGTATTCCTTAAAGCCAGCGTGATCCCCTTCCAGAGTTTTCGTGGTGAGGTGATAGAGGCCGGGATGGTCTGAAGGAAGGGGGGGGTGCGGAATGTCTTGGCAGCCGAGACTCAAGCCGAGAGCGAGGGAGGCGAGGATCCAGCGGGTCATGTGTTGCGTTCCGAGGGAGAAGGGAAGAACCTCAAGAGAGCATAATGGATTGATTCGGGAGACAGCAGCATCACTCCCCACGGCTTGGCGGTTGTCGCTCGACACTTGGGGCGAGACAATACGACCACGAGTGGCGGAGGTCGTGTTCCGCGAAGAGGGGTAAGAACTGTGGTTGATAAGGCAAACGTGATCTTCCTGGGGTGGGACGACCCGGTGATCGACAAGGCTGTGGAGTGGCTTGTCGAGAACATGGGCTGGGATCTTGGCTCCTTGGACG
>JAZALG010000038.1:0-10772 GCA_036229545.1 Planctomycetota bacterium | reverse complement strand
GTTCTTTCCTTTGGCGTTGTACCGAGGACGAATCGCTGCACGGGAAGCAACGTTCCCCTCGATGTACCGTGCGACATATTCATCGAGCACTTCGGGGTCGACACCCAATGCATGACGAATTGCCGTTTGTGTTGTTCGCCCTTCTCCGTAGGCCGCGACGAGTTCCCGCAAGCCACTAAAACCAAATTTTTCCTCAACAACCTCACAGACCACACTTCCCAAAAAATAACCCAGTTGCACCGTTTGCCCGTCTCGAAACAACTCGTCCATTCGCAAAACTGAAGGAATCTGTCCATTTGCTCTGGCAGAAAGAACCTCACGCTCGAATTCCCTCTCCCAGGAAGGATCCGCCTTCTTCTCTTCTACGACGCTCACCCCTTCGGTGAGCCAGCGTGGAATTCGATGGTTCGAGAGTGCCAGTGTCACGACATGGGCATATTCGTGGACAGCTGTCTGCCGCCAATGGAAGCTTCCACGGATTTCGCTCAGGGGGCTCACAAGCGTCACCACGTTGCCAAAGCAAGCGCCCAAGGCACCAAATCCCGTGAAGCCAACCGTACGGACAGAGAAGTCTTCATGGCGGTCAAACACTTCGATGAGGACCTCTCTTGGCGGGTCAATATCCCACCGAGAAGCCATATCGGTCCGGGCCGCTTCCAGCGCTTCTTCGAGCAAAGATCCCGTGATCTCTGATTCCCCTGGAGGCAAGAGCAGACGCATGCCGCTCTTCGTCATCCTCTCCTCCTTTTCCTCTAACGAAAGAAGCACTTTCAACATGTTCTCTCGCCACGGATAGGAAAAGGGGCTCGAACGACGGTGTTCTTCAAGCGCCGCCCGAGCCTCTGACTCTCGACCAAGATGAGCGAGGCTCTGGGCAAGAAGTGGGAGTGCGTCGTCATTCCCCGCTTCTTTCTGTAAAGCTTCTTCAAAGGCTGGGACCGATTCGGCAAACCGATAGTGCCATTGCAAGACCTCGCCTAAGAGAGCGTCGTATTCAGCCGACTCCGGATGACGTCGTTTAAATTCACTCTGAGCCTCATCAGCACCCTCTGCCCCCGTGACGACAAGGGCCACTGCCCGGACTGCCAAAGCACCTCGGTGCCTTGGATTGACTCGCAGAACACGATCCGCCAAAGCAAGGCATTCCTCACTCCGTCGCGCTTGCAAGCGCGCCCTCGCCTGCATGACAAGGGCTCCTGGATGACTCGGGTCTCGAATCAACGCCTGAGCCAGTGCCTCATCAGCGGCCCGGCCATTCATGCCGTACATGTAAACCTTTGCCTTCACCACCAGCGCGTCAGCGTGTGAGGGATCAACATCCAAGACAGAGTTGAGAATCTTCAGCGTCCGATCGTCACCATCAGAGCCGCTCTGCCGAGCAGCGTGAAAGACTTCCCCTAAGAGCACAAGAACTTCGGGTTCGTTGACTACATAATTGCGGCCTTGCCTCCCATTAAGCTCGGCGTCGGCAAAAACGAGTGCCTGATTTGCGACTTCAAATCGTCTGAGAAATAAAAGCACCGCCCCGTAGTCCATCAGTCCAAAACCATCGAGATCTCGATCATCTACATCAGCAACCAAAACTTGAGCACGACGCTGCGCCTCCAACCGTCTTCCCAGACCGTCAAGCGCTCTACACTGGATCAAGCCACCAAGGAGAGGCTGGTCCTTGAGTTCACCACCCAGAGTCAAGGCCTCTTCGAGACGCCCCGCTCGCAAAAGTCCCTTTGCCAGCAAGCGAGGAGAAGCGTCATCGAGAAACCCAAGATGGTCGAGTGCTTCCGAAAATCGCCCACGTGCCAGTGCCCCACGAGCAGCCAAGTCCCTGCCCATCCGAGATTGGGGATACTCCGCTAAATATTCCTCAAGATCGCGTTGGGATGCGTAACTCCCCCCACGACGAATATCCCGAGAAAGTTCCTGGAGAAAGAGAAGATCATCCGACGACTCCTGCTGGGCCCACGCAGAACAACTCAAGAAGAAAAAAACCAGCCCCCACGCCATCATCGACCCGTTTATCACCTGGTGGGTCCGGACAAAGACACGAGGTGTAAATTGATTCGTCTTAGGCTTTCCACTTTCTAATCCGCATTGCGGCCTCCTGACATCGATCGTTGGGTGGCACAAGAGCGAACCGAACACGGCTGGACCCAGGATGGGTGTCTCGTCCTGGCAATGGATCTGCTAACCATTCTCCCGGCATGGTGACCAACGCAGGTTCTTCCTCGAGTAACCGACGGGAAAACTCAATCCCCGTGCTCCCCCCAGGCGCCTTCGCCCACAAATAGAAGCCTGCCTCTGGAAAATCCACGCAACAACCCACAGCCCGAAGGGCGTCAACGAGAAGATCGGCCTTGATGCGATAATTCTCACGAGCCTTTTCAGCAGGACCGTCATCAAGCAATGCTGCCAGTGCACCCTGCTGAATGAACTGCGGTACCCCTGAGTCAATCGTCATCTTTAGTCGCCGAAAGGCGAGCGTTGCCGATGCGTTGCCGCTCACAAATCCAACTCTGTAGCCCGTCATCGAAGATTGCTTCGACAGGGAATGAAATGCCAAAACGTGTGTTTCCGAGGCTTCAAGAAAGGACGTGGGAGGAGCCTCCATCCACAACTCGCAGTACGCCTCATCCGAGCAAACGAGGATGTTCCGTTCATGTGCTTGTTGCATGAAAACCTTGATCTCGTCTGCTTGAGCGATGCGCCCTGTGGGAACATGGGGCTGTGTCACCCACACCATGCGTAGCCGATCACCGCATTGCTCAGCCAGTTCTGTGAGGTCGGGCAAGATCGAACCCGAGGAACGAACCGGGTAATAGATTACCTCTGCGTCCGCCCACTTGGCCCCAGCGGTGTAGGGCGGATATCCCGGAGAAGGAACGGCAACAAAGTCCCCTGGGTCTACAAATGCGCCCGCGACATGAAAGATCGCCTCCTTACTTCCAACCGCAGAAGTAATCTCCGTCTCAGGATCGAGCGTGACCCCAAAACGACGCTTCAGCCAGGCCGCGGCACCGACACGGAATTCCTTATTCCCCACATAGGAGGGGTAACCAGAAGTTCGATGTTGGATAAGCCCCTCGATTGTCTTTGCGACCACATTGAACGGAACCGGGTCAACAGGGTCACCCACACCGAAATCGATCACATCGGCGCCTTCCGCAACTCGACGGTCCCGAAGAGCGTCGATCTCGGCAAAAGGATAGGGCGGAAGATTCGCCATCTTTTGCGACATGACAATCGGCTCAAGGATGTTCGACAACCCACTTACTCCCGTCTTCAAAACACTCCTTTTTCCAAATTGGGACACGCTCTTTCACCTTGTCGATCATCCAGCGGCATGCCCGAAACGCCTCGGGACGATGCTCGGCTGAGACCGCAACAGCCACTGCGATCTCACCAACTTTTAGGCGGCCTATGCGGTGACTCACGGCGATTCCCAGGACATCATTGGCGCCACGCACTTGCTGCACCAGGTCTTCTAATTCACTTTGAGCCATATCGCCATAAGCTTCGTAATCAAGATGGACCACCTCACGCCCGTCCGTTTCACTCCGAACCCGCCCTAAAAAAAGAACCTCGGCACCACCGAGAGGATTGACCACACTGCTCAAGACCTCCTCCGGGTCGATGGGTTCGGTTTGGATATCAATCATCGCCTAACCCCCTGAGACAGGTGGGATCAAAGCCACCTCGTCTCCATCCACAACGGGGTCATTCGCTTCGGCATAAACCCGGTTCACTGCGATACGAAATGGACTTTTTGCAAGATCGGGATAGCCTTCGCGAATTCGTACCTCAAGGTCACCCGCTGTTTGGGTGGAGGCACCTTGGACTAAATCCACCTGACTCTGTCCTACGGCCTCTGCTAATCCGGCAAAAAGCAGTATGCGCATCACAGAGTTCTAGAATGGCACCTCATCAAATCCGCCGCCGTCTCCTCCCGCAGGCTCCGGCATCCCGGCAGACTCATCTGGCGCAGAGGGTGGCGCAGCAGAGTTCCCACCCTGGCGGCCGCTTACAAATTCAAAGTTTTCCCCTGTCACACTCAACTTGCTGCGCTTATTCCCGTCCTTGTCTTCCCATGAGCGGAAGTTCAAACGTCCTTCGACAAAGATCGGGTCGCCTTTCTTAAAGTACTGGGCAACAACCTCTCCCTTGCGGGCCCAATAATCTATGTCCACAAACGTCGTCTCTTCCCGTTTTTCCCCTCCGGGGCCCCCTACTGTGTAGGTTCGATTTACGGCGAGTCCTAACGCTGTCACCGTCTGGCCGGTCGGAAGGGACTTAACTTCCGGATCCCGCGTCAGATTGCCAAGTAAGAACACCTTGTTGAAGTTACCCATCTGTTGTCGTCCTCTCGCACCATGTTCCATGGAAGGGATGAATGCGATCCCGTACCGCCATTTCCATTCCACAGCAAAATTATACTTTTCAATTGCACCCTGATCGCCACGACAGTGTCCTAGCCATCAAGGTGTATGTTCATCGTACCGAACCGACACCCCTCCATCGTTTGGATTTCCCGCCTGTCTGTCTTAGGGTAATCGGCTCGATGGCGGCATCATTACTATCAGATTCGTTGAGACACTCGACATGAGCGATCCAAAAAACTCGGAGGAGCGTCGTCTCCACAAGCGGTTTTCGATTCAGGGACACGTCGAACTTGGTGGCAGTGACGGACCGGCCATGCTTCAGGACATCAGCATGTCAGGGCTCTCGTGCCTTTCACCACGGCCCTTCGATGACATGACCATCCTTGAGATCTCCATGCAACTCCCGGCGACGAATCTCGAACAACCCTTCAAGGCTGGGGGTGCCGTCGTCCGCAGCGAAGAGCAGGATGATGGGAATCACCTCGTCGCGATCTTCTTTACTCATATGGATGAAGAAAATCGCGCCACCCTCGCTGCGTTTATCGAGTCCGACAGCGAATCCTAGAAAGTGAGCCTCACCTTTCGGTAAGTGGGCAACGGGCAACAACAACCCGAGCGATACCGGCCAGATCATCTAGCACAGAGATCTCTGTAAATCCGACACCTCCCATCATTTCCATCACCTCGGACGCTTGGCCTTTTCCCACTTCTGAAATTAGCCAGCCCTTGGGTTTAAGAGCCCTCATGGACTCCCTCACCAGCGCGAGGAAAGACGCCGAGACAGATCCACCCTCTGGAACCAATGCGCAGAGTGGCTCGTGGTTCCGAACGTCTGGTGGGAGCGATTCGACTTCGTGTGGATGGATATAGGGTGGATTCGCCACCACAGCGGCGAAACAGTCCGCACGTACGGCGGAAAGGCCGTCCCCTTGGAGAAGATGGATAGGGTGCCGGTCTGCATAGTTCGCAACGTTCACTCGAGCGACCTGCAGCGCTCCAGAGTCCTTATCGACAGCCACAACACTCCGCCGGGAAGCCGCTGCGACGGACAGCGCCCCGGAACCAACACCACGGTCAGCAATGGGGCCAGAAGGAACTTCTCCTGAATCAATGAGATTAAAAAGAGCCTCTGCGACCAACTCTGTCTCGGGGCGAGGAATCAGAGCCCTTGAATCGACCACTAGATCTAAATCAAGCCAGGAACGCTCTCCGACAAGATAGGCGACAGGACAAGCCGTAGTCTCACGCTGATGAACAAGATTCAAAAATTGCTGAATAGCCGGTGCATCGAGAACAGGCTCTGCAAAGAGCGCCTCTCGACGCACTCCCATGACGTGTGCGAGCAACACCTCCGCTTCGAGGCGCGCTACACCGTGATCGCCTGCTCGTGATTCCAATCGTCGAGCAGCTCGCGATAAGAGACTCCCCATGGAAGGGAGTTCAGCGCCGTCTACGTCGCCTTCCCTTCCGACCCTTGCCATCCTTTTTGTCACCTGCTTCGAGAGAGTCCTCTCCCTTGTCCTTTTTGCCCTTCTTTTCCCGTTTATCTTTCTTCTTCGAGCTGTCTTTGTCTCGGCTCTTGGTTCGACGTGCCGCTTTCTCTTTCTCTTCTGGGGTTTTTTGAAACACCTTCACGAGAACACTCAGCAACTGTCCGACAACAATGGTTGAACCAAAAACGGTAAACATCACGCCAGTTCCGGCATGTTCGAACACACCCGACAGACGTTCCTTGAATCCCATGTCAGACACGGCTCCCCATGATTCAAAGAATCTCACAAGGCTCGCTTCGAAAGGGATCAACATGAGAAACACGGGGATGATCTTCTGACGCCCGGTATAAATGCTGTAGCAGGCTGACAGGCAGAGCCAGA
Organism: Planctomycetota bacterium; assembly: GCA_036229545.1. GTDB lineage: Bacteria > Planctomycetota > B15-G4 > B15-G4 > B15-G4 > JAZALG01. The sequence goes on along the minus strand of JAZALG010000038.1, from coordinate 4,522 downwards.
CGGCAACGGCCAGTGTCAAAGCGCCAACAGTGAGTTCATACCCAGCAACGTGCACATCACCCGTGCGCCAAGGAAGTAATGCGCCAACGGCAACCAACAACCCGCAAGCGAAGAAGCGATACAGCTCTGCCAGAGCCATCCCTGAGAAAAAACGGGCGCTGAATGGCGGGAGGGGCGCCGGCGCTGCGTATTGCCAGACCCACTGCCCTTCTACAGCATCAGCGACAACGGGTTCGGCGCCTGGCTCCTGGTTATCTCCAGGAAGAGTCTCTTCCGCGACCGCGCCTTCGGCCACAACCAAGAGACCCTCGTCAAGGATTTCAGGAACCGGTTCCTCATCCATAGATTCTAAGGCCTCGAGGTCTGTGCTCTCGCCTTCTCCGCCATCAGCCACAAAATCCAAAGTGACGTCAGAGTCTCCCTCTGTGATCGGTGAAAGATCGTCCGGCTCCGCAGCACCCAGGTTACCAAAGTCCGAATCCTCGATGGCTGACGAGACCTCTTCGAGAGTTTCCTCCACAACGTCGTCTGCCAAGAGCGGCTCGAGTTCCATGTCTCCGCTGTCCGCAGGGGACTCCTCCTCTTCTTCAAAATCCGTCACATCGGATAGATCCTGATCGCTCTCCTCCAAATCATCCATGTCGTCCTCTAGTGGTTCAGAAAGAGCGGGTGACACATCCGTCTCCTCAGACGTGGGATCCGCTTCGGTTAAGCCTTCACCCGGCTCAATGTCAAAGTCCATCTCAAGATCAAAGTCGTCCGGGTTCTTGCCGGTACTGTCGTTCAGATCACTCACGTCAACTCGCTCCTTCGCCCAGGGCTGTTATCTTTTCTTCCAAATCGCGTTCGCGCAACTCGGCGACGACGTCGTCAAGCTGCCCGAGGAGGATACGCTCAAGACTGTACGACTCCTTGAGGCGATGATCCGTCACACGATTTTGCGGCCAATTGTAGGTTCGAACCCTCTCGGATCGATCTCCTGAACCGATCATACTTCGTCGTGTCGCATCCTCCTCTGCTTTCCGGTTCTGCGCCTCGATATCCATGAGGCGGGATCGCAACATGCGCAAAGCCTTGCTTTTGTTCTTATGCTGACTCTTCTCATCTTGGCACTGCACAACGAGATCAGTGGGGAGATGTGTAATGCGGATGGCGCTCGATGTCTTGTTCACGCTTTGCCCCCCGGGGCCACTCGATCGGAACGTATCGACCCGCAGATCAGATTCCTCGATGGCGCAGTCGATCTCCTCGGCTTCCGGCAAAGCCGCAACCGTCGCGGCAGAAGTATGAATACGCCCTTGCGATTCGGTTGTCGGGACACGCTGGACTCGGTGACCGCCCGATTCATAGCGGAAGAGATCCCATGCTTCGGACCCGCTCACTCCCAGCACAACTTCCTTGTATCCACCCACATCTGAGCCATGGGCGGAAATAGATTCCACCTTCAAGTTGTTTCGCTCCGCAAACCGAGTGTAGATGCGCATTAAGTCCGCGGCAAAAAGTGTGGCTTCATCTCCTCCCGTTCCAGCCCGAATCTCCAATATGACGTTCCGTCCGCGATGCGGATCATCGTCAGCGACCTCTGCTTTCAAGGCGTCGACCATCGCGTCCACCTTGCCCTGGATTTCCACCACTTCTTCGGATGCAAGAACTCCTACGTCTGGATCCGGGTCGCCCACCAACTCTTCGGCTTTCAACAATCGATCCTGAAGTTCGACCCAGCGCTCGTACGCCTCGGTTTTTTTCTTGAGGCCGCCCAACTCCCGCATCAGCGCGGTGAGTCGCCCAGGATGCTTGTGCACTTCCGGATCGCTGAGTAGTTTTTCAAGTTCGCGGCTGCGCTCTGCGCATTTCTTGAGGCGAGTAAACATTCCGCAATTTTTCCGGGTCGCTCATGCCGTCCCAGGCACTCTGCACCAAAGTGCGCCCAGACGAGCCGGTTCGTTAGGCCTTTTCCCCTTCTTCCAATGCCTGTCGATGGGCAACACGGCGGTTGAACTTCTCAATTCGGCCAGCCGTATCAACAAACTTCTGTTGCCCTGTATAGAAGGGATGACATGCACTGCAAATATCAACTTTCAACTCTGCCATGGTAGCTCGGGTCGAAAACTGGTTCCCGCAGCCACATGTCACATCACACGCTACGTACTCGGGATGAATCTCGTTTTTCATAAATGTCCCTTCTGTCGCACCAAGATGATGTGCGCGCGACACTGCATTTGCCCTGCTACCAAGAGCGAGGCAATTCCTCTCTAGATCGAACTCAGGATTCTATGTCGTCAGCGAAGTTGATCAACCCTCCAAGAGACTTCAAAGTCTCGCCCGCTCAAGGAGGCCTCCCACAAAAGAAACCCGATCCCCTGCCTCCACACCCCTTTCAGCGCACCATCCTCGGCGTAATTCAAGAACCACACGGCACGGTTGGTCCGAATAAAACCCAGGTTTTTCAACGCCAGGAGGAGCCTCTTCCACATTGATAATTCTTCCATCATCCTCCAAAAAAATGATGTCCAAGCCGATCAACGTGTCATTCATCCAAAAACGACGAATCTCAGAATCTGGAAATACAAAGAGCATCCCTTCGTGATCACCCAGTTTTGTCCTACTCATCAGACCACGTGTACGCGCCAGATTATCGAGCGCTAATTCCGTGATGATCGTTTCCCCTGCCACCATTACATCGGTGACAGCAGCAGACTCCACTGGAGAAAAACTCGTTTCCTTGTCAGAGCATCCAACTCCAATCAAAAAACAACACCAAACTGCCACAGCAATATGATGCGCTTTCACGAATCTCCCCTTCGTGTCTCATCAATCGTCGCGACGAGTTGATGGACTAGTCGATGGACACTGTTCATGGGAAGGCCAATCACCGTATCCAAGTCGCCATCAATGAGGTGTGCAAAAGCCTGTGCTCCACCTTGAATTGCGTAGCCGCCCGCCTTCCCACACCATTCCCCCGTCTCTACGTACTCCTGCAGAGTGTCTTGGTCCAAGTGATCGAATGAGACACGAGCATGGGAAACTTCAGAGACCCCAAGACCTGATGGTGCGTGAAGCAAAGCAACTCCACTGAGCACATCGTGCTCGACTGTGGACAAGGTTGAAAGCATAGACCAAGCCTCCTCTTCACTTTGTGGTTTCCCAAACACATCATCAGCAAGCGCAACAACGGTATCTCCACCCAAGATTGTCCCCGTGTCTCGTGATTGAGAGATTCGGTGCGCTTTCATCTCGGCAAGACGCCGACAGAGATCACTCGGACTTTCACCGGGCAATCTGGCTTCGTCAACAGACGCAGGGATCACCTCAAAAGTAAGCCCCACCCGAGATAAAAGATCTCGCCTACGGGGCGAAGCAGAGGCGAGCACCCACGGGCCCAAGGCACTCTCTGCAATTACCCAATCCATGAGTGAGCCTCAGTCGACATACTCCTGCAATGCCGCAGGAAACTCGTCATCCTCTTCAAGTTCACCGAGTTCCGTGAGATGGGCCTGGAGAGCCACATATCGCGATGGCGGACATAGCTCACCAAGATCTTTTCGGGCTTTTATAACAGCCGCGCTCTTCAAGACCCCGGTCTTCAAAGCGACCTTTGCCGCTGGCGAACACGGCAACACCAATTTCTCGGTGCCCAGCACCCACTGGAGAAGTGCATAAGCATTATGAATTCCAAGATCATCCAAATCTTCGAGGTACTCCAACTGGTCCTGCATTTTCATTTCCTGGACAAAATCGAGATCCGCTTCATTTCTGTCGTTGTACACCTGATCAAGTAACTCCTTGATCCGGCGGGCACGCCCAACCATTCGGTGATGAGATGCGGCCTTTGACGAACCGGTCATCATTCGAGCAAGTTCAGAAGGTCGCGAAGCACGTACTTCGTTCCAATCCACGAAGTCCTGCATGAGTGACTTCATTGCTCTGCGTGTTGCCGAAGGGGTGTCCCCTTCCCGAACGATGAGATACACAGCCTTCTCAAGGATCGATGTCGTTTCGACCATCGTCACCTCACCAAATAAATCATCCAGGCGATCCAAAAGACCGCTCAACCTTCTCTCTTGCACGATTTTGCTCATTTATCCTGGCACCCTTAAGCCTCTATTCGCCGTCCTTTGGCTGATCAACATCTTCTGGCTCGCCGCCCTCTCCAGACTCGGTGGCCTCTTCCTCAGCAGGAGTTTCCTCTTCAGCAGGAGCCTCTTCTTCAGCTGGAGCTTCTTCCTCTGCGGGAGCTTCTCCTTCTACTGGAGGTTCTTCCTCAGCAGGTGCTTCTTCTTCTGCTGGAGCTTCTTCTTCAGCAGGAGCTTCTTCTTTAGCGGGAGCTTCTTCTTCAACGGGTGCTTCCTCTTCTGCTGGAGCTTCTTCTTCAGCGGGTGCTTCTTCTTCAGCGGGACTTGTCTCAGATAAATTTTCTTGACCTACAGAAGTTTTAGTTTCAGCTGTGGCTTGATTGGTATCTGGCTCACCAGATGGCATATCTATGTCTACCAAATTTGCTTCGTCTTCCATTTGCTTTAAA
>JAZALG010000037.1:0-12042 GCA_036229545.1 Planctomycetota bacterium | reverse complement strand
CCGCGGACAGCGCCTCACCTAAAAATCGTGGGCCCTCGACCAGAAAGTGTCCTGACTCTCGACGCTCCTTCTTCCCCTGCAGTCCTTCAAGATGTCGAAGTTGGTTCTTAGAAGCCGGTTCTGGCGTCATGACGCCCCCCCGCGACTTCCCTTTGAGTCTTCAACCTGCATCCAGAACGCCGTGAGATATTCCGACTCCGGGCATTCCAGTGCCACAGGGTGGTCGGGCCCCGCGCCTGTCTTGCGAATGATTCGCACGATTTTTCCCGCACGCCGCCCGGCCGAAGTCAGGAGTTCGCGAAAACGAGAGGACGACAGGAGGCCTGAACACGAACAGGTCAAAAGAAGCCCCCCGTCCGCAACAAGTGCCATGGCGAGCCGATTGAGGTCTCGGTATTGGGACTCTCCTTTTCCTTCATCTCGACGCGTCGGAATGAATTTTGGCGGATCAAGAACGACGACATCAAACCGGCGTCCTGTTTTCTCCACCTGCCGAGCCCAGTCAAAAGCATCTGCATGAATAAAGGAAATCTTCGCCTGGTTTGTGTTGGCATTTCGGCGAGCCAGAGCCAGGGCTTCTTCATCGAGATCGACAGCGGTCACCGAATTGGGGCTTCCCGTCACCGCAGCAGCCACGCCAAATCCTCCCGAGTGACAGCAAAGATCCAGAAGGTCTTTCCCTTCCGTAAGAGCAACGAGGTCGCGACGATTCTCACGCTGATCACAAAAGAAGCCCGTCTTGTGTCCTCCGGACAGGTCGATGTGATAGCGCGCACCGTTCTCGACGATTCGCATCTGCTCTGGAAGGTCCTCGCTCTCCAACCGAAATGGTTTCACCCCTTCAAGACGAGCAACACGGGAATCCATGGTGAACACATGGTGGTGTGTACCGAGACGGCCATGGAGAAGCTCCAAGATGTCCTCAACGTAGGGTTTCCATCCCGCGCTAAAAAGTTGGCCGGACAGAACATCCCCCAACCGATCGACCACGAGACCCGAGAGCCCGTCCCCTTCAGCATGCACCACCCGAAAAGCCTCTGTCCCATCCGTGAGGCCCGCCATGTTCTCGCGCAATGTGACGGCCCGATCGAGAGCCGCCCGAAGGAAGGAGCGGTCAAAGGGTACTCCCGGAGGAGTGAGAAGACGTGCGGCGATGTCGGACTGGTTTGACCAAAAAGCATCACCGAGTTCGACGCCCTCATTGGAAACCAAACGCACGATGTACCCGTTCGAAAGGCCCGAGGGAGCCTCCTTGATCAGGCCACGCCGGATGAAAGGGTGCGGAGAAGGGTGGGTTCCCAACGAAACGACGGGCCGATCCGACTCTGTGGTTTGTTCGATGTCCTTCATCTTTGAAGCAACCGCTCTGTCGCTGCCAGGACCATGTCAGGCGTCAATCTTTCCATGCACCGGTGATCGATCGGACACACTTTCAACTGACACGGACTGCAGTCGACTTCGGTTCGCACCACCAAACTGTCGTGCAGATTGGTGTTGGTAAACCTCGGATCCGTACTCCCCATCAGAACAACCGTCGGGATGTCGAACGCGGGGCCAAGATGGCGTGGCCCCGTGTCCGTCGAGATCAGCAGTTTGAGCCGGCGAATCACCGCCTTCAACGTCGCCAAATCAATGGGGTCATCAGCCGCCTGGAGGATGGGACTCTTGGCATGGCTTGCGATCTCTCGAACAAGGTCCTGCTCCAAAGGCCCGCAAAACAGGATCGACCGACTTCCATGGCGCTCGTAGAGACGATCAGCGACCTCGGCAAAACGCTCTGGAATCCAGAGTTTGCTGGGGCCAAACGAAGACCCCGCATGGATTCCAAAGACCGATTCGCCCTCCTCGATGCCATGTCGCTCCAGCCAATCTCTCGCCTTGCCTTCTTCCTCATCCGTCACCGCAAGCTCAAATCGGTGAGATCCACGGGGAATGCCCAGGGCTTCCAGCAAACGAAAGTAGGACTCCACCATCGGGATCGGCATGCGATGACGGCCACGCTCCCTGCCGCAGGGAACGACGTCCGTCAAAAGAGACGAACGCCACCCTCCTCCATACCCTGCCCGGCGAGGGATCCCGGCCCATCGGGCCACCAGGGACGTCGAAAAGGAGTGGGTCAGGAGCAGAGCCATCTCAAACGCCCCCTCTCTTAAGAGGGCAGCCCCTGTCCGGAGAGCCCCCACTCCCCCCTCTTTTCGGGAGGGGAGTGCGATCACCTCATCGATACTTTCCAACCCTTTGAGGAGGGGCTGCGCATGGGCCGGGCCGGCGACGGCGATGTGCGCATCGGGCCAATGGGTCCGGAGTGCCCGCAATGCCGGCGTCGCCATCACAATGTCCCCGATCCAATTCGGCAGACGAACAACGAGGCGGGCCGGGGCTGGCACGGAGGGATTTGCGACATCACCGGACATGGGACAATTGACCTAAAGGAGTCAGGACTCGTTTTCAGAGCCGAGTTTTTCCAACATCTCCGTGGTTGAATGGCCCTCACGAAGATCCGCAAGCACCACCTTTCCGCCGTGGCTCTCGACCCATTCTGCACCCACCACTCCAGCCTCTTCCCAGTCCTTCCCCTTCACGAGAACATTGGGGGTAATGGCTTCAATCAGTTGTTGAGGTGTGTCTTCCGAGAAAGTCGTCACGAAGGAAACACACTCCAGTCCAGCCAGCAACTCGACACGATCGTCAACGGGGTTCACGGGTCTCCCCTCCCCCTTGAGGCGTGTAACAGATCCGTCGTCATTGACACCCACAATGAGAAGATCGCCGTGGGATCGGGCCTCCCGCAGGTAGCTCAGGTGCCCGACGTGAAGGAGGTCGAAACACCCATTCGTGAAAACCAATCGCTGACCGGCCTTTTTCTCAGCCGAAAGCCGTGCCACGAGTCGCTCCTGAGACAGCACCTTGTCCGACGAAGCCCCCTTCACCGAAAGCGCTGACTCCACTTCGTCAGCCGTCAGTGCGACGACCCCGAATCGCTGAACTGCCAGTCCTGCCGCCGCATTGGCAAGGGTCACGGCATCTTCCAGACCCGCTCCCGCCGCGAGGGCAAACGCCATCATGCCGATCACCGTGTCTCCCGCACCCGTCACGTCATAAACTGACTGAGAATTAGCGGCCACAGACCATTCCGAGCCTCCATCTGCGGTGGCGCAGTACATCCCGTCAGCCCCCAGCGTGATGACAACAGACTCAAGGCCCGCCATCTCACAAAGCGCCTTGGCGGCCTCCTTCGTTGAACTCTCGTCCTTGCATGAGATCCCCGTCGCACTCTCGGCTTCCATTCGATTGGGCGTCAGAAGCGTCGCCCCCCGATACCGCCCATAGTCTTTGCCCTTGGGATCAACGAGCACCTTCAATTCACCGCGCTCTTGGCACAGCCGATTCAACACAGATTCGGTGAGGGTCCCCTTGCCATAATCTGACACCACCACGATATCCACCCCCCCCAGCGCCCGTTCCAAAGCCGCGAGAACATCTGCTTCCACCGCACCAGAGAGAGACTCGGTCCGTTCTTCGTCAATACGAAGCAACTGCTGGTTCTGACTTACGATGCGCGTCTTCCTGATGGTCGGACGTCCTCCATCCACCACAAGGCCCTGGGACCCCACACCCACTTCGTTCAGCAAGTCATTCAAACGGGCCGCGGCTTCATCCTCACCGATCACCGCGACACACTCGACCTTGGCGCCGAGCGCAGCAAGATTTGCCGCGACATTCCCGCAGCCCCCGAGACGATGTTCCTCGTGAGACGCCGCCAGAATGGCGATGGGTGCCTCGGGAGAAATCCGATCCGTGCTCCCATGCTGATACCGATCGAGGATGAGATCCCCCACACCAAGGACTGAGGGGGGGGTGTCAGGATGTAACCAATTCCCCAAACCGCTCATCACGATGCCCCCAGCCGTTTGAGAATCGCCCACCGCAAAAGGGGCACATTAATCTCATGATGCCCGGTGATCTCAATCGCCTCACCGCCGGGACGTTCGAGAACATTCACCGAGGGTCGATAGTGACGCAGCATATCCAAGTTTGCCGTACAGAAATCCGACACGTCGTGGCCCAGATTTCGGGCTACATTCAAGGCCTTAACGAAAACCTCTGGCAAGATCACCGCCGACCCGACGTTCAGATAGACCCCGCCGGAGAGTTGCGCCACCACGGCGGCCAGATTCCGAAAATCAGTCATGGAAGCTTCCCCGATCGACGCCCCGTCGGCACTCTCGTGCATGTGCACCGTATCGGTGCCGATGGCAACGTGCACCGTCACGGGAAGACCGAGGCGGACAGCGGCACCGAGGAGGCTCAGTTCACCGTGAGGCAAATCACCCTCCACGACAGTCTTCCCCATTGCCTCACCAAGCCCGATGCCTTCTTCAACAGCCCGTGCCGCCCCTTGATTCAGTGCCGATGCAGTCTCATGCACCATCCCCCATTCCCCTGATTCGAGGCCAGGGCCCACGTCTTCGCTGCTGTGGCCCACGGCGGCGATCTCGTAGTCATGGATTGCTCCTGCACCGTGCGTCACCAGGCCACCGATCACACCTCGTTCCATCAGATCGATAATGAGAGGCGAGAGCCCCGTCTTCACAAGGTGTCCACCAAAACCGAGAAGCACCGGGCACCCCTTCCGGTGGGCATCCACCACCTTTTCAGCGAGGCGGTGCAGAGCCTGGGCCCCCAGAATGTCTGGAAAGGTATCGAGAACATCATCGGCTCCCGTCGGATCGAGAGCCTTGGCGAAAACACTCGTGTCCACCTTGTGCGCACGATCAGAGACGCTGGACGTCTTGATGCGGGAAAAATCGAGAGGTGGATAATCCATGGGCTACTCCACGTCCTATTCTGCGGAATCGAACTGGGATTCGTACGGGATCAGGAAAGGTTTGTACCTTCTGGAGTTGCCGAAGAGGACTCTCCATCCCCTGCCTGTTGCCCCATAGTAGCCGTTTCTCGGCCCGTTTCGGCCCGATACCACCTGTCATGGATCCATAACCACTGCTCAGGATGGGATCGAACGAGATTTTCGAGGGAGTCGGAAATGGCGGACATCACGTCCAATTCCGCCTCAAGCCCCTCAAGGTCAGCGCGAACCTCTACGGGCGCTTCAACAACAAGTTTCCACTGGAACGGGGTGTTTTTGCGAATCACATAGACGGGAAGGCAAAGTGCCTTCAGGCGTCGGCCCATAGCCCCGGCGAGGCGGTGCTGAGACGCTGGTCGCCCGAGAAACGGCATGACCAAACCATGCCGCCTCGCACGCTGGTCAAGGAGAGCGAGAAGGGCCTCGCCCCGCCGCATCACCTCGGTCAGTTTTCGCACCTCGTCCTTGTCGATCGATCCGGCGACTCCAGGACGCTTTGATCGATCAAGGCGAACATTGAGACGGGCGTTGGCGAAGGGGCGACCGATAACCCAGATCGGCTTCTCGAGGCGACCAACAATCATGGGGATGAGTTCCCAGGCCCCGATGTGCCCGCTGCACAGCAAGACAGGCCTGCCACTCTGGAAAGCTTCCTCGAGGTGCTCCCTTCCCTGAATCTCGACTCGGTCGAGCCACTCTTCTCCGCCCTTCGCTCCGATCCATTGAAGGGGCTCCACCACATTGAGGACCAAGGTCTGGTAACTTCCCAAGACAATGGAGCGTGCCTCTCGCTCCGTGACCCCCAGCAACTCCTGCGCCCGCTCGACAGATTCCTTTCGACGACTGCCTCCTAAAGCGTAAAGCAGCCTCCCCAACCCTCTTGCCGACCGATGGCACGTTCTGCGCGGCAGGAGACGGAGGATGGCGAGAAAAAAGCCAACCAGCCCGTCACCAATCAAGTCCGTGATGGAGGAGGGGCTGGGATGCTCCCCCGTAGGAGATGCCTCTGTGTCATGCGTCACGGCAACGTCATCTGTCTTTGGGCTACCCACGTGGAGGATCCTATCCGAACCACCGAGTATGACAGGGGTCTCGCCTCACGAGATTTAGAAAAATCCCATTCAGGCCAACAAACTCAAGTCTCTTCCACACCTGTGGTTTCCGCCTCGTCACCCGCCCCAAGGCGCCCGCCCTCCACGACATCCCTGCCCCGTGACGCAGGTGCCGACTCCGAGGAGGGAGAAGGTTCCGTGCGCCGCTGACCCGCTGCCGCATCTTTCCGTTTTCCAACACGGTCGCCCCCCTCGCCGAACGAGTCGGTTTGATCCAGCGTTAATCCGATGGCTCGACTAATCCCGTGCTCTTGCATGGTGATGCCATACAGAGCGTTGGCGTAGGACATGGTTCGGCGGGCGTGCGTCACAACCACAAATTGACTTTGACTGAGGAAGTCCTCGAGAACACGGCAGAAGCGATCGATATTGGTTTCGTCAAGCGCCGCGTCAACCTCGTCGAGCAAGCACACGGGGCTGGGACGGGTCTTGAACAGGGCAAAGAGAAGCCCGACGGCGGTCAAAGTCCTCTCTCCCCCTGAAAGAAGACTGATCGAGCGGGCATCCTTTCCAGGCGGCGCTGCAACAATATCCACTCCCGTCTCAAGAATATTCTCGGCGTCCTGAAGGTGAATGTCGGCTTTTCCTCCCTGGAAAAGTTTGCGGAAAATCGACCGAAAATGTTCACGCACCTCGACGAACGTCTCGAGGAACTTCTCCTTGGACTCCTTGTTCAGGCGTTCGATGGTCTCTTGGAGAGTCTTTCGAGCACCGAGGAGATCGTTCTGCTGATTGGCGAGAAACGTGTGCCTCTCTTCGACTTCGTCGAGTTCGTCGATTGCCGTGAGATTCACGTTGCCCATCCGGCTCATCTTTTGCCGAAGTTGTTCGATCTCCTCTTCCACCCTCTTCCAGTCGGTCTCACCCTCTTCCTGAGCCGCCTCTTCCAAGGCTGGCTTCTCCTCCGCAAGGTCAACTTCCAGTTCCTCGAGGACCTTCTCCCGAAGCCCTTCTCGGCGGATGCGAACTTCCTGCTCGCTCATCCGGTGCTCATTCAACACCACCCCCGCCTTTTCTGACGCCTCTTCGGTCAGTTCAAGGCGTTTCCGCGCTCCTTCCAGATGGCCCTGCAAGGACTCTCCCTTCTCTTTCACCGTCCCCAACTGACCTGCCATCTGGTCACGATGCTCGGCAAGCGCCCGCCCCCTTTCCACAAGCTGCTCAAGTTCCTTCCCGATTTCCCCGTCCCTTTCCACGAGTTGGGATCGTTCCTCGACGGTGGATTCCAAATCACCCTTTCGGTCCGTGATCGCTCGGTCCACCTGGCGGATTTCAGCGATCAAGGCCTCCCGGCGCTCATCTCGACGCGACAACTCCAGTCGAGCGGTAGCGAGTTTCTCGCTTCGCCCCGACACGTCCATCTCAAACTGTTCTCGTCGGACAGTTGCAGCCACCTCCTCCTCACGATCTCGCTCGACCGTTTCTAAGAGTGCGCTCTCCCGCCCGGACATCTCTTTGAGTTGACCTGCCAGGGATTCTCGCTCCCGATCGAAACCGGAAAGTTCCTCGTGATGGCCAGCCAGATCCTGTTCTAAAGCCACCTTTCGTTCGGCCGCCTGGCGTTCTCGTTCTTGGGTGCGTTCTCGTTCTGCTTCAATCTTCTGTACGCGGGCGAGCGCCTTATCCAGGTCACCCTCTCTGGCGACAAGAGTCTCCATCTCCCTTTTTCTTTCCTCAGCCAACGACTCAAGCCGTTTCTCAATTTCGGAGGTTTGGCGCTGGAGATCCTCACACTCAGCCCGGCGAGTGAGGAGCCCTCCCTCCACTCCTGGCTGGCCAACTCGCAGGACACCTCCTTCGTCGAGCACTTCTCCAGACCGTGTGACCCAGACCGTGACTCCGTCCGGCTCGCAAGCCAAGAGCGCCTCCCGATCATCAACGAGACAGACATGCCCCAAGAGGGCCTCGACAACCGCCGTGTCTCCCTTCACGTCGAGATGTTTGAAGAGACGGGAGCCTTCCGCCGAGCGCGTTCTCTTGCGAAGGGTGTCTTGAGACAACAAGAGGACCTGACCTGCCTCTTTCTCCTCGACAAACTGAGCCGCGGCAAGGGCATCTCGCCGCGAACGCATCACCACGGCCTCCCCCTTTGATCCGAGGGCGGCCTCTACCGCTCGAGCAAGGCCCCCAGAAACCGTGAACAGGTCCACAACCAACCCTTCCACGCCCTGAAGGCCTGAGTCCAGCACTGCCCGAGGGCCTGGAGAAAGGCCCTCGCGAAGAGTGATCATCTCTTCGAGGGCCGCACGGCGACTGTCCACGCGAGCGAGTTCTTCCCGAAGGCGAGCAAGTTGGTCATCCCGTCCGTCGACCTTTCCTGCCAGGGAGTCTTTTTGCTGCCTTTGGTCCTCCACCTGGCGGTGTGCCTGTTCAAGATTTACTGCAAGATGACGCGCTCCAGCAAAGAGACTCCCTTCAAGAGACGCGCTCTTCTCAAGTTCCTGCTCAAGAGCCTCTGCCCTTCCCCGAATGCTCTCAAAAGACGCCTTGATCCCCGCTTGGCGAGACTTCATCTCTGTGAGTTGCTCTCGAACTTCTGTCAGCACCTCCTGATGGTCCAGGGTCTCTGCGCGACGTTTCTCTTCCTTCCCTCGCCACTCCTGGAATCGCTCCTCCCCCTCGGCCAGGGATCGCTCAAGAACGAACACCTCTTCTGCGCCAGACGCTCGGGACTCCTCAAGAGCATTTTGCTTTTCCCTGAGGTGCGCTCCTTCGCCCTCTCGATCGGACAAGACCTGCCGCAATTCCGAAATGCGGACATCCGATTCAGCCTTTCGTTTTGTCAAATCCTCCCGACGATCCTGCAATGACTCTTCGCGTCCCGAAAGGGCTTCCGATTCTGAGGTCGCCTTTCGAAAGGCTTCCGCCGCCTCGTCCACCGCTTCCCGAGCCCCGGCCACCTGACCTTGGATGGCGTCGAGTTCCTGACGAACTCCGGTGAGTTTCTGACGCGAGGCCTCCTGCTCTCGTTCTCTGACCTTCCCCAACTCGGTCAGTGAGGCAAGTTCCCCATCGAGTTCTTCCCAGCGGTGAACGTAAAACAGAGATTTGAGTTCGGCGAGCCTCTCCTGCGCGGAGACATAACTCCGAGCTCGCCCGGCTTGATTTTTGAGCGAACGAAGCCGCTTCTCGAGTTCCTCCACAATGTCCCCGAGGCGAAGCAGGTTCTGTTCAGTTCTGGCAAGTTTGCTTTCACTCTCACGACGCTGTGCCCGATAACGACTCACCCCCGCGGCCTCCTCGAAGATCTGGCGGCGATCAGACGGGTTGGCGCTCAAGATGGCATCGATTCTCCCCTGCTCCATGATCGAGTAGGCCGAAGTCCCCAGGCCTGTGTCCAGGAGAAGATTGCGCACGTCCTTCAGGCGGCATTTGTCCCGGTTAATCAGATACTCGCTCTCCCCCGAACGGAATAGCCGACGCGTGATGACAACTTCTTGGTACTCCACGGGAAGCACACCGTCGGTGTTGTCAAAGGTCAGCGACACCTCGGCAAAGTTTCTCGGGCGACGCGTCCCATTCCCTTTGAACACAACGTCCATCATTTCGTCGCCACGCAACACCGTTGCCCTCTGTTCGCCTAAGGCCCATTTCACGGCATCCATAATGTTGGACTTCCCGCAACCGTTGGGGCCAATGATCGCCGTCAGACCATCATTCAGATCGATCGCCGTACGATCGGCAAAACTCTTAAACCCGTAGAGTTCCAGTCGTGTCAAGCGCACGATGCGATCTCCAGGGCCTTTCGTGTCGTGCGGTCGTAGGCTCGGAGAAAACGCATCCGATCTTCCGCACTCCCCGTACTTCTCGGGATCGCCGCCGTCGCATCAACACCAAGACGAAGCGATACCTCTGCCGCGAAAGACCCGAGGCTCGAAGAATCAACTCCACGACCCACGAGCCATGCCCCCCCATACCGATAGATCCCTCGATCTTCTGAAACACGGAGCAGGTCCCTGCCCTCAGAATGCTGCGAAAGATCCGTCCGACCAAAGGTTTCCCGCACTGAAGCGGAAGCAAAGTCCACGACCCTCTTCCCCGAATTCCCCCAGCCCGCGGGAATCCTTTCTCCAACAGAGGATGAGAGATCCAAAAGCACTTCTTCGCTTCGGTGGCGATCTCCCATGAGGATCATCCCTGCAGACCGCATGCCAGACAATGCGAGTCGGGTATGCCTCTGTCCTGCTGTCATCGCCACCTCCTCCAGACAACGTGCAAGAGTCGACGACATCACGGGGCGGCCATCTCGCCCCTCTCCCCGAGTCACCAACGCCTGTATAGCGATGTTACTGCAATGTTCGACAGAGGAAAGAAACCGTGCAATTTTTCCCCGTCCGGCACGAAAAGCGAGACGTGCGAGGTTTAGAGAAACAGATTCCAAACACAAGTGTGGTGCAGGAGAAAGAACAGAAAAAGCGAGAGTATCGTGGGTTGCTTCGCGAGAAATCGCTTCCTTGAGCGTCACCGACTCCACTGAAGAAAGAGTCAGGCGAAGCCCCGGAACTCGACCATAAGAGTCCGTTCGCACTCGGTGCAGCGCCGAGACGAGCACGCAAGCAGATGCGTCATCTTCCGCGGCGATCCAGACCGGTGCGGCAGCCCACCTCGATTGAGGGGGCTCCGTCAGCCCTTCAAAGAGAGCCAAAGCATCCTCCTCACCTGGAGGAGCGCCATCCCATAAAAACACCACTTCTCGAGAACAGTGCCGGGCCAAATCTCGAAGAAGAACCGTCAAAGCAGCAAGGGAAAGGTCTGGACGATCAGACCGTTTCACGCAGATCGAGTCGACCCGGCCGATCCGTCCCATCCTCTCAAGTCGAAGATCCCCCCCATCATGCGCCTTTACAGCGGCAGAAGAATAGACCTCGCGGCGGGCATGGGCCGCAATCAGTTGAGACGACACGGCCAACTCTCCATCCAGCCCGCCACGACCCTCCCCGGTAGAGATCCCAATCTCTTCCCCGGACAGTCCTACGATTCGATGGCCTCCGAGTTGAGGTGACAATCCACGCTGAATCAATTCGTTATCAATCCACTCGCGCAAGAGGCCCGGACTGACAGTCCGCAGGCCAGAAGAAAAAAGACTCCGCTCAACAGAAGAGGAGACTTCCTCCGCCATAGGCCGAGACAAGCCTCCCTCTTTTGTGAGGAGGTGAGCGATCCTGCCCTTAGACCACCGGCCGGGATCACCCCCCATCACGGGGATGGGTGCAACCCCGTCCTCCACTCCCATGGTCGTAATCGTCAGTTCTCCCCGCACATCCATCCTCTCACGACAGATCGCAGCGAAGGCGCCGGCAGCACGTTCATAGCCCGCCCCACGCAAAACATCTTCGACACATCGAGCGATGACAGCCCCTTCGACCACGGGGAGTTCCTGCCCCTCTGTTTCGGCCTCGAGGGCCCGGGCAACAACCGAGGCAAGGTCCCTCCCCTCTTCCACACCACAGACCTCACCCACAATGGTCAACGCAGCATCGATCGCCTCGGCGACCTTTCGGTCGTCGAATACGACGATGCGACCATCCCTCTTCCGGACCCGAAGGTCCCCCGCCGCTGAAACCCTACGTACCATCCGCCGTTTCAGTTCTCCCGTCCAACAGTGGTTTCAACTCCTCTAAAAATTGATTGACGTCTTTAAACTCTCGATAGACCGACGCAAACCGCACATAAGCCACATGATCAAGGTCCTTCAGGCTCTCCATCACCAGATAGCCGATGTACTTACTCGCGACCTCCTTTTCGAACATCTCGTGGAGTTGTGTTTCGATATCAGTGACAAGAGTTTCGAGCGTTTCCATCGTCACCGGCCTCTTCTGGCAGGCGATGATCATGCTCCGAATAATCTTCTCCCTCTCGAAAGGAGTGTGGGTGCCATCCTTTTTGACAACCCGGAGAACCGTCTCCCCCACCCGCTCGTAGGTGGTAAATCGGCCCGAACACTCAAGACACTCCCGCCTCCGACGAATGACATCAGCATCCTGAGAGGTGCGAGAGTCGATGACCCTGTCAGAGTTTTGCTTGCAGAAAGGGCACCGCACGTGCACATCCTTTTCTTTGAGA
>JAZALG010000036.1:0-22584 GCA_036229545.1 Planctomycetota bacterium | reverse complement strand
TGGGGCAGTCGGCACTCGTTCAAATCGCCGCGGCCCAGGAGGCCGCTCTCCAGCCGTGACACGGCTCTTGGTTGCGACAACAAACTCTGGAAAACTTGCGGAGTTGGATCTGCTCCTCAAGCCGCTGGGGTACGAAATGGTAAGCCTCAATGACCTCGATCCCATCGATGCCCCCGCCGAAGAGGGGGACACCTTCGCCGAAAATGCTCGTTCCAAAGCTCTGTACTACGCCACATCCTTTGGCCTTCCCACCCTCGCCGACGATTCGGGGTTGGAAGTGAGGGCTCTGGGGGGCGCCCCGGGAGTCCGCTCAGCCCGATTCGCCGGAGAAGAGAGCAACGACCGAACGAATCTCGAAAAACTCGTCAACGTCATGGCCGATCAGGAAGACCGAGAAGCTCACTTCACCTGTGCCATCTGCCTGACAAGAGGGGATCACCCCCTGGTCGAAGTGCAGGGGCAGTGTGACGGACGCCTCGCGAAGGAGCCCCGTGGCAATGAAGGCTTCGGCTACGACCCCCTTTTTATTCCGCACGACTCGACCGGTGCAGAGCGGACTTTCGGTGAAATGAGCCGAGAGGAGAAGCAGTCTCTCTCTCACCGTGGCTGCGCCCTTGCCTCCCTTCTCCAGGAACTAGCCGAACTCGACCGATGATCGCGAAGAACATCAGAAATTTCTCGATCATCGCGCACATCGATCACGGAAAGAGCACGCTTGCAGACCGGCTCTTGGAGATCACCCGAACGGTCCAACTCAGGCAGCAGAGAGATCAGATCCTGGACGACATGGATCTCGAACGGGAGCGGGGAATCACCATCAAGGCCAAGGCGGTCACCCTGGAATACGAAAAGGACGGGCAGAACTACCTCTTGAACCTCATCGATACCCCGGGACACGTGGATTTTAACTATGAAGTGGAGCGTGTACTCCAGGCCTGCGAAGGGGCGCTCCTCTTAGTAGACGCAAGCCAGGGCATTGAAGCCCAAACTGTCCACAACACGCACCTTGCCGACCAGGCGGGGTTGACCGTCCTTCCCGTTCTGAACAAATGCGACGTCTCATCGGCGCGACCCGATGAAGTCGCAGAGGAGATCGAAACAGTCCTCACCCTCGAACAGGATGAGATCCTGAGAATCAGCGCCAAGGAGGGGACGGGCGTGGAAGCCGTACTCGAGCAGATCGTGGATAGAATCCCGCCTCCAGAGGGCGATCCAGACGCCCCCCTGCGAGCCCTCATCTACGACGCTGAGTTCAACGATTATCGTGGGGTCATCGTGCACCTGCGGATCGTGGACGGCGTGTTGAACGTGGGGGACAAGATCTGCATGCATGCCGGGGGCACCCGGCACGAGGCCATCGAGATTGGCACCTTCCGGCCCGACTTGACGCCCGCAAAGTCTCTCCACACCGGCGAGGTGGGCTACCTCATTGCGAACATCAAGACACTCTCCGATGTTCGCGTCGGAGACACCATTGTCATCGACAAGGACACCGAGAGCGAGCCGCTCCCCGGCTATCGTCCGGCCCGATCCATGGTGTACTGCGGAATTTACCCCACTCAAAACAAAGACTTCGACACCATGCGGACGGCGTTCAACAGACTGCAACTCAACGATGCCTCCTTCACCTTTACCCCCGAAACGTCGGACGCCCTGGGGTTTGGATTTCGCTGCGGCTTCCTCGGACTCCTCCACATGGAAATCGTTCAAGAGCGCCTCGAACGCGAATCCAACGTGGACATCGTCCAGACCGCGCCAAACGTGACCTACGAAGTCGCCCTGGCAGACTCTTCCACCATGAAGGTCGACAACCCTTCTCAGTTGCCGGACATCAGCCAGATCGCCGAAGTCCGCGAGCCTGTGGTGCAACTGGATATTGTCACGCCCGATACGTTCACCGGAGCCGTGATGAAACTCGCCATTGAGAGAAGGGGGCGATTCAGCAAGCAGGAGTACCTGGGCCCGGGCCGAGTCATCCTCGGCTTTAAAATCCCCCTCTCCGAAATCGTTTTCGACTTCTTCGACAAGTTGAAAAGTATCACCAGAGGCTACGCCACCATGGACTATGAACTCATCGGCTTTGAGGCAGATGATCTGGTCAAAATGCGCATCCTCGTGAATGGAGAGGAGGTCGACGCCCTCTCGGCCATCGTCCACCGAGCCAACGTTGAACCGAGAGGCCGGGCGATTCTTCGCATCCTGCGCAAGGAGATCCCTCGCCACCTATTCAAGGTCGCTCTTCAGGCTGCTGTGGGAGGGAAAATCGTGGCCCGAGAGAACATCGCGCCCCTCCGCAAAGACGTCACAAGTAAGTGCTACGGGGGGGACATCTCGCGCAAGCGGAAACTCCTTGAGAAGCAAAAGGCGGGGAAGAAGCGCATGAAGATGGTGGGAAACGTGGAGATCCCCCAGAAAGCTTTCTTTGCGGTCCTCCGTCCAACCGAGTGATCCTAGCGACAGAGCACAGGAGCAGACCTGAACCGAGTCCCCAGGATCGCTATGGTCGGGATCTTGCCCGCAGGAACGCCGTGACAAAAAAGCAAAAACCCGCCGACCTCTGGTTCAGTGAGCAACTTGAGGCCATCGCCATTGCCATCGCCATGGCCCTCGTCTTGAAGTTCTTCATCGTCGAGGCCTACCAGATCCCCTCCGGCTCCATGCAGCCCACCATCATCGGAGACAGCGCCTCGGGCATCAAAGACAGGATTCTGGCAGACAAACTCGTCACGATGATCCGGGATCCCCGACGTTGGGAAGTGATGATTTTTCGCTTCCCCCTCGATGAGCGCCGCCTCTACGTCAAGCGGATCGTCGGACTCCCCGGCGAAACCATGGACATCCTCGGGGGCGACGTCTTCATCGACGGAGCCATTGCCCGCAAGCCCGACCACGTCCTCGATTCCGTTCTCAAAGATGTCTTTACCCGAGGGGCAGATGGAATCGACATCGGACGCGCCTTCTCCCCCGAAGCGGGAGTCAGCATCCAAGACACTTCGGCAACATTCCCAGCCGAGGGGCAGGGATGGCTTTCACTTCGACATCCCGTTCGGGATGTCTACACCCATGGCTACGACCCCGCGTGGGGAATCACGGGTCCAGCCGTCGCGCAATATTCAGTTTCCGATCTTGAGATGAGCCTCACCGCTCGCCTCGGAACGACCGCTCAATCCATGGAAATCGTCCTGGGAAGTGACGAGGGGGATTTCATCTTTCAGATCCCTGCAGAGGGCTCTTCTCTCCCCGCCCAACTCACCTTCCAACCCGAACCTACCCGGCAACCCCAGGTCCTGTTTTCTGACCCCGGTCTTTTCATTCCCCGCGATCGGTCCGTTGAAGTTGTCGCACGAGACGTGGATCGCCGCACGGTACTGACCGTGAACGGAGAAGAGTGGCTCCGCATCGACAACGACGCCGCAGGACCGCGGGCGCTTCGCCCCCATCGCGCGACGGTCAAACTCGGTGTTGTCGGAGGCGGACAGGTGAGCGATCTACGGCTTCGCCGGGACATCTGGTATCTCCCGAGAGGACCAGGATCGTGGGCCATCCCGGAAGATCATTACTTCGGACTCGGAGACAACACCCAGGGATCCCTCGACAGTCGCACCTGGGAGACGATGACCTATCCGACAGCCGATGGACCGGTCAGCGGTTTCTGGTTCTACTCCAAACCGGGGAACCCCATCCGCTCCGACAGCAACCCCAAGGACCTGCCTGGAGGCCGCATTCTCTTCGCTGACGTTCATGGCAACGAACACATTCTTCAGCGACGCTCCTATGACGGGGACACGAACTGGGCCCCTTTCATCCCTGGAAAATTTATTCTCGGAAAGGCCGTTGCTGTTTTCTGGCCCATCTTTGATCCATTTCGCTGGAAACTGATTCACTGAGATCTCCGATGCCCCTCCTCAAAGTCAAAGGACTGACCAAGGCGTTCAACGACCGCACCGTGGTCAAAAACGTGACCTTCGATGTAGGCAAGGGGGAAATCGTAGGTCTCCTCGGTCCGAACGGAGCCGGGAAGACGACCACGTTCCGCATGACTGTCGGCATGCTGAAGCCCGATAAAGGCAAGGTCAGCCTTCTGGGCAAAGAGATCACTTCTCTTCCGATGTACCAACGGGCCCGGGTTGGAATGGGCTACCTCAGCCAGGAGCCGTCCATTTTTCGTCACATGACCGTCTTCGAGAATCTGGTTGCGGTCCTCGAAGCGCGAGGGGCCGACCCCGCGACACAAAAAGATCGAGCCGAGGAACTCATCGATGAGTTCGGCATCTCCCATATCACAGATTCCCTGGCCTTCACCCTCTCAGGAGGGGAGCGAAGGCGTCTGGAACTCGCGCGGACCCTGGCCCTCGATCCTCAACTCATCCTGTTAGACGAGCCCTTCTCAGGCGTCGACCCTATTGCCGTGGAAGATATTCAGGGATTGCTGTTTCAACTCCGGGAAAAGGGCATTGGAATCCTCATTACCGATCATGCTGTACGGGAAACGCTGGGAACAACGGATCGCAGTTACATCATCTATGAGGGCGCAATTTTTCGGCATGGGGATGCCAAAACCCTCGCACGTGATCCCCAGGTTCGGGAGGTGTACCTTGGCGAAGCGTTCACCATCGATGAGAAAGCGGAGAACCCAAGAAAACGTGCAGCAAGAAAATCCTCAAAAAAGAAGGCTTCAGAAAAGGGTAGGAGTAAGAAGCGTTGAATGACGATGCACAGTGGCGTGATCTAGAGCGCTCGGCCATCCTCGTCGTGGATGATGAGGTCGGCATCCGCGGCATGATCGAACAGTATCTCACCCGAGAGGGATACGAAGTGGTCACCGCCGCGACCCTCGGGGAGGCAAGAAAAGCACTCGTCGACCAAGACATACTGGTGGTCATCGCCGACATCATCCTGGGACAGGGTGAAAACGGACTCGACCTTCTCTCTGAAGTTCGAAGAGATTATCCGGAGATGGACATCATGATGATGACGGCCAACGGAGATCTCTCCTCGGCCGTCGAAGCAATTCAACAGGGTGCTTACGACTACCTGTGCAAACCATTCCCCTTTGAAGTGCTTGGGGCCGCCGTGGAGCGCGCCGTAGAACGACGGCGCCTTCGAATGCGCGCCTCCATGCTGGAAAGACTCGATGCCCGTCAGAGCGCGGACCAGGAGAACCTCCGGGGGGTTCTCAGCTCCATGGCCACCATCATCGATGCAAAGAGCCCCTTCACAGCACGTCATTCCACGAGAGTCAGCGATCTAGCAAGACTTTTGGCCGAGGCATTGGGGTTCGACGAGGAACGAACCGCCATGATCGCCTTTGGAGGACGTCTCCATGACATCGGCAAGATCGGTACGCCCGATGCCATTCTCAACAAGCCCGGGCCCCTGACGAAGGAAGAGTTCACGATCATCAAGCAGCACCCGGTCACCGGCGACGAACTGCTCGCCCCCATCCGCACCATACAAGAGTTGCGACCCATGATTCGATGGCATCACGAGACACTCGACGGTCGAGGCTATCCCGACGGCTTAGCCGGCGATGACGTTCCCGTGGAAGCCTGGGTCGTCAAGGTCTCAGATATGTGGGAGGCCATCACAAGCCGACGACCCTACCGGGATCCCATGTCTGTCGAAGAAGCAGTCAAAGTTCTTCGAGGAGAATCAGGAGCACGGATCCCTGAGGAAATTGTGGAGACCTTCCTCGATGCTATCCAAGGAGCGCCGGTCGCCCTCCCCCTCGCGAACGACTAAACGAGGGAAAGATAGGGTGGGTCATCTTGCGCCACCCTGTCCATTCTGCGAGAGTTTCCAAACTTTCCTGAGTCCGTTTCTTTCCCTTCACAGGGCTCTCTGAGGACCCTCCCCCATGAAGATCGTGGTCTGTGTCAAACGTGTCCCCTCGACGGACACCCGTGTCAAGATCGCCCCAGATGGAACCTCCATTGATCCTTCGTCTGTCGAGTGGATCATCAGCCCCTACGACGAGTTTGCCCTCGAAGGCGCCCTGCAAATCAAAGATGAGGATCCGGACACCGAAGTCATCGTCGTCTCACTGGCTTCCCCTGAAGCCACCAAGGAGTTGCGCACCTGCCTTGCCATGGGAGCTGACCGTGCCATCCACATTCAGACCGATGGTGGCTCCGACCGGGACGCACAAACCACGGCCACCGCCCTATCCCAGGTCATCCAAGAGGAAAATCCCCATCTTGTCCTCTGCGGAAAGATGGCCGTCGACAAAGACCAGGGACAAGTTGGCATCCTCCTCGCCTATCAACTCGGCTGGCCGTGCCTCACAGAGGTGTGTCAATTCGCTTCAAAGGGCGATGCCGTCGAAGCCAAGCGAGAGTCCGGCAGCGGAGCGATGGAAATCTACGAGGTGCCCTTGCCCGCTGTTTTAACGGTCACCAAGGGAGACACAGAACCCCGTTACGCCAACCTGAAGGGCATCATGGCAGCGAAGAAGAAGCCTCTCGAAGAAAAAACCGACTCGGGAGGGGACTCTTCCCTGACGGTCAGGTCCATGGAGATGCCCGCGGAAAGGTCTCCTGGCAGAATCGTGGGAGAAGGGCCAGATGCCGTCGACGAACTGATTCGGCTTCTTCGAGAGGAAGCCAAGGCCATCTAGAATGGGACCCTGGCGCGACAACCTGATGAAACAAGGAGTCCCATCGTGACAAGTGCAATCATTGTGGTCATCGAGCAAAAGGAAGGGGTACCCACTCCGCCTTCTCTCGAGGTGATGACAATCGCCAGAACCCTTGCCACCCAACGAGGAGCGGCCGTCGTGGCTCTGGTAGGCGGTGAAGGGGGATCAGAGACCGCCTCAGCGCTGGGCGCCTATGGGGCGGATAAGATCGTCACGCACCCCCAAGATCCCACTGAATCGGGCCTTTGGGCAACGGCGGTGGCCGACATGGCTCGATCCCACGAGCCAATCGCGGTTCTCCTCCCCCACACGGCGGACGGCAAGAACCTCGGGCCACGTCTCGCCGCTCTCCTGGGCGCTCCCATGGCATCCGACTGCGTCGATCTCACAGCAGACGGAGAGACCCTGGTCGCCAAGCGTCCAGTCTACGCGGGCAAAGCCATGATCACCGTCGCAGGAAAATCCCACCCTCTCATCGCGACCTTGCGCCCCAACGCCCTGACCGCCCAAGAGCAGCAGGGCGAAGGCATCGTGGAATCCGGGCAATCCCAGGAGGACACCGCCCCTGCGCTGGCCATCGTCCTGAAAGAAATCCTCGAATCCGCGGAACGTAAAATTGATCTCGCCGAAGCCTCCACCATCGTCTCAGGTGGCCGCGGCCTCAAGGCGCCGGAGAATTTTCAGATGATCGAAGATCTCGCCGCGGCCCTCGGCGGTGCCGTCGGAGCGTCGCGCGCCGTTGTCGATGCGGGATGGCGCCCTCACAGCGAACAGGTCGGGCAAACGGGAAAGACCGTCTCGCCGCGACTCTACGTCGCTGTCGCGATCAGCGGTGCCATTCAGCATCTCGCGGGAATGCGCACGAGCAAGTACATCGTCGCCATCAACAAGGACCCCGAGGCGCCCATCTTCAAGGTCGCCGACTATGGGATCGTGGGAGATGCCTTCGAAGTCGTCCCCAAGATGATAGAAGCCGTCAAAAACTTGTAGAGTTAACCCTCTCCAAGGGGCCTTCCCTCCTCTCGGGTCACGACAGGTAGAATCATCTGCCATGAGAACGGGATGGAATACGATCCGCCTGACGCTGGTCCTTTTGTGCCTCTCTCCCATCGTCACATCCCTTCAAGAGGACATGGAGGACCCGTCTCCCCATGTCGAGGTCACCCTTGTCGCCGAACAGAACGGGGTTCAAGAGGGCGGATTGATCTGGCTCGGGGTCCACTTGGATATCGAAGACCCATGGCATCTGTATTGGAAGGGAAAGAGCGACACGGGGATGCCGATTTCTCTTTCCCTGCAATCACCGGAGGGAACGGAGTTGGGCGAGGTCCTGTGGCCTGCACCGACACGCTACACCGCCTCGAAAAACTTCCTCGACCACGTCTATTCAAAGGAGGTCACGCTCCTTTTCCCCATGGCCGTCGATCCGTCCCTTCCCCCTGGAACGGATCTGGAAGTGGCCGTGCGACACGAATGGTTGGTCTGCCAAAAAGAAACGTGCCTGTTGGGGTCAGGGACAGCCTCCCTCTCCGTCCCCATCCTCAAAAAAGAGGAAACCCCAGGGTGGAGCGAGCGAGTTGAGTGGTTCCGCGCCACCCGGGCGCGATTGCCTCAAACCATGCCCTCTGATAGTGAACGGCGTGAGGATGGTCAGGCGATTCTTCGCCGTTATTGGCAAAACGGTGATCTTGTTCTCCATGCGCCCGAGGCTTCGCAAATGGTTTTTTACCCCCATGAACGCAGCACACCTGTGCACGACCTGAAGAAAAATGGTTTCGCCCGAGGAGACAGAATGACCCTCTCTCCCGTACACTCCCCCAGCGTTTCGGCCAGGCTCACGGGCATCATCGAGATCCACTGGCCCGACAATCCACCCTTCTTCTATTTTCTTGAGGAAATCAAACCATGAAACTTCTGACCGCTGCCCTCGTCCTGCTCGTCACCGCCTGTTCCGGAACCAACGCTGACACGGCGACCACTGATGTCGACGAAAACATGAACGAGGTCGCCTATGCATCTGACGCTTCCTCCTCCTCAGGAACGATCAATTGGGCGGCCGCGCCGTCAGTTGCCGCTGTGGGCCAAATCGCTCCTGACTTCACTCTGACCGATGTCGCTGGCAATCAACATTCCCTCTCCAACTATATCGCCGATGGCAAAACCGTCGTGTTGGAGTGGTTCAATCCTGACTGCCCCGTCACCCAGGCCTACCACAAGAAGGCGCCCGTCATGAAGTCCATCTATGGCGACTTCAAAGACCGGGACGTGGTCTGGTTGGCCGTCAACTCCGGCGCCCCCGGGCGCCAGGGCACGGGGACGGACAGAAACAATCGTGCTGTCACTGAGTTTGGCATCCCCTACCCCGTTCTGATGGATTCGGACGGGAACGTGGGACATCAGTATGCCGCTAAAACCACGCCGCACAGGTTTGTCATCGATCAGTCCGGTGTTCTGCAATACGCCGGGGGCATCGAAGAGCGCGAGTCAGGCACCAACTATGTCCGGCAGGCTCTCGCGGAGATCGGAAAGGGGCAATCCTGCTCGGTGAGTTGGAGTAAACCCTTCGGATGTTCCGTGAAGTACGCCGACTGACTCCGAAGCCACCAGGCCATCACATCGCGGTGACCTATCGGCCCAGAAGGCCGAAGCGGTAGCCGAGGAACCGCTTCAGGAGTCATATGACATCAAGCAGCCTTCCGCGAGGGCCTAGTGTCGAAAATGCCGGGCCCCCGTGAACACCATGGCCATCCCGTGCTCGTCGGCCGCAGCGATGGAATCCTTGTCCTTGATCGAGCCTCCCGGTTGAATCACGGCCGTCACACCCAACTCATGGGCCCGGTCGACAGAATCTCGGAATGGAAAGAAAGCATCGGACGCCATCACGGATCCCTCTGCGCCTTCTCCGCTTTTCATTCCAGCGAGAAAGACGGAATCCACCCGACTCATCTGCCCCGCCCCCACGCCCACCACGGCACCGCTCTTGCCTAAGACAATGGCGTTGCTCTTCACGTGCTTGCACACCCGCCAGGTGAACTCCAGATCGTTCCACTCCTGATCGGTGGGCTGTCGGTCCGTCACCACGTCACGCCCTTCATGGTCAAAGCCCAGGTCCCGGTCCTGCACAAGATAGCCCCCCGTCACCTTCCGAAGGGCGAACTCACTTCCCTCACGAGCCCTTCCGAGATCACCGCAGGCTAAGAGGCGGAGGTTCTTTCCCCACTTCTGGCGACCCGTGAGAATCTCGATCGCCTCTGAGTCAAATTCCGGAGCCACCACGACCTCCAAGAACCGGTCGGGCTGGGCAATGGCCTCGGCGAGGGCTCCGTCCACATTTCGATTCACAGCCACAATCCCGCCAAAAGCGCTCTGAGGATCCCCCCCCATGGCTTTGTGAAGGGCTGGAATGATGTCCTCGTCCACACCACACCCGCAGGGATTAGTGTGCTTGATGACCGCCGCCGCCGGCCCCTCGAACTCTTTCACCAGTTCAAGAGCCGCGTCGCTGTCCATGATGTTGTTGTAACTGAGCGCCTTGCCCGCCAACTGCTCCGCCGTCGCGACGGAAGCCTCGGCAAATCCACCCGTCCGGTAGAACGACGCCTTCTGATTCGGATTTTCGCCGTATCGGAGTTCCTCACCACTTCCCGCCTCAAGAACCATCGTGTCGGGATGACCACCGCCCTCCCTTTCCCTGAACCAGCCCGCAATCGCCGCATCATAGGAGGCTGTCGTCCGGTAGGCCTTCTCGGCAAGACGGCGTCGAAACGCGACGCTCCCCTCGCTGTTGCCCTCCTTTTCCCCATCGAGGCCCTCCAAAACAGCAACGTAATCCTCCGGATCGGTGACCACCCAGACGGATCGATGATTCTTCGCCGCAGATCGAATCATGCTCGGCCCACCGATATCGATCTGCTCGATGGCCTCCTCCGCCCCGATCTCCTTGTCGGCCACCGTTTCTTTGAAGGCGTACAGATTGACCGCGACCAGGTCGATCGGACTGATGCCATGAACCTCCATGGCATCAAGATGGGCAGAATCGTCTCGAAGGCCTAAAAGCCCTCCGTGGACAACCGGGTGAAGCGTCTTGACTCGACCGTCCATCATCTCGGGAAAGCCCGTCACCTCGGACACATCGGTCACCGAGAGCCCCGCCTCCCGCAACACGCGCGCTGTGCCGCCCGTGGAGAGAATTCGAAAATCTCGCTCCGCCAACCCTGAAGCAAAGTCGGCAAGACCTGTCTTGTCCGTCACAGAGAGGAGTGCTGTTCTCATCGGTTCCTTTTCTTCCTGGGGATTGACTGATTCTACGCTCACCGAGATCGACTCCGCAGGTAGGTCTCGATCAAACCCTGAATCTCACCATCTAAAACCACGTCTGGATTCCCCACCTCCATATCCGTCCGATGGTCCTTGACCATGCGATAGGGCTGAAGAACGTAACTGCGAATTTGATGGCCCCATCCGATGTCACCTTTTTCTCCCTGGAGCCCCTGAAGTTCCGCTTCCCGCTCCGCATCGGCCAGGGCAGCCAGTTTGGCGGTCAGCATTTTCATCGCCGTTCCGCGATTCTTGTGCTGGCTGCGCTCATTCTGGCAACTCACAACGATGCCCGTGGGCAGATGAGTCAGACGAATCGCCGAATCGGTCTTGTTAACGTGCTGCCCACCCGCTCCGCTGGCTCGATAGGTGTCGACCTTCAGGTCTTCGGATCGGATTTCCATCCCCTCGGCATCATCGAGTTCGGGCGTCACCTCCACCGCGGTAAAAGAAGTCTGGCGACGATTCTGTGAATCGAAAGGTGACAGGCGCACGAGACGATGCACACCACTCTCCGCTCGGAGATACCCATAGGCCCATTCCCCCTTCACCAGCATGGTGGCGTGCTTAATCCCGGCCTCTTCTCCATCAAGACGCTCGATGACTTCAACCTCATAGCCATTCCGCTCAGCCCAGCGCTGGTACATCCGCAGGAGCATGGCAGCCCAGTCCGCTGAATCCGTCCCTCCCGCCCCAGCCTGTACGGAAAGATAGGCATTCCGAATGTCGTATTCACCGTCCAGCATGACCCTAAATTCGAGGACCTCCATGGCCTCATCGCAGGCAGCCAGCATGGCCTCAGCCTCTTGCTGGCCCTCGCCGGTCTCCTCTTCGCCGACGAGTTCAATCATGACATCCAACTCATCGAGTTGGGATTCGAGTTCGACAACGGGCCCGATAGAGGCCTTCACTCGCTTGAGATCGGCGACGACCTTCTGGGCAGACTCCTGGTCATTCCAAAAACCATCTCTACCCATCGCCCCCTCAAGCTCACTCTGCCGGCTCATGAGACCTGTCGCGTCAAAGACTGTCCTTGATCTGGTTCAACCGGCGGCGGATATCAGTAGCGCGTGACACAACATCGGCGAGAGCCACGATCAGTCCCTCCAAAACAAGACAACGGACAGCAACGCGCTGATTCTAGCCCAGCCCAAGCCACTGAGGCGAGTCGTGCCTTAGATCAAAGAACTGATTTTAGCCCTCTTCGGTTCTCCCAGACTCCACGATCGCGCTGAGGATAGCCCCCTCCTCCGCCAGGGCTCCCTGGCCCGTCTCGCCGCAGGCCAATGTTTTCTCGACCGGGTCGACCACGCGAAACCTCTTTCCTCCTCCCACCTCTTCCAAAGTAGCGATGTTGGCCCGAACGAGGGGGTTCTCCCACATCGCAACGTTCATCGCCGGCGCTACCACAACGGGGACTTCAGGAAGGGAGGCCAAGACGACCGTCGTCAATAGATCATCCGCCATCCCGTGAGCAATCTTGCCCAAGAGGTTGGCCGTGGCCGGCACCAGGGCAATGCAGTCTGGCCAACGGGCAAGTCGAAGATGCTCGATCTCTTCGTTCACATCGAAAAGGTTGGTCGCAACAGGCCGTCCAGACAGAACCTGAAAGGTCATCGGGGTCACGAAGTGCGTCGCGGCCTCTGACATCACGACCTGGACCTCGTGGTCCTGCTCTCGCAACCTTCGGATGACCTCGCAGGTCTTATAAGCCGCGATGCCTCCGGACACTCCCATGAGAATCTTCATTCTGCCACAGCCTCCCGACCTTCCCATGCCGACGCAATGGCCTTTGCCACACCATCTTTCCCGGACGCCCGCCCTATCACCCCCGAGGGGCCCACGAGCAAAGCCTCGTGATCCTCCACTCCGGTGGCGGAAACATCATTGGCAACGACCAAATCGAGTGACGCCCGTTCCAAGAGATCTCCAGCCGCAGAAACCAGAGCCTCTTCGTCATTTCCCGCGCCGAGCTTAAATCCCACGAGAAAACCCTCCGGACAAAGGTCCCTTAAGCGATCCACCAATTTTGGTGATCGGACCAGCCGTAGAAAGAGTTCCTCAGACACAGAAGAAATCTTCGTCTCGGAGTGTTCTGGAATAAAATCCGCGACGGCCGCGGCATGAACCACGACATCGGCCGAAGGGGCGTACTCTTGCAGGAGAGCATCGAGGTCCGAAGAGGTCTCGAAGGCGAACGAGGTCACCCCTCCCGGCGCCAAAGCGCCCGACGCGGACCGAAGCAGAGTGACGTCATGACCACCCTCTAATCCGACTTCGCTGATCCGAACGCCCAGGCGACCCGTACTCCCATTGGCCAGGTAACGCACCGGATCGATGGGCTCCCTCGTCCCGCCTCCCGTCACGACGACGCGCATGGAAAGAGGACTAAGAGCCCAGGCCGAGTTGGGGACTCGTGACAACGGAGAGGTCATCCACGATGAAGACCCCCGGGCTCGCACCGCTGGGACGAATCAAGTCGAACTTCTCCACGTTGAAAATCTTGCCCGGCAGGACACCGGAGACCTTTTGCACGGAACGGCCATCATCCAGAGTCAGTTCATACCAAGCAGGGCCAAAGACCGTGTTGTAGATCGTCAGTTCGGTGAAATATGAGACTCCGCCTTCATAGGTGAAGTCCGCTCCACCCCCGTCATCGCCTCCACTCCCCGGGTTGCTGGAACTGCCAGTCTTCACATGGCCGAGGCCACCCCCACCCCACTCGACGTCAATCATGGTTCCTTCGCCGGCATCTTCAGCGCGAGTCACGAAGCCGCCACTCGTGGACTGCTGAGGCTCCACCTGCATCCGGAATCGAATGATCCGTCCTGCGGCCTCTTCGGTGAACTCCCCGCGGAGCGTCGCGCCAGCGCCGGCTCCGATATCGGAAATATACAGCTCGCCGTCTCCGTCAAGACCCGCCTTGACCTTGAAGACACTTTTCGGTCCAAGGATCTCGAAAGCGCCCACATCCGCCTGGGGAGCTGTCGATGAACCGGTCCCGTCACCACCCCGTGAATCGAAGTCCGCCGCCAAGACCACCACAGGGCGCTTGCCCCCACCTAAGGGAGTCGCCCACTCGGCCAGAAAGAAACCGAGGAGAAGGGCCGTGAGGATTGAAAACGGGATTCGGGACATAAATCAAAGGGGCCGGGACAAACCATCCGGCTTCGGGATCGGGACCATCCTCAGTATAAACCCATCTGGCCGAAACGGGAAAACCTTCCGAAGATCTCTCTGGCCAACCAAAAGGGGCAAATCCCCTCTCAGTCGTCATTCAAAGACGAATCGGGCTCCGAAAGCCCCAGGCGATCCAACATCTTGTAGAAGGTGCGAACGCTGACACCCATCTCGCGCGAGGCTGCCGCCTTGTTTCCTCCCGTCTTTTCTAGTGCCTTGTGGACGAGTTGACGCTCATAGACATCCATCCGTTCCTTGTGGCTCTTCTTTTCATCATCCTCCGATTCAGGAGCCTGCTCGAGGGAGCTCCCGAGATCCCCAAAGCCCTCCAAGAGGCGGCGAACGGTTGTCCCACCGATCCGCTTCCCATCCGGATCAACGAGGAGAAGATTCATGACGAGATTCTCCAACTGCCGGACATTGCCAGGCCATGAGTACTGTTGCATCTGCACCAAAGCCTCGGGGTCTATCTCTCGACTCCCGTTCCCATGCATTTCCAAGAAATGCTGCACAAGAGGAACAATATCCTCAACCCGTTCACGCAGGGCGGGCATGTGAACCTGCGCGACGGCGAGACGGTAGTAGAGGTCATCGCGGAAGAGTTTCTCACCGATCATCTCTTTGAGATCCCTGTGGGTCGCACAGATGATCCGAACGTCGACCTTTCTGATCTGTCGCCCACCGACGGGGAGAAACTCCCCCTCCTGCAAGACCCGCAAAAGACGCTTCTGCACGGCCAGGCTCATGTCCCCGATCTCGTCTAAGAACAGGGAGCCCCCGTCGGCGTGGTCAAAGAGTCCCTTGCGGTCTTTATCGGCCCCGGTGAACGCCCCCTTCACCGTCCCGAACAATTCGCTTTCGATCAGTGGTTCAGCAATGGCCGCGCAGTTGATGGTGAGGAGATTCTCCTTCTTCCTCTGGCCGTTGAAGTGCACTGCGCGCGCGACAAGTTCCTTCCCCGTCCCGCTCTCCCCCGTGATGATGATCGGATAGTCGGTGTCGGTCACCCTGTCGAGAAGATCGAGGACTTCGTGCACCCGAGGGCTGACAGTCACGATCGAACTGTAATCAAAGCGAAGGGCGAGGGCCTTTTGAGAAGCGTCGAGAGATTCCTTCACCTCTTCGAGTTCCGTCTCCCTCTTGGCGAGACGCTCCTCGAGAGCGTCATTCAGCCGGTCAATTTCTTCTTTGGAATGGCGCAGTTGCTGGTTTGTCGTCTCCAGACCCTCGCCCAGCCTCGCGTTCTCCAGAGCAATGGCTGCATGTTCGGCTAAAGCCGTCGCCACCTGGAGATGGTCGTCGGAGAATCGGGCGACAACCTGGGGATGGTCGAGGTAGATCGCCCCCAGTGTGCGCGTCCTGAAGATCAGGGGGACGCACAGAATCGAGAGGAGTTTCAGTTCCGTGATGCTCGCCGCGGAGGACAACTCCGAATCCTCGATGGCATTCGCGGTGCACAAGGGTTTCCCCTCTTCGACGACTTTTCGGGCAACCGAGTGGCTGATCTGAAACTCGGGGTTTTCGATAGTGCTCGCTGTGATATTTCGAGCCGCCCGGAACTCTTCCCCCTGACCGTCGAAGAGAATCAGAAATCCACGAGCCGCACCCGTAAGTTCAATAGCGCTATCGATAATCAGATCCAAGATCCCCTGGGTGTCGCGCTCGGTGTTCAGGGCATTACTGACATCGCGCAACCGCTCCAGCGTCTGGATTCGGTCCGCGAGTCCCGCCAGATTTGAGAGGTCCCCGCTGAACTGCAACTCTTCGAGGCGCTTCATCTCGTTCTCCAAGAGTGTCTTGAGGGGACCGAGCCCGTGCAGGGCGATAAGAGTTGCCGCACGATCGCTGTTCCGGGTGAGTCGAGAGAGAATAACTCCCGTTCTCGCCATGTGAGGGTCCTTTGCGGACAACTCAGCCTCAAGGCGACGGAAGTCCGTCGCGATCTGGACAACCAGGCCACGGGCTTCCACCGATCCGTCGGGTGATTCACCCAAAATCGAGAGGGCTTTGGCCAGATCGTCATCGGCACCCTCGGCGTCCCCCCCTTGATCCCGCAATTGGGAGCGGGTGAAAAGGAGGTCCGCCAGCCATGGACCCGGCTCGAGTTGTTCGGCGTCGATCGATGCCAAATCATCGGAGCCTGCCCTCGCCAGGAGATCTCTGGCCAAGAGCCCCTCTCGAATCCAACCAGCCTGCTCTGCTGTCTTCTGTGCACTTTGGGCGCATCGAACGACATCGTCATGGCACTCCGCGCTCAAGGCAAGACGCGCCTCGAGCAAATCCGCTTCACAGTGCCAGTCTAAAGATTCTGTCCCTTCCAGTGCCTCTCGCGCGGCATGAAGATCCGCACTTGCCTCCTTTTTTGCGCCCCTCAACCAGTAAAGAGGCCCGCGGGTCAAAGCCACCGCCGCCTGGCCCACGGTGTCTCCCAACGCCACCCTCTGCTCCATGCTTTTCGCGAAAAGTTCCTCCGCTCTTTCCCACCGGCCCTCAGCAGCATAGGCCCGCCCGAGGTTATTGAGCACCTGAGCTTGTAATCCAGATTCACCGAGACGCTGGGCAAGATCCAAAGCGCGAGCGAGATGCTGTCGTGCCCCGTCCCCGTCCCCCAGGGACAGCCAGCCCGCACCCAACCCGTTGAGGGCGTTGGCTAGATTGAACAGGTCCCCCGCCTTTTCCATCCGCTCTACGGCTTCTTCCTGCAAGGAAAGCCCGCGCCGCTTCTCACCCCTGTCCTGGACGGCAAAACCCAGATTATGGAGCACCGTTCCGACGAGAAGTTCCTGGCCCAGGTCCCGGGCCATTTCCAGGCACCTCTCAAAGTGATGAACCGCATCATCGTGGTTGCCTAAGCGACGCGCGAGGACGCCCGCCCACTCCAGAAGGGCCATGGCCCTTCGATGCGGTGCGTTGCCAAGGATCCGGAGGGCCTCTCTGGCGTCGGTGAGCGCCGGCTCGGTTTTTCCGAGCCTCTGCAGGGCCTGACTGTGAACCTGCAGCCCTAGAACTCGGTCATCCTCATCGAGTTGCAACCCCTCTAGGTCCGCCAGCATGGCCTCCGCCTCTTTTGCGTGCCCTCGAAGCAGAGTCACACGGGCCTCCCGCACCGCCATGCCGCCGTCCTCGCCCAGCGTCGGCCTCGCCTCGGCCAAAACTCCGAGAGCCTCGTCATAACGATGCGCACGGATCAGGATATCGACCAAATCCACGACAAGGCTGCGGACACGATCGATCTCAGCCCCCGCCCCCTGCAGTCCTCGACGAAGAAGCCGAGCGGCAAGACGAAGACGACCACAACGCCGGAGACACTCGGCGCAGGACACGATGGCCCCGAAGAGATCGGCGTCATCCTCCTCCATCCGCTCGTCGGAGCCACTTAAGACCTCCGCCACGGCAGCAGCCGTAGCCTCGTCGATCTCCCCCTCTCCACGCCTTTTTAAGAAACGCCGAGCAAGCCCCCTTCGGAGATCCTGCTCCGGTGTGCTGCGAGCGAGGAGGCCTGCTCGAGCCCGACCATCACGTAATCGAAAAAGAGTGTCTCCTCCCGACCGAAGGGACACGATCAGGCCCCGGGCGAGGCCCTCTTCAAGGTCCGATTCCCATGGAACATCCAAGATCACGTCGAGATCTTCTGTCGTCACCCCCAAACCGCCGAGGGCAAGGAGCACAAAGAGTGGCGAGGCTTCTTCCTCCTGGCCATCCGCATCTTGCGAAAAAGGCCAATCCATCCGAAGAGTGACTTCGTCTACAGAAGTGCCCTCTGTGCCAAGTCGGACAACCCCCTCTGTCTGCAGGTCTGCGAATGCTGCGGCAAGCGCAGGCCTCTCCTTCGGACAGGCCTCTTTGAGCCGTTCCTCCAGCAAAGAAGACTCTCCGATCCACGCCTGAAGGGTAGTAAGGGCCTCTGTCGCATCGAGACTCGGAATCGAATGAAGGGTCAGCCCCGGAATGGCCTCCAGACCATCGAAAGGGTTCTCCTGCCCCTCTCGCTTGGGAAAAGTTAATGCCGTCGTCCCGGCGAAGGCCGTGACCAGGGCCATCAGATCTCTGTTTCCCACCGAGGTCGCTGAATCCAGGCTCGCCATGCGCGCAGCGAGATCCTGCGTTGGATCGTCGACAACCGAAGCCCAAGACAAGAGACGGCTCACCGCCCTCTCTTCATCCCATTCCCCTTCGCCGAGAGGATCAATCCAGACCCTGTTCTCTCTCGCCGCAGAAATCTTGCCTGCAATCACCGGGTCGTAGGCAGCCAGGGCCACTCCCCGAGAACCCGTGAGGGCTTCCCGATGCGTCTGTTCCATGAGATCTTCACGCCCGGGGGCCAGGGCAGACATCGCCGCACGGGCAGAGTCTGGTCGAGCCGCAGGATCAGGATCCAAGAGTCGATCGAGAAGGGCGGCCAGATCCTGATTTGATACCGACCCTTTCCCCTGGTCAGAGAGCCCCTCGAACGCTTCTCTTTCCGCCGCCATTCCCTCCGCATCACCTGCCGAAAACAAACGCTCCCCTGTAAAGGCCTCGGCCAACAAGAGCCCGGCCGCCCACAGGTCCGAGGCCGCCGACGCTCTCCCGCCTTTAAAAAGTTCAGGAGCCATGGCTCGAGGCGTCCCCCCTGTCGCGGAGAGGTCATCTCCCTCAACCGGACACGACAGACCGAAATCCAGGAGAACGGGTCGGCCGGTCGCCGATTCAAGAAGAACGTTCTCCTCCTTGATATCCCGATGAAGGCGACCGCCCTCGTGGAGGAAGGAAAGGCCTGCAAGAAGCCGGAGAGCCAGGTCCCCTCGATCCGCTCCCGGCTGCAAGGACAGGGGAAAAGCGAGCGGGGGTCCTTCCACCCGTTCGGCGACGGTGAAGAGTTCCCCTGTCCCTGGCAGGCGCCCTCCGTCCAGGCAGGCTGCAAGAGCAGGGTGGGACCATCCCAAAAGATCGAGTTCGGCCAGCCCGGCTGCCTCCCCATCTCCTCTTTGATGCGCCTTGAACACCACGGAACGGCCATGGGCATCGAGAGCCTCGTAGACCGCACCCTGTCCGCCCTCGGCGAGAAGAAGGCCGAGACGGTAGGGGCCAACGATGCGTCCTTCCAGGGAAGTTGTCACGCCCGCCAGGATACGTCTCTATGCCCTGCCCTGGCAGGGTCCCTCTTCCTTTGTGGAACTAACGACGACGCGGAGGCGCGATTCTCCCCTGAATCCCCCCTGCAGAGGGGACCTTTCTAACCCGTCGACCCAGTTCCTCGAAAACGTCGAGTTGCTCATCCATGGGGAGGCTGAAGTCCACCGCGACAACGGGCCAGACTTTTCGCTTCAGGATGTAGAGGGCCGCAGCTCGCGTTCCGATGGGGCCGAAGGGGTCGATCAGAAGGTCGTAACACTCCTGGGCGATAGATCCATCGAACAATTCAAGACAGCCGTCCACGATCCCACCCAGAACAGGGTCCACCCGCAACTGGCTGATAAACCAATCCCGATCACCACGGCTCAGTTTGTTGTCGATGATTCTTTGGCGGCGCTCGGTATCGCGCAGACTCAACAACAGGTTGACGTCTTCAAACCACTCCTTCCCGAAGGTGGCTTCAAGGATGCGTGGTCTCAGGTCATTTCTCTCGGTGACCAACTCCGAGAGAATCCCTTTCCCTGTTGTGGAGATCTTCTCCATGGAACTCCGTGCGGTTTTTTCCTTGTCCGAGGGATCCCGCCCAAGTTCAACACCCGTATAGAGCACGTTGATGAGAGACTGACGATCCCGAACAAAGTTGCGGATCATGGCGTGCATGGAAGATTCATTGTCCGGGTGCACCGGGGCATCTCCCACCAACAGAATGACCCGCCGGGCATTGTCCCGCCATTCGAAAGTCTCCATGGCCACCTTGAGCCCTTCGTCCACGGCTTCCTCGAAGTCTCCGCCCCCTCGCGCCTCCAGATCGAGAAGAAAATTGTGGATCCGATAGCGGTCCTCGCCCAGGCCCTCATGGTGGGTGACCCAGCCGCCACGGGCGGTGACATCGCTGTGGTCACGATAGGCGACAATGCCAACGCGAAGGCTCGGCACAACCGTGGCAAGATCTTCGATGATGGCGTCGATGGCCGCCCGAGCCTGGACGATGAACTTGTCCATGCTCGCCGTGGCGTCCACCACGAAAACAACCTCCAGGCCTCGACGGCGCATGTCATCGACATAGTCCCGGAAGCCTTCACCGAGTTCGCCAAGTTGCCCGGACCCGTCGCCCACGCCGCCGAGTCCGTCTTCACGGCGCCCCGCTCGGACACCGCTGCTCCCTCGCAGGCCTCCGGCAAGGCCCATCTCTGTAACCTCGTCTGAGTCGAGAAAATCTTCAAGAGCGTCATTCTCCGCGAGGTCTGGCTCCTCAAGAAGTTCGTCAGGCTCATCGAGTTTGGATTCCTCCAGATCGGGCTCCTCCAAACGCCTCTCCGGCAACCTCTCCACCTTCGCGCGAATGACAATCCCGTCCGCCTCTTCGCCCAAAGTCGCCGTCAGCAACGTCGCAAGACCAAAGATCAACAATCCATGGAGGACGAGTGAGACAACCAGAGCGGGCATGGCGCTCACAAACTCCCGTTTGCTCGAGGCGGCCCGCCTTTCTGAGACGTCTTGCCCCACCACTAAACCCTCTTCAGGGGGCGACAGGCCTCCCCCCTTCCCTGGTGCGCCCTGGCTTCCAGAAAAGCCTGGATTGCCAGAATCCTCAGGAGGAAATTTTGGATGTTGTGGGTTTTCGTTCATGGAGACTGGACCGCAACGGCCCCTTCGGAAGGATACTATCGATGGACCACCATCAGACCGCAAACCTCGAAGACATCCCGGTCCGCACTTGATTGGAAGCACTATGGCAGGCAAACAAGCCCCATCGATCGCCGGAGGAAAATATCGAGGGACAAAACTTCAGGTCGCCGAGGGAAAAATCACCCGCCCCATGCGAACGCGGGTCCGGGAATCTCTCTTCGATATCCTGGGAGACCGGGTTCATGGTGCACGAGTGGTCGATCTGTATGCCGGTTCTGGATCGCTTGGTCTGGAAGCCCTGAGCCGGGGCGCCAGACACTGCACCTTCGTCGAAACAAACCGCCTTCCCCTGGCCGCCCTGCGCAAAAACCTCCAGGCCTGCAAGATCACCGAGGAAGAGGCCATCGTCCTCCCCTCTCCAGTCGAAGATGCCGATTCTCTCTTGGAAGGACCCTTTTCGATTGTTTTCGCCGACCCTCCCTTCGTTCTGGGGCAGGATCTCCCTTCCTGGTTGGAAAAAGACGCGCTTGTGGCAGAGGATGGCGTTCTCGTACAGCAGATTTCCGCTGATCGGATTCCAATCCGCCAATGCCGTGGCTTTTCACTGACCGATGAGCGTGGATATGGTTCATCCACCCTCTGCATCTATTTCCGAAACCATTGACCCTCAAGTAAGTATTGAAATATATCGATGTATAAAACACCCCGAAATACATTTCCCTCCTTCCAGCGTGGCGATGAAACGAGACCTCCCTCCCCACCGGAAAGACAATTTCCGTCTTTCCTCCATCCCGACCGATGCCACCCTCTCAGAGAGGGAAGCATGGTGGCGCGAAGCTCTCGTTCGGAAAGATGGAATTCCAGAAGAGATGCTGAACCGAGAGATGGAACGGCTCCTTCAGGAGATCCAACTCCCCCTCTAGGCGACCTTTCCTCAACAGAAAACCTCAGGGGGTGTCGCCCATGAATGTCCCCTCCCTTCCCCCCGCCATCCTGCTGGATCCTCGGCCCGTCGACCGACCCTGGGGAGGGGAACGTGTTGGGCCTCGCTTCGGCTGGAGCCAGGACAACCCCGTCGGAGAATGGTGGCTGGCCTCCACCTATCCAGGAAGTGAAACAACGGTGCGCAACACCGGAATGGACCTTTCGGCATGGCTCGACCGCCCCGAAGCGCAGGAAATCTGCAAGGGTTCTCAAAACTTTCCCGTCCTCCTTAAATTTCTCGACTGCAAAGACGTCCTCTCCGTTCAAGTCCACCCCGATGACACCGTTGCCCGCTCCCACGGACTTCCACGAGGGAAAACCGAAGCCTGGTTCGTCGTCGACTGTGAAGAGGGTGCAGGGGTCTACCTCGGCACCCAGGAGGGCGTGAGCGGTCAGGATTTATTGGAGATCGTCGCAGCGGGAGGAGGCAATCAGGCGGTTCGAGACGCGCTCCGCTTCATTGAAGTCACCCCAGGAGACACTCTCCTCGTCCCCGCCGGCTCTGTCCACGCCATCGGCCCCGGCCTCGTTCTGTTCGAAGTCCAGCAAAACTCAGACACCACCTATCGCATCTATGACTGGGGACGTAGTCGTCCCGTCCACATCAAGGAGTCCAAAGACGCCCTTCTAGACCACCCCCAACTCGATCCCATCCAAGGGGAGACGTCAGGGGATCACTGGACTCTCCTCCTCGATGACCCAGCCTTCGCGGTCATGCGAGC
>JAZALG010000035.1:0-5099 GCA_036229545.1 Planctomycetota bacterium | reverse complement strand
AAAACACTGTAAGTCCAACACGGCGAACTCGATAGGGTTCGTTTTCAAGGTCCGTGTTCGGGAGGGCGGCGTCGGCCGGTGGAAATGGCACTTCACCGAAGGGGTCTTCGTCGGGGTCCACTTCGCGTTTTGTGGACAAATCGAACTCTTCGACGGTGAGAAGCCACGTGTAGGCATCCGGATCTGCGCCATATTGAGCGAAGTCGCCAGTGAGGCTTACCGCTGGGTCCGGGTCGGTGAGGCGATCCGCCAGAAGTAGGTGCCCCAGTCTCATCGCCTCCATCATGTGAGTTGACCTGAAGGCCTGATTCTCAGAGGCATCACGGACGACCATGATCGGCAAAATCACCAGCGCGATGAGGCTCACCGTGACCATAATCTCCAGGAGGGTAAACCCGCTGGAGTTGCACCTTTGAAGCGTGTTGCGAGGCTTACTGAAAGTCGCCATCTTCCGGAATCTCTCTGGGCCGGTTGCCTTGCACGATCCTTCCGCGAATTGCCAAGGCATTCACATGGATTGTGAAGACTTCCGTTTCTGGAAAATTGGGGTTTTCTAGGACGATGTCATGGGCGATGACACGGCCGAGTGGGCTGACCGCCACGATGACTTCTCCGTCCTTGCGATCCTCAGACCCGGGAATCCGAATTTCGCGAATCCGGGTGTCCTTGGAAAGCGGGACGAAGTCGAGAACAGGAGTCTCGCCTGTGCCCAGGTTTTCACCCTTGTCACCACGATCGTAGGGGTAGAAAGCACGATAGCCGCCGAGTGAATCACCAACTTCATCGAGGAGGTAGGTGAAATGAAGTGTTTCTTGGGTGAAGAGGGCGTGATTGCGGATTTGTTCAAGGGCAGCACTGAGGTCAAGGACCTGCGCCTTGAGTCTGGTCTTGGGAAGCCATGATCCGCCTCGGAGTGCGAATGCACCAACGGCCATTCCAAGAATGGCAATGACCACCATAATCTCGAGGAGAGTGAAGCCCGCTTTGCGAGGAGAGGAGCCCATAGGATCTGCCCACCTAGAAGTTCATGGGGCCGCCAGATTGTTCATGTGGGATGTCCGCATCAGCTCCCGCACCTCCTTCGACTCCATCGTCACCGTAGGAGAGGAGTTCAAACTTGCTGTTGCTTATTTTCGTGTACTCATACGGCGTCTGAAATGGGTCACTTAGATCTGACTCGGAGAGATACGCTTCACCAAAGTTCTTCTCATCCGGGTTGAGGAGTTCTTCAAGAGTGTCAGGAAAGCGTCCATTGACCATGCGGTAGTCCTGGAGGGACGCCGTAATTTGGTTCATCTGTGCGCGCGCAGTGGTTTCCTTCGCTCGGGTGAGGCGGGTATAGATTTCTGGACCGATGAGGGTGAGGAGGAGACCCAAAATGGCGATCACAACCATGATCTCCATCAGGGTGAAACCGGATGAACGTGTGGGACGTTTCGGGTGTTGAACCATCGATATAACTCCTGTGCGTCAGATGTTGCCCAATTCCATCATGGGCAGAACGATTGAAATGACAATGAAACCAACCATGGCAGCCATAACAAGGATGAGGAGGGGTTCCAGCAGTGCTGTCATTCGATCGGTCGCCAATTCGACTTCATCTTCATAACTCTCTGAGAGGCGATCGAGGGCATCTTCGAGTTCGCCACTCTGTTCTCCGATTGCGATCATATAGCCTACCATCGGAGGAAAGATCTTCGATCGTTTGAGCGGTGCGCTGATGTCGGCACCTTCCATAATGGCCTTGTGCAGGTCATCCACGACGATCTCAACAGGTGCGAGGCGGATGATGTCCCGGACGATCTTGAGCCCTTCGAGGATGGGAACGCCGGTGCGCAGGAGAGTGGCTAGGGTGACGGCGAAACGGGAGATGTCTTGCTTGACGTAGAGGTCGCCGAAGACGGGGAGTTTGAGTTTCCAGAGGTCTGTTGTGAGCCGCCCCTTTGGCGTTCGGCGGATTGCTCCCCATGCCATGTTGGCCAGAACAACGGCGAGGAGAAGGAGATACCAATACTCACCAATGAAATCGCTCATTGACTTCAGGAGGCGAGTCGGCCCGGGGAGTTCGCTACCTTTCTGTTCCACCAACTGAATAAGGTCGGGTACCACTTTGGTCATGAGGATGACGAGGACCACCGCGCCCACAAAGACCATGATCATGGGATACATCAATGCGGAAGTGACGCGGTTCGTCATCTTGGCTTGTTTGAGCATGAAATTTGCGAGTCGGTCGAGAACAACATCGAGGTTGCCCGCGGCTTCACCGGCCTGGGCCATGCTGATATAGAGGCGAGAGAAGACGCCTGGATGTTGCTCAATGGCCTCGGCGAAAGAAGACCCCTGGTTAATGCGTTCCCGAACGTCTCTAAATACGGCTTCAAGTGATCGTGTGTCGATTTGTTCGACCATGGCTTGAAGGCCTTCGTTGAGAGGAATCCCCGAACGAAGCAGGGTGGCAAGTTGCCGTGTTACCTGTGGGAGTTCTCGTTTTGTCAGGCGACGAAGCCTGCTTCGGGCAAAGCGGGATTGCCGCTTTTGCGTGACGGACTCCATTTGGGCGATGTCCGTGACATGGAGGCCATCCCTGCGCAACTTGATTCGCGCATCTCTGGCTGTGTCTGCGTCAGCAATGCCCGTCTTGACCTGACCGTTCGCGTTATATGCCTTGTATGTGTAGACCGGCACGTCGTGGCCTCAACTTTCGTCCGCCGTGGTAACGCGGAGTATCTCCTCGATGGTGGTTACGCCGCCTGTGACCTTGCTCAGTCCGTCGGCACGGAGTGTTCGAAGGATTCCTCGCCCCATGGCATCTTTCTTGATCTCGCTGGCCCCAACCCGATCCATCACGCGGCGCCGGACATCCTCATCGATAGGAAGGAGTTCGTAGAGGGCGGTCCGATCGACATATCCTGAGTCGAAGCAATAATCACAGCCCTTCCCGACGATGACTTTGGAATCGGGGAACTGGTCGAGTTCAAGCCCAACGGTCTTGAAGGTTGTCAGCAATTTTTCGTCCGGAGTAATCGCCTCACGGCACTTCGGGCAGATGACTCGTACAAGTCGTTGTGCCACACAGAGCAATACAGAGCTTGAGACGAGATAGGGCTCAATCCCGATGTCCAGCATGCGGGTGACCGCTGACGCGGCGTCGTTCGTATGGATGGTTGAGAGAACGAGGTGGCCTGTGAGCGCAGAGCGAATGGCGATGTCCGCCGTTTCTCTGTCTCGGACTTCACCCACCATCATGATGTCAGGGTCCTGCCGCAAAAAACTCCGCAGGCCCGCAGAGAAGGTGAGTCCTTTCTTGTTGTTGACCTGCACCTGGCTAATGCCGTCGAGGTTGTATTCCACAGGGTCTTCGATCGTCAGGATATTTTTTTCTTTCGTGCTCAGTTCGCTCAGAGCCGCATACAGGGTCGTAGTTTTTCCGCTGCCCGTGGGGCCCGTCACAAAGATGACCCCGTGGGTTTGCCGGACGTATCGCCGGAGCATCCCCTCGTTTTCTTCGTTGAGTCCAATGTCGCCGAGTCGGTAAATTCGAGCACTCTTGTCGAGAAGGCGCATCACGACTCGTTCGCCATGGGTGCAGGGGACGGTAGAGATCCGTACGTCCACGTCATTTTCACCGATGCGCAAGGTTGCCCGACCATCCTGAGGCAATCGGCGTTCAGCGATGTCCATCTTCCCCATGACCTTGATGCGACTGATGATGGCGTCTTGGTATTTCTTGGGGGGGGCCTCCATGTCGTAGAGGATTCCGTCGATGCGATACCGGACCTGAAGCCTGTCGGAATAAGGCTGAACATGAACGTCGGAGGCGCGCATTTTTAGAGCCTGGAACATGATCATGTTCACCAACTTGATCAGGGGCGCCTTGTTGGACACATCAAGTAGGTCGTCGGTGTCTTCTATCTCAGTGGGGTCAAAATCGATGACGTCGTCCTGGTCCATTCCGGAGAGGGCGTCATCGACGATGTCGGCTTTGGTCTTAAAGGCTCGATTGATGAGCGAAGTGATCTCTGCTTTGGGGGCAAGGGTGATCTCGACTTCGCCGCTCAGCGTTGTTGCAAGATCGTCGACGGGGTGAAGATCAAAGGGTGCGCAGGAGGCGACCTGTGTGACCCCGTTGGTCTGCCCGATGCCGACGAGGTTGTTGGCTCGCGCAAAGTGGACTGGGACTTGTTCCACGAAAGTCAGGGGCACTTCGGCGTCCTGAAGATCGCCTCGAAAGGGATACCCAAGGTACGAGGCCATGATCTTGAGCATTTGTGGTTGGGTGAGGTGCCCTTTCGTGACGAGGTGCCGGTCGAGTGTCTGCCCAGATGTTGCAGTGAGGGCGGCGCAGTCCTTCACTTCGTCTGGACTCATCCCCCCTTCCTGGATCAGCAGTTTCCCAAGGGTCTGGTCCATGGGGTTAGTTGTCCGTATCGACGCCGAAGATCTCGTCAAAACTGGGAACTTCGGATTCAGGTGCTGGCAATGGCGGAGTGTTCGCGGGGGTTGTCTCTACGTGTGGGGTGTCTCCACCCATCTCGCCAGCGGGGGGGAATGCCGGGGTGGGGATGCTGAAGACGCTTTCCAGGGCTTCGGAGATCTCTTGAACCGCCCCTGCATCCCCGGGGTAATTGAGGTCCGTCGAAAA
This sequence comes from Planctomycetota bacterium, assembly GCA_036229545.1. Classification (GTDB taxonomy): domain Bacteria; phylum Planctomycetota; class B15-G4; order B15-G4; family B15-G4; genus JAZALG01. Next base: position 457 of record JAZALG010000035.1, on the reverse strand, counting down.
TGATATGGGAAGATCGCCACTGAGTTTGATTGCCTCTCGTTTGCGGAGATCGGTGATTTCATCGAGGAGCGCAAAATCGCTGTCGATGATGTGTGGAGTGATGAAGATGTACAAATACGTGTTTTGATTGGTGTCTTCGTTGGCGCGGAACATCCACCCGATGCCGGGGAGATCGGCGAGCCAAGGCGTCTTTTTTTCTGTCGTTTGGTTGTCTTCGCTGATGAGTCCGCCCAGGACGACGGTGTGTCCGTCAGGGATTGTGACAGGTGTGTTGACGAGTCGAGTGGATTTGTCCGGCGGTGGGCTGGCGCCAGTTGAAGATGTCCCAGCGGCGGGAGTGAAACTTGACACTTCCACCTCGACGTTGAGCTTTAGGTAGTTCCCCGCGGAGATGGTCGGGGAGACGGTGAGGGTGATACCCGCGGTGACCTGCTCAAAGTTGCTCTGCACCGTGGAA
>JAZALG010000034.1:0-5194 GCA_036229545.1 Planctomycetota bacterium | reverse complement strand
TCTTGGGTCGATAAGTTTCCGAACTGCCCTCACATCGTCGTACGTGAAGTTGTCACGCGTTCGCTCAACAGCGTTGAGGATTGCACCCGTCCTGCGAATGCGATTATGGACGGCATTTCCTTCAAGAATACGCCCATCACTCAGTTCAACCCCACACCATTCGACTCGATTGGCATACTCGACAAACGCAGCCGCTGCAGACTTTTCCTTACGAACCATCGAACCCCTCCCAAGGTTAGATCTCCACCATCTATTGATGCCGCACGTTGTCCTGCCTACGACATCTACCGCCAAGGTTCAATTCTGCCTACTATATCTAGTGTGTCAATGGGGGAGCTGTCACAAGTCTTTGCCTGCACAAGAGTTGAAATCGCTTAGGTCCAAAAAATGGCCTACAAGGCGCACAAAGCCGGCACATCGGCGATCGATCACCTTTTCAGAACGATGACCCAATCCCCGCTAATGACCTTCTTGCCGTTTTGATTTCGCAAGGTTACGAGCGTTGTGACCTTCCCGCTTTCCTCGCGAGGGCTGGGATCCATCTGGGTGACTTCGGCTTCAAATGTGAGCGAGTCTCCCGGGAAAACGGGGCGATTGAAGGCCATGGTGAGTGAGCGGAAGGCAAGAATCGTTCCGTCGAGAATGCCTGTTTCGTAGGCAAGACCTGTCGCGACTGCAATGTTCAGTGCGCCATGAGCAATCACTCCCCCGAACGGCGTCGTCGCTGCGTAGTCGTCGTTGGTGTGGATCGACATGTGGTCGCCGGAGAGGCGTGCAAAGGCATCGATGTCTTCCCGTGTGACGACTCGAGGACCACTTGTAAAAACGAGTCCGACTTTCATGTCGTCGTATGTGTGGGCTTCGTGGGACATAAGACAGATTTTGCCTGAAGGGAGGCGTAGAATCTCCCCTGTTTCAGATGTGCCGTGTTTTGTCAGTAATCTATGCGTGATTTATTTCTGGAGAGAGCATGAGCCGTTCCCTGGGAGTGTGGACTGTCGGTGCGTTAGGAGGTATCGGCACAACGATGGCCGTCGGGGCCAGGGCGATAGCGCGTGGCTTGGTGTCTGGGACTGGGCTCGTGACAAATACTCCGGCTTTTGACGCGTTGAATCTTGTCCCCATTGATGCCCTCGTGTTTGGTGGGCACGAAGTCCGTGAAGGGGATTATTTTGAGAGCGCGAAGAAAATCTATGAGAGGAGCCGATCCATTGACCTCGCGGTGATCCAAGAATTGAAGGACGACCTCTTGGATATGAGTGAAGCCTTGAAGGCTGGCACCTGCGTGAATGCCGGCTCTGCGATTGAGGAACTCGCAACGAATCCAGTTACGAAAATGGACACGCCACTCCGATCGATCGTGCAGCAGATTCAATCGGATCTACGGTCTTTTCGAGCGCGTGAGGGGATTGATGATGTGGTGGTGGTCAATCTCGCTTCGACAGAACCCGACTTGCCAGAAGAGTGTGCCGCGTCAGATGCAGCTGCCTTTGAGGTTCTCCTTGATCAAGACCAGCGAGATCTGGTTCGGCCGAGCATGCTCTATGCCTATGCCGCCTTTAAGGAGGGATGTGGATACATCAATTTCACACCGAGTGCTGCCGCGCTTTCACCTGTGATGCAGACCATCGGAGAGGCCTGCTCCGTCCCATTCATGGGGAATGACGGAAAAACAGGGGAGACGTTAGTGAAAAGTGCCCTCGCGCCCATGTTCAAATACCGGAATCTCCAAGTGCTGTCCTGGCAGGGGTACAACATGCTTGGAGATCGAGACGGGAAGGTTCTGTCGAGCCCGGAAAACCTTGCGACAAAGGTAAGGAGCAAGGACTCGGTGTTGCAGGGGATCTTGGGCTACCCGGTCCACACTCACGTGGGCATCGATTTTGTGGAGTCCCTCGATGACCTCAAGACGGCTTGGGACTTCATTCATTTTCAAGGATTTCTCGATCACAAAATGTCGATGCAGTTCACGTGGCAGGGATGTGATGCCATCTTGGCGGCCCCCTTGGTGCTCGACATGATCCGGTTGACGGATTTGGCTATGCGGCGGGGGGAGTCGGGGCCGATGCGCCACCTTGCGCCTTACTTCAAGTCTCCTCTTGGTGTGGAAGATCATGATCTTCATCAGCAATTCCACGGAATGATGGACTATCTGGCTGGCCTGGGGCTCGATAACGGATAGTTCCACATTCCCTCTTGAGGTGATGCCTTGATGGAAGATCCAAATCATTCATCTGAAAAGGTGGGGTGGAATTGGGTGGTGCCGCTTGATGATGCTTTGCAAAGCGTCGCCGACGCCTTTGCCGGCGGGGAGTTGCCAGCGGATTACGAGGTGATCAAGGAGAGGGGGCGGCGCCAGATCTGGCGTGCACCAAAATCGGCAGGCGGTCTTCTCTTGAAGCATTTCACCGTGGGCTCGTGGGAATCTTGGCGGTCGCTTGTCTGGCCAAGTCGGGCCGGGAGAGAGACCCAGATGATGCTGGCATTTCAAAAGGCAGGGATCCCCACTGTGGAGCCCGTGGGGTTTGCGGAGCGGCGGAAATCTGGGCGTGTCGTCGAGGGCTGGTTTCTGGGGAGGCTCGTTCCGAATAGTCGCACTCTTTCAGATGTGCTTGATGGCTTGGATGAGGTCACAGGGAAAGAGGATGTGCTGAGTTCCGCGATGTCAGTCGTCGCAACGATGCATCAGCACCCTTTTCTGCATCGGGACCTTCATGCTGGAAATCTGCTCGTCGAAGACAACGGCCATGTCTTAATCACCGATCTGCATTCCGCCTGGCGCGTGCCACGATTGACGCGGCGGATGCGTGTGGCAAATCTAGGGGAATTACTCTTCTCTTTGCGTGGTGTCCTGCGAGTTGAACTGCATGAGACGGTGTTGGGGATGTATGCAAAGGCACGGGGGGAAGATCTCGCTGAGTTGGTCAGAGACGTTCATTTGGCCATGAGGCGATTCGAACAGGACTATGTTCGCGGTCGTGTGGCCCGCTGCATGCGGAACAGCACCGAATTTGAAAAGGTGAAGGATTACCGAGGTGGCAGAGTGTGGCATCGCCGGAGTTACTCAATGGAAACTCTCGGGGAAGATCTGTCATGGCACGAGAAAGTTGCTGGGGAAGGTGGGCCAGATCTACTTGGTGATGCGCCACACAGGCAAGTCGTTCGAACACCAGATGGACGGGTGATCAAGTCTTATCGGCGGTGTGAGTTCCATGTTCGCCTCCGCAACGCACTGGGGAGGGGGCGGGCTCGAAGTGCCTGGATTGGCGCGCGTGAAATGATTGTTCGCGGGTTGCCAACACCGGAGCCCCTAGCGTTGGTCGAGTTTTCCTCTGGTGTGTGCTTTCTCGTGACACGTATGGCTGAGGGCGCGGCGTTGCCTGATGTGCTGCGGGAGGGCTGTGACCGACAGATGCAAAATAGGCTGATTCGGTCTACTGGTTGGATCGTTGGATGCTTAAGTCGGGCGGGATTGCGTCATCGCGATATCAATCCATGGAACGTTTTTATTTCTAGGGAAGTACCCCTGGAAACAGGAGATCTCCGAACAGAGCCTTCTCCAGATCTCTGTCGTCTGACCTTAATTGACCTGGACAGCATGCATAAAACGCCACCGTACGATCCCGCGGCATTGCAGCGAATGCTCGGGCAGATTCTCGACCGAGAAGGAGCCCGGTTGACTCGCGGGGAACACCTCAGATTCTGTCGCGCTTACGAGTCTGCCGCTGGATGTTCAATTCCCGAAGGCGTTGCGAAGGCTGCCTTAAGTCGAGTTGAATTCCGCAGGAGCCGGCGTCGAAAACAGCAAATTGCCTGAAGGGCTGAGGCTCACTCGACGGGACTTCACTAGGATCGCTACCCTCGCCACGCTAACCGTCGTTCAATCCATCCAAGGGAAAATCGCATGACCTGGATCGCCGTTGTTTTGAGTTGTTGTGCCTTTTTGTGGGGGGATGAGGAGCCTCCCCTGGCTTTGGTGGGGGGGGCGATGCTGTCAGTGGACGGCGATGCAGAGTCAAAGACCGAAGTCATCCTCATTCGGGACGGTGTGATTGAGGCGGTCGGGACTGACATTGAAGTCCCCTATGACGCGCGACGTGTGGACGTGACCGGCTTGTATGTGAGTCCTGTGTTTCAGGACGGCTGGATGGAATCCGATCTGAATTTTTTAGAACACACGAAGATGCAAGGTGTTCCCGTGGATGTTGGTCGGGATGCCTTAGCTTCGATGAGTGTTGGTGAGCGGACGGGTCTTGCCCCAGAACGACGTGCCTGGGAGGGGCTTCCCACGGTTCTTCCCGAACAGGGAGATCATCGCAGTGCGGGCTTCGGGGCAGTCGTCGTTGCGCCCGACGGCATGATTCTAGCTGGGAGCGGCGCCGCCCTTCATCTCAACGGGCATCCGCTTCGAGAATCTCATCTGGATACTGATGTGGCCCAATTTGGTTCGTTGTCGTGGCGTGGTGGATGGGGCGGAAGAGGGGAAAACGTGTATCCGTCCACCCTGATGGGTGTCATGGCCCACTTACGGCAAGTGCTTCTTGATGCGTCACATCGGAAGGACATCGCAGATCGGAATCGCAGTGGGCGCACGACGTCTTTTCCGGTCCAAGATCGGGTCCTGCTGGCTTTGGAGGCAGTCATCGGTGGTGAGCAGCCCCTGATTCTCGCAGTGCAAACGGAAGAGGACATTCGACTTGCGATTCAATTGACCGAGGAGTTTCCAGGGCTTCGGGTTGGCATTGCGGGGGGGAAGGAAGCATGGCAGGTGGCAGATCTTCTCGCACAAAAGAAGATTCCGGTTCTTCTTGACCTCCGATTCGGAGACGAGCCGGAGCAGCCTGGCTCCAAACCAAAAAACAAGCGGGCGAGTGACTCCTCCCGGCCCGAGGCGGAATCGGCCGATTCGGATCAGGAAGAAACGCCGAAGGGAGCTGATCGCCCCCCTCCCTTTGATCCGGGATTGCCTGCCAGAGTACTCCGACATCGACATGACGAATGGTTGGAGAATGTCGCGGGGATTGAGGTGTTGTTTGCTGCCGGGGTCAACGTCGCTTTTGCCTCGATGGGCCGTACAGCGGAGGAATTGCTGAAAGACCTGCGCGTGGCGGTCGAGAAAGGCGCTTTGCAGGAGAAGCATGCGATGCGTGCTTTGACCTCGGCCCTTGATGTCGTTTCGGGCGTTGATGGGGAA
>JAZALG010000033.1:0-9576 GCA_036229545.1 Planctomycetota bacterium | reverse complement strand
ACACGGAGCGCAAGGCGCTGCCGCCCTCGAGTCCGAGAATCTCGTAGCGGCCGGGGCCTTCAAAATCTCCAGAGAACTGCACCGCGCAGGTGGTGATCGGAATGCGAGCACCCCAGGGGGTTGGTTGCTCGGTGGTGGTCCGCGGCTCCATGTCGATTCCGACTTTGGAGGGCACGAAGGGCCAGACTGGCGAAAGCACGAAGCTACAACTTCCGTCGGCACGTTTGGTCCATTTGGAGATCTTGCCGTTCTTCCACCAACTCCACTCCGCATCGATCAGGGCTGCCTCAAGCGCGGCGGGATCGACCCCAGGCACTAGGACATAAGTGACGGTGTGCATGCGGGCTCCGTCCAGTCGGTGAGATTGTCGGAGGCTCTCTATTTGCAAAGGGTGCTGCAACCCGCAGGGGAGGAGGTCCAGGACATCGTCGCTCAGCGATTCACTCGTCGAGGTGAGAGCGTCCACGATGCTCGCATGCTCGGGAGAGAGGGAATTGAGGTCCAGGCTGGCCAGACGATCTGATAGGCTCGGTGTCATGGATATTGACCTTGATGGGATTTGAATCCGGAGGGTGGGCGAGGGCTAGATGTTTCTTACTCCGGACCGGGATTTTTCGTTACCTCTTTCCTCCCCACCGCAATTCTTCATTTTCTCTTCGGCCCGCGCCGTGCAATGGTCGGAAGTTCCGCGATCATGCTCAAGACTATCACGCCCCAGATGCTGGAGGGAATGGACTGGGAGAATCCTATTTCAACATCCTGCTCGACGGGGGGACTACCACTTGCGCGCACTTCGGTCCCACGCTGGAAGACTCCATGCCGTAACAACCAAATCCTGGATCCCACCATGTCGGACACAGACACAGAGACCGAATACAACTATTCCAGATTCACGATGGCCCCGGATCCGGTCGATTATGCCGGACCCAAGGCTGGTGAACAGATGCCTCCCTGGGAGGGGGTGGACGTCAATGGGAATTCGCTCTCCTCGGCATTGTTCGATGGTAAGTACGTTGTGATGGAAACCGGATCGTACACTTGCCCGATGTACGCCAGCGCAATCGACGAGATGACCAATCTCACGGAAGAGTTTCCAGAGGTCGCCTTTCTCGTAATCTACACTCGGGAAGCGCATCCTGGCGCACGCCTTGGCGCCCACAGATCGATGGATGAAAAAAAGGCGGCCGCTCAGTCTGTGCAGAATGATTACCACGAAAAGCGCACCATTGTCGTCGACAACCTCGAGGGCAGTATCCACCAAGCGCTGGGAGGGCTCCCCAATCAGTTTTATGTGTTGTCGCCCTCGGGGAGAGTAATGATGCGCGGCGACTGGACTAAACCACCGGTCATCGCGGACCTCCTTCGGAAGGGAGATCCGGACCTGATTATCGAGCACCAGTTTTACGACCCCAAGAGACCCCCTTTCTGGAAGTTTTTCGGCGTCCTACGAAAAGGGGGAATCGGGGCGATCTGGGACTTCGTTCGTTCCTATGGGGCTTTCCGGAGACAACAGAACCAGAAGGAGAAGCATTGAGTCGCCAAGCGATGAGCCTAGGAGTTTGATGCCAGCTGGCCGACGAGTGAGCTCGGCTACGAGAGGAGGCCGCGGTGATCCCGGATCGGAGGGGATGGATTGCCCTCCCCAGGGTCAATCGGGTATTAGGCGAAAGAAATCCCTAAGAGAGCGGCTTGCCCGATCACGCGGCGTTTGAAGGCGCGATGCTCGCAGGAAGCCGCAGCGCGGATTGCCTTCATGGCCTCTTCTTGAAGAAGTTCGCAGTCGCGCATTTGATCCTGGAGTTTTGGTTTGGTGAAATTGTCTTCGGCCATCTCATCATCAAGGCTGGCAAGGACAGCGCGAAGTTTTCCCAAGGCCTGGCGCGCTGCACACTTCTCAGAGGAGCAGACTGAGTTCCGTTCAGTGGCTGTCTGGCGGCTGGGGGGGCTGAATTTTGCTGCGGTTATCATGGGTGGTTCGAGCTCTTGTTGCCCTTCCAATCGGCCCCAGAAGGGGCGATTTTCATTTTTTCTCCTTTTTTTTGCGTCTCGGGTCCAAATCGAACGTTCTCCGGGTTTTTTTTGGGGTCTGAAGGCTGCGGAGCTCGCCGCAGAGTGACGGAGTCTGACCTCACGCGAGCACAGAGCTGCGGTCTTGTGCGGATCGAGTGGAGGGCCAGCGGGCCAGCGCGTCGTTACCGAGAACTTGTCCGTCGCCGGTAGTGGACGGAATGGCAACGAGTTGTGATTCCGTGGAGGATTTGTGAATTTGAGGTTGTCACCGACTTTTAAAGTGTGGGGGATGAGAGTGTTATGTATTCTATCCGTGCGCTGCGAGTTTCCGGCGCCAGCCATAGCCCGGCGGTACCAAGAAAATTGCGATGAGCACGACAGCGACGACCGAACGCGAGGACCGAGGGCTGGCCGAAGAGGATCTCGAAGTCGTCGCGGGTGCCCAGCGAGCTCTGGACGGAGGGGTCGAGTTGAAGAAGTGGTGGGACAAAATCGATGAGGCGGATCGGACGGGATGCGATTCTTACGAAAACAAGTTCCAAGAGGCGTCGGTGCACACGCGCCCCGAGGACCACAGCTTTGGATTCTTTGAGACCGCGGAGCTGGCGAAGGGCAAGACCAAGGTAATTGGCAACGTCCAGCAGCAACTCTATCACCGTCCAAAGGCCGGCAAGCCAGAGTTGATTCAGGATCAGATCCGGGAGTTCGTTCTGCGCTACTTCATGCGGATCAGCGTCTATCGCACCCCCCAGCCCCATCCCGAAAAATCCCAGGCCACAGGCCCGCTGAAATACCTCAGCCGCTATCCGAGCCCGAAGGACTACAAGTTGCAAGGCTTCGGATACTCGCAGCGTTTTTACAAGAAGCGCGACCTCAACGAGGTCCTCAGGTTCCATGAGGTGGAGCAGAAGGCCATCCTCGATTTGCGGGAGCTCCAAGAAGACTATGAGTGGACGATGATTCGCAATCCGATCGTGGGCTTCGCGATGAACCTCCGTCCTCTCGGCATCAGGGGCCCTGATCTGAATCTGCCCATTCCGTCCGCGGCGAACTGGTTGGTCATGTCTCCGGATACCATCACCATCGACGACAACCCAGGCAAGGGGATGCTTGGTCGCTACGGGATCGGCTACGCCTTCATGAAGGAGCCCGGCAAGCCGGGAATGTTCGCCTACGGTCCCGGCCAACTCGAGCCCACGGTGCAGACTCTGATCTGGGAGGTTTACGAGAACGGGGACGTGATCACGCGGATGAGCTTCATTTCCAGTGCACCGAAAGCCCTCCTCAGTGTTTCGTTCAATCCCCTCGACTGGGGATTTATGGCCACTGAACTCCTCACGGCCGGGCAGTTTTCCAGTTGCCTCGCACCCTTCCGGCGGGCGGCCAACAGATTGCCATTCTCGAATCTAAAGTTCGATCCTGTCTTTCCCACGATCAGCGCACTCAACATCATGACCCTGGGCGCGGCGGGGAGGAAACTCGGAATCTCGCGGGATGAGATCAACAAGACCCTGACCTACGAGCACTTCGGGCAACACTACAACGCGGTCCTCGGCTCGCGGCAAACGTGGGAAATGTTTTCGGACTGGACCGACGAGTCGAAGCTGCCCGCTTGGGTCAAGGAGGGAGACAGTGCGTAACGATGGATACAAAACCAAAGAAGAGCCGTCTTCGAGTTCAGATCATTAACTTTCCGGTGAAGATGATGGAGATCCCTGTGAACATGATGAAGTTGCCGGTCAATGCCATGATCTCCGGTATGAACACGATCACCGAATCCATGCAGGAGATCCAAAAGAAGTCTCAAATCTGCAGGGAGTCGGAAGACTCAGAGGAAACGGATGAGGGGCGGAGGTCGGCCTTTCGGAAGGCTTCGAGATCGGCAATGATGCCATATCTTGAGATGTTAAAGCTCCCTCGGAGCGTTCTCCTCTCCAGCTTGAAATCGATATCCGAGACGGTACAGGAACTCAGAGATCGGACCGCGTCGGGAAACGGGGCAAGGAGTGGGGAGGGAGGTGAAAACGGCGCCTGGGAACCAGTCGCCCTCACCTCGGAAGAGGCCGCCCTTGAATCCGAAGCGGTCCTGACCGAGGACTCCGCAAGAATTCCAAGAACAATTCTGTGGCAGATCGGCAGGCCGGGTCGAAGCGATTTTGAAGGAAAATGGACAGAGGTTTTCGACTACGAGGTCGGGACCGATCTGGATGCGATTCACAGTCCGGCAATTCCTCATTTTGTCACGGTGAAGGATGGGCCCAAGAGCAGGGGCGCTACGGAGATGCTCAACATCCATTTTGTCATCGAGCGCGACTACCCAGAGGGGGAATTGGCGTTCAGTTACGATCGGTGGGGCGCCGAAAAAGACCGGGTCGAAGTTGACGGCAAACTGCTGGCCGCAATTCGTGGCGCGGGCAAGGGCAAGTTCAGGGAGGTTGCCCTCTCGCTGCCGGCTCTATTCACCGGCGAACATGTCATTGCGATTACGACGAGCGGGGAGACGGAGTCCAGAGGACATCGCGTCGATCACTTCGCCATCGCTGCAATCACGAAGCTTGCGGAGGGAGCTGAAATAAAATAAATAGTCACGCTCATCGAAGGGTGTTCTGCGTGTCCAAATCAAGTTAATCCGGAGGGCGGCGACAGGAAATCCCCCTCAGCCGCGAGCTCAATCGATCCTCATTTCGCCGCAATACTCCGCAGAACAGTCGCGCAATACTCTAGTAGGACGACTACATGCAAACGTCGATAGAAGAACCTTCGAAAGCAGAGTTGCTTGCTCGCATTCGGAAGACCTACCTGTTCGAATCCCTGGACGAGGACACTCTGCATGACTTGTCGACGGAGCTCACCTGGGTCAGGTTGGAAGCTGGCGAAGCTCTCTTTCGGTTTGGGGATGAGAGCGATTCGATGTATTTGGCGATCAAGGGTCTCCTGGAAGTGGCGATCGTTCAAGAAGACGGCAGTGAGCAATTCGTGGGAGAGGTGGAACCGGGCCAATGGGTCGGCGAAATGGGGGTTTTTAGCGGCCAATGTCGCCAAGCCAGCACCTACGCACACGCTGAACACGCGGTCGAGTTGGTGAGACTCCCGGCCTCGGGATTCGCTCGTATTGCCTCGACAAATCCAAGTGCCCTAGCGCAGGTGGGCGAAACCATTCGACGACGGTTGTTCCGCAATCAGTTGGCCGAGATGCTCCCCAAGTTGTTTGGAAAGCTTGATGAGGGGACCTTCGATAGCATCGAGGAGGAAGCGGAGTGGGTTCAGGTTTTTCGGGGATCGGTCCTCATGAGAGAGGGTGATCCCGGCGACAGCATGTACATACTCATCCGCGGCCGGCTTCAGGCTCGAATTGGCCAAGAGGATGGAAGCCATATCGTCGTGGGGGAGATCACTCCTGGAGAGAGCGTCGGTGAGATGTCGATGTTCACTGGTGATCCTCGCACCGCCGATGTCGTCGCGATCCGGGACTCCGCCTTGGTAAAATTCTCCAGGGAGGCCTTCGATCGATTGATGGAAAAGTATCCCCGCGTCATTCGGCAAATTACGAATGTCGTGATTGGCCGCCTGAAGCGTCTAACGCACTCGCTGACTCCGCCTCAGAATGTGACCAACATCGCGATCGTCCCCATCAGGCCCGACGTTCCGATCACGCAGTTCGCGCAGCGCCTGGTGGCCGCCCTGAACGCACTCGACTCTTCGATATACCTCAGCAGTGAGCGGGTTGAGTCCCAGCTTGGTGTTCGCAAGATCGCTCAGGCCGATGTCGACAATCCGCTGAATATCAAACTCACCGCATGGCTCGATCATCAGGAGGCGACGCATCGCTTCGTGGTGTATCAAACGGATGCCCAAAGGACGGAGTGGACCCGGCGGGCGATTCGCCAAGCGGATCGCATTTTGCTGGTTGGGCAAGCTGGCGATGATCCGAATCCGACCCTGTTAGAGGAAACCATCAGGAAAGACGCGACCATCCGCACGGATCTGGTTTTGCTCCATCCGGACGGCCGCAAACTTCCCGAAGGAACGATCAAGTGGCTTCTCCCACGGGAGGTGCAAAGGCACTATCATGTCCGTTGGAATCTCGACAGTGACTTCGAGCGAGTAGCGCGGTTCCTTGCGGGGAAGGCGGTTGGATTGTGCCTGGGGGGAGGGGGCGCCCGAGGCTTCGCCCACTTCGGTGTCATTCGCACCTTGGAAGAGGCCGGGATGCCGATCGACATCATTGGCGGAAATAGTATGGGTGCCTATGTCTCCAGTGTCTACGCCGTGGGGCGAGCCAAGGGGTGGGACATCAAAACGATGATCAAGGCGACCAGGAAGATTTTTTCCCGTTGGTTCGTCCATCTCAATCCGCCGATCACTTCGATGGTTTCGGATGGAATCCTCGTCCATGACATCAAGGCCTGCCTCCAGGAAATCCAGATCGAGGACCTGTGGATTCCATTTTTCTGTGTGTCCAGTAATTTGACCCGGGCGGAGGTCAAGACTCATCAGACGGGCGATTTATGGAGAGCGGTGCGGGTTAGTGGCGGGCTGCCGGCACTTTTGCCGCCGCTCGTGTTCGATGGCGACCTGCATGTGGACGGCGCGCTCCTGAACAACTTGCCTGTCGACGTCATGAGTCAAAGGTGTGACGGGGGCACCGTGATCGCGATCGATGTCAGCCCCATCGTCGACATGGGTGAAAACACGCCCTACGGCGACTCGCTGTCCGGCTGGGACATCATGTTCAGCAAGATTAACCCCTTAAAGGAAGAGATCAAGATTCCCTCCCTGCCGACGATCATGCAGAGATCGGCCGAAATTGGGGGTGTCTTGCAGCTCAAGGGGATTGTGGACAAACTTACCGATCTTTATATTTCAATGCCTGTCGAGCATTTTGATATCCTGGGATTTCGAGCCGCTGACAAGATCGTCCAGGTTGGCTATAATGAAGCACAGCGAAGAATTATTCCGTGGATGAAAGAGAGAGAGCGCGAACAAACCACGACCCAAATTCGGATCAGCACCTGATCCGTGTTCAAGGCGAACCGACGAGTAAAAGCGATGAGCCCGCCCATCTAACAAACTAACAAAAGCACGTGCCAAAGACTGAAAATATGCGGGTGACCTTCTGGGGCACCCGTGGGAGTTGTCCCACCGTTTCCGGGGCCTTGGAGATCCGAGCGTATGCTGAAACCGTTTCGGCAGCAGTGGTCGATTATGTTAGAGAGCGGCTCCAAACTGAATCAGGTTCCGCCGAACTCCGCGATTTGTTTCAACGCTCTCCCGAGGAGATTGAGAGCGAACTGGCAATCCCCCATCCGCCCATCTTTGGCGGCGAGACCACTTGTGTCGAAATCGAGACTTCGGAAGGGAATGTGATCATTCTGGACTGCGGCAGTGGAATCCGCAATTGCGCGGCTGGAATTCTTCAGCGGCGGAGTGAAACCAAGCTGAACGAAATCTCATTGTTCGGTTCGCACGCTCACCTCGACCACCGGATCGGTCTTTCCTTCGCTGGAATCTGCTTTGCTGTTCCGCCATTTGATATCCAGGTCTTCGGCTGTTCCGGATTCCTCAAGGCGTTGGATGCGCGTTATGCCATGTTCTCTCATATTGTCTCGGAATCCACCTATAGCGACGACCCGATCGACCACGCCGTAATGAGCGCTTCGTTCCGCGGAGCCGAGATCCGAACGCTCGAGGGAGAGGAAGAATTGGGAACTGACGCCCCCTGGCAGGTGCGGGACATTGCGGAACCCATCATGATTGGATCGACGGTGATTCGACCTTTCAGGTCCTATCATGGGTTGGCGGAATGTCTTGGATACAGGGTCGAGCACGGGGGCAAAACGTTCGTCTTCAGCACCGATCATGAGAAGCTGTCTCCGGAAATGATTGGCCTCCCGAATGTGGGGAGTGATGAGGTGGAGGCGAGCATGCGGGCCGAGCAAGAGTTGGTCGAGATGTGTCAAGGCGCGGACCTCGCCTACTTTGATGGGCAGTACTTTCGCGAAGAGTACCTCGGGCGTCAGAATATTGGTACCGGTCCCGCAGTTTCCAGAGTGGGTTGGGGGCACGGCTGTGTCGAAGACATCCTGGACAGGTTGGATCAGACGGGAATCAACCATGCGCTTATCGGACACCACGAACCGCAGCGGAGTTGGTCCGCCCAGGTGGCGATGGCCGAGCAGCTTCAAACGTTTTCAGCCGGCAAAGATTTTCAAATTGAGTTGGCGCGAGACGGCCAGACCGTCACCCTCTGATCCCGAGGGTGTTGGCTGATCGGCGCGATTCCTGTTTCAGCTTGTTCTGCAGCCGGGTCCGATGGCACGAACGACTTGGCACTTTGCGGATATCCTGATGAGAAGGGCCTGCTTTCCCGATGAGCAAGAATCGAGATCAGCAGTTGGGGTGGACCATCAATTGAGAATGATGCGGTCGTTCGGAGTAGTGAGAGAGCGTGTTCTCACGGGTTCAGATCCGCGTAGTCTCACATCGCCATCCCGCCATCGATGGCGATGACCTGGCCGGTGATATAGCGGGCGGCTGGCGAAGCCAGGTAGAGAATCAGGCTGGCAACTTCCTCGCTGTTGCCAAACGAACTGAGGGGAATCCGGCTGAGGATTTCGTTCTGAATGTCCTCGGAGAGACCGGCCGTCATATCGGTATCAATAAAACCGGGGGCTACCGCGTTACAGGTCACATTGCGGCCGGAGAGTTCACGCGCGATGGATTTGGTGAGGCCAAGAAGACCCGCCGGGAGGACGCTCGCATATAGAAAAATCGTTTAGCGATTTGGGCTAGTCCGAACAAGGCGAAAAAGCATTCACTGCCTCAGGATGGCTCCACCTTTTCCGCAGGCTGCCACGGCAGGGCCGGGCGGATCTACACCCTCCAGTGCAACCCCGACCTGGAGGGAGAATGCCCCCCCTCAGCTCCCAGAGACCCCCTGGGCGTCGACGGGACTGTCTCACTCACCGACGACTCCGCTCCAGCCGATACATCGTTCTACCGGATCGAGGTTTCCATGCCCTAGCATTCGGGCAGCCAGTTGAGAGAAAGGAAGCCTCTCCATGTTATTGGGATGGAGTCAGGTCTCCAAAGTGATCTCCGGTGCCTTGCGCACCTCGAGTTGAGCACGCAGGAAATCGGCATCCCGGAAGTGGAAAACCTTGGCGAGGATGACTTCGGGGAATCGTTGTGAACCTGTGCGGTAAAGCTCGACACTGTCATTGTAGCCGTCGCGCATCAGGGCCACTTCATTCTCCACCAGAACCAGTTTGTCCATGAGATTGCCCATGACCTCGTTACCCTTGAGATCCGGATAATCCTCAGCGAGTGCCAGCATCCGGTTGGTCACCGCGCTCTCGGCGCGGATCGCCGAGTCAATTTCCTCCGGGCTGTATTTTTTCCTGCCACTGAGGATCGAGCGCAACGTGGCAATGTTCTCATGCACCTCCCGCTCGTGCTCCAGGTAGGCCTTGGCGACGGACTCCAGGGTCGGAATCAGGTCGATTCGCTTCTTCAGGGAAACTTCGATGTTGGCATGGGCCCGCTTGACGCGGTTGCGCAGGAATA
>JAZALG010000032.1:0-6401 GCA_036229545.1 Planctomycetota bacterium | reverse complement strand
AAAGCCTGGGGCGAGACCCTGTGCCGCGAGCCGGGACGACAGATGGTCCCGCCTCATGACGTCAATGAACTCTCCAAAACGGTCGGCAACTTCGTCGCTACGACTGATGCTTGAGTCATAGAGAACAGTAATCGGGACAGGAAAGACCGCCTCATCCAAGAGGTCAAAGGTGTCCTGCGGCGCATAGACCGCCGCGTGAATCTCCTGCCCCTGCAAGGCTGAGAGAAAGCGGTCCTCTGAGAGAATCTCAGGCGTGTCATCTGGCAGACGAACACCCGAAGCCACCTCCCCGAGGCCTTGGATCGATTCCAAACGTAGATACTCCGTCTTGCGCGCCACCATGGAGACGGACATCACGTCTTGAAGAATCTGCTGCTGGTCCTCGTTGAGGCTCTGGTACTCCTTGAGGTACACCGCGAGGGTGGCGCCTCCAGCAGAGCCACCTCCTTGAGATTCCACCTCTTTGAGTTTGCGCAGGCGTTCCGCCAACTGGCCCAGGTCATCAAGCCCCTTGATCTCGCCGATTCCCACCCGGAGGGAAACCGCCGCCAACTCACCCATGTGCTCCATCATCCACTGGTCCGCCAACCCCGTCAGAAGCGTCTCCGTGAAGGGGTCGGTAGCAACGATGAGGTTTTCCTGAGCCCGCTGAGTTGCCTGGGACTTCACAAAACGCACGCCCAGAATCATGAGGAGGGGGAGGACAACGATGGGAAGCAGAACCATAAACAGAAGCGTTCTACGATCCCTGGTTACGTCCCGAAATTCCTTTCGAGCGATCGTCAACACCGCGGATCGATTCACTTTGATCCCTCCAGAAGAGCGATAAAGCCTTCCTCGATGTCGTCGCCGTAGCCTTCGCGAAACCCGTCGAGATCGCCCTCGTATCGGACCTTACCTTCGTGAAGGATCGCGAGACGGTCACACAGCCGACCGACTTCTCCCATGATGTGGGTCGAGAAGATGACGCATTTTCCGCGGGAACGACAATCCCGAATAAAGTCCACGATGGTTCGCGAAGCGAGGACGTCGAGTCCCGCGGTCGGCTCATCCATGATCAGGACAGGCGGGTCATGCAACACCGCCCTTGCCACGTTGACCTTTTGCTGCATGCCTGTGGACAACTTGTCGCAGCGGCGATCCAAGAAGTCTCCCATCCCGAGCAGGACTGAAAGTTCCTCAATGCGAGAGGCAATGGCGTGACGTTCCATCCCGAACAACTCCCCAAAATACCGGAGCACTTCTCTGGCAGTGAGGCGGGGATAAAGCCCCGTGTTCCCTGAGAGAAATCCGATGGACTGCCGGACGCCCTGTGAGTCTTTCTTCAGGTCATATCCAGCAACCTGAGCTTCTCCGGCGGTGGGGGAGAGAACGGTCGAAAGCATGCGGAGGCTTGTGGTCTTTCCTGCGCCGTTTGGGCCCAGCAATCCAAACACCTCACCCGATGTACACGTCAAGGTAAGGTCATCAACGGCCGTCGTCGCCTTGCGACCCGACCCGAAGACTTTTCGCAGCCCATCCGCTTTGATGGCAGGTACTGAAATGCACACCTCCTTCCCGATGGATGATGAGTAGAATGCCCGCTCATGATTCCCTGTCCCCTGGTCACATGTCCAGACCATCCGGCAAAGACACCGAAACGTCACATCCCGACACGCTCGAGCAGCGAGTCTTAGATGTGCTGGAAAACCTGCGTCCGTCTCTTCGAGCGGACGGGGGAGACATTGAATTGCTCGGGGTCGACGGCGACACAGGGCTGGTGCGTGTCCGCCTCACAGGGGCCTGCCGATCCTGCTCTGCATCCCTCGTGACCCTCACCATGGGGGTTGAGGCACAACTCCTCCGTGACGTCCCCGAAGTCCGTGAGGTCATCGCGGAATGACCGCCCATCCGTCCCGCCGTTTTTGGATTCACGCTGCAGTCCTCCTGTCTCTCACCGCTTCCTGTGGAGACTCGGAAAGTGAGATCACCTACCAGCCCGTCGCAAGCGGAACGATTCACATTCTTCAAATGAGCAGGCTCCAGGGAATCGCAGGATCCATTCCCTGCAATCGCACAACCCAATCCCCTCTCGCTGGCGCCGCCCTCCTTCGGGACGTGTTAGTTCAGGACGGCGATCTGGCCATTTTAACCTGCATCGGTGAAACCCTCAGCAGGACAAAACTAACGACGCCCCACAAATCAGCCCACCTCTCGGCGACCTCCCGTGCCGAAACAGTCCTCGAAGCTCTCGGTGACGCACAGGTGGACGTCTATGTCCCCGGCCATGTTGACCTCGCCTTAGGCTGGGACAGGGTTGTCCAAGGTGCGACAAACATGGGAATCGACGTCATCATCACCAACGCCGAAGTCGAAGATAAATTCCCGGCACTCCCATACAAGATTTACAGCGCCGGAGGTCCTCGAGTTGCCCTCTTGGGTGTCATCCCCTCCCGGGTGACCGCTGTTGAACAACGCCAGCAAACCGCAAAGCCTTACGACGGCGTCGTCCTGCACAACGTTCTCGATTCCGTTCAGCGAACCGCCGCCCAGATCCGGGAATCCGGGATGGCCGACATCGTGATCGTCCTTAGCAATGTGAGCCAAAGCGCGAATAATCGCCTGATGGACTTAGAGACGGTCGACCTTGTTGTCGGAACCCAGGACCCCAGCGCTCGGGTTGCCCCCCTTTCCATGCGTTCTGGCACGGCCCTCGCTCGTGCGGCGCCCCTCGGCAAGGAAGTGGGGCACACCGTCATGCAGATCGCGAACGGGAGTCTTCAGTTCGCTGACCTGTCGGTTCGTGAAATCATTCCACGACAGACCGAGCAGAGCATGGCAAAGATCGCCCCTTACCTCTCCCTCGCAGGCATTGACCCCCTCACTTCTCCACTGCTGTCGGAAGAGGAGGTTACGCGAATCGCCCATGCCGTCGCGCCCGACAATTCAGAGACCTTCATTCAGAGTTTTACTCTCGTTCAACAGAACACACTCTTCATGAAGGAAACAGCGAACTACACCGACTCCTATATCACCCACGGTATCGCAGACCTCCCCTCGGTCCCTGACCATCACCCGGTCAACACAACCCTTGCAAAGACAGGCTCCCGGATTAGGGAAGCCATTGTGGCTGCCAACATGCGCCCGACCGAACCCCTCGAACGCGCCCAAGCCCGTATTCCTAAAGCCCAGGAATGCGTCTCATGTCACGCCGAGCAGGTGGAGTTCTGGAGGGAGACGCCCCACGCTGACGCCTTTGTGAAAGTCGATGCCGTGGGACAGGGCCTCAACATCGCCTGCGTCGAGTGCCACACGACCGGCTACGGGGTGGTGGGGGGGTATGACGACATTCGACTCAAGGCTCCCCTTGATGGCGTCGGCTGTTATCACTGCCACGAGACCAACAACCTTCATGTGGAAAACCCCCGCTTCGCAGTGCAACCGATGTTTTCCTGGGATCAGTCCGAACAAATGAACTGCCTGCGGTGCCATACCCAACGTCGCTCGCCTGGCTTCGACAAGCAGCTCTTGATTAACCAGGTTGCCTGTCCGTCCATGGATCTTCATACGCCCCAACTCGACGAAACGAGAAGGGGGGCCCTCGAACTCGTCGAAAAACGGCGGAGGCTCGGCACGGATGGTCCCGCCGACACTC
This sequence comes from Planctomycetota bacterium, assembly GCA_036229545.1. GTDB lineage: Bacteria > Planctomycetota > B15-G4 > B15-G4 > B15-G4 > JAZALG01. The sequence goes on along the minus strand of JAZALG010000032.1, from coordinate 2,767 downwards.
TCGTTGAGGCATTGGCGATGGTCGGGTTGGGCGAAGCGGGGTGGGATCAAACACTCGTTGACCTGGCCTCCGGCGAAATGGGTGGGGCCTACCAGGCACTCGCCATCGCAAGAATCCTTGAGAGGCGACAGGAGAGCCACCTTGCCCTCGACGCCCTACGCGGATATCTCATGAATTACCCCGGCGACGAACCCGCCAACCTCGCGTATCTGGAATTACTCCTGTTCCCCTCAGACCCCACCGCACGGGATCCTGAGGCGGCCCTTTCTCGCATCAAATTCCTCATTCCGAAAGATTCCACAACGACAAAGGCGCTTGTCGACTTTCACCTCTATGAAATCGATGCCCTTTTCATGTTGGGACGCGCTACCGAAGGAGAATCCGGCCTGGCCTATCTCATCCACACCCAGGGCAACGACCCCCGGATACGGGAAAGGTACCTCCGCTGGATGCAGTCGCAGAGGTAAGGGTCAGACAGGCGGGAAGCGCATACAAAAGGCGACGTTCGAATCCTCGCGACTGGCAAGGGTGATTTCCCCGCCGAAACGCTTGAGGTTCTCTCGACAGAAAGAAAGGCCGATTCCGCACCCTTCGCCATGACCTCGTGTCGTAAAGAACGGATCAAAGATGCGCTCCGCAACATCGGCAGGGATCCCTGGGCCATTATTCCCAATCGTGAGCAGTGGAAACCCGTCCTCGCCTTCCGAGAACACCACCGTGATCCCCCGGCGAACCGTTTCCCCTTCTTCGAGACTTTGCCGGGCGTTGCGCAGCACATTCATGACGACCTGAAGGAAAGCGTTGTAGGAGCCTTTCACCAAGACGGGGCGATCGGGCATGGTCGCGACCAACACCACACCGGCCTGACGCATGTCGTGGGTGGACAGGTTGACCGCTGAATTGATGACCTTCTGCAGGTCAATCGTTTCGGTGGCTTCGCACTCCCGCTTGGTGTACGTCAGCATGTCATCGATGAGCACTCCAACCCGGCGTGCCTCCTCAAGGACAAGGGACAAGTCCCTCTGGTCATCTCCTGCATCGCTCCGATCATGAAGGAGTTGGACGTATCCCTGAATGACCGCCAGGGGGTTCTTGATCTCGTGCACAACCCCGGCGAGGAGTTCCCCCGCATCGACAAGCCGGGCGCGATGGGCAGCTTCCGCGTCAAACTTCCCGGCGTCCTGATTCTTTGTTCCGTCTTCCACCGTCTCCCCTGTTTCCTCCAGCACGCACTGTGCTGAACGTTCTAGAGATACGTTGTCACGGACGGCATTCCAAGAAACATGACAGAGACGGGGTAAAACAGGCGGATATCACTCCTTTCCATCGACCCTGCGAGTCTTTTTGAGATACCTCAGCCAACTGACCATGGCTTCCGCCTTATGGGAGGGGGTGGGGGTTGCGGAAATCGCGTTCTCTGCGATCTCAATGGCTTCATCGATGCGGTAGTTTTCGACGAGAGCGCGGACATACGCCTCTGTGGCGAACTCCTCTGTAGGGAGTGCGTACAGCGCCTTTTCTGCATGCTTCAGTGCCACCCCCGGAAGACGTAGGAGAGGCGTGTAGGGATTGAGCAGGCCATTTGCCACGGTGAGATGGTCATCGCCGCTTTCCACTCCTCCAGCAAGGCGTTCTATCGTCGAGACGAGATAGTCTCCCTCTGTACCCCCTCGGTAATGCTCGGTCATCCATGGGGAGGGGGCTGGACCAAGTTGCCAAATGACCAGATGAAACAACAACACGACCCCACCACCTAAAGCAAAGGCGAGTCTCAGCCCCCCGCGCTTGGCAGATGAAGAGCCAAGAATCCCCGCTCCCGCAACCCCGAGCAGCACCACATCAAGGGAAGCGAGTGCGAATGGAGTCGTGGCTGTCACAACCGTCAGGGCAAGCAAGACAAGTGCCCCGGCAATTGCCCCGCCTCGAGGCCAGGCGGAGGTGCTTCGCAATCGCACAACAGAAAGCACTGCAACCCCGAAAAGCATCAGTCCACCCCTGAGCAAAACATCGATCCAACCCGTGACATCAGCGAGGAGTGGGGGAGTGAGAGCGTCGAAACGCACCGGGCCGTGCAAATCAATCACAAGACGCCTGGCCCAAGAGCGTATGAAGCTCAAAGGAGGTGTTTCGGAGACAACATCGCGGGTTTCTTTAAGAAACCAGGCGGTTCGATCGTCACGATCGCTCAGGGTATACACCTCACCTCTTGTGGGGGCTTCCACGAGAGCCAAGACGCTGTGAACACCGGCTATGTCGGGCACCCACGGGCGTTCAGAGTCAACGGGGCCTTGATTTGAGAACCAAAGAGCCCCTGCAACAGCAAAGGCACTCGCCGTTCCAAGAAAAGCGCGGAAAGGCGGAACCGGCACAAGGTAAATCACGAGGCCAACCGCCATTGCCGCGACAACGACGACACCCCCGGAGAGAAAAGACCCCAGTACGCCAAGGGTAAGAAGACTCCAGCCAGAGAGGATCCTTTGTCCTTGAAGCAGTAAGCCTCCCGAAAGGGTGAGGCAGAGAAAGAATCCGAGTAAATGTGACCCATTAGGGGTCACGCTGCTCACGAGCAGGGTGGGGTGCAAGGCCCACAACCAGGCAATCCAGCAGGCTGCCAGCCCCTTTGCATCGGGATCAAGCCCCGTCCATCGTGAAAGACACCAGGCGAGAAGAGCAACACCGATCAACGCACAGCAAGAGATCCACACTCCAACTTGGCGCAGTCCTTCAACACCCTGGACCCCAGTCCACTGTTGGACCGCATGGGGGA
>JAZALG010000031.1:0-17479 GCA_036229545.1 Planctomycetota bacterium | reverse complement strand
CTGGGAGGTGATGGGCTGTCCGGCGGGGACAATGACAAACCGGGGCAGGGGGCGCATGGTCACGGGCCAAGGCTGGGTTTCACAGATCACAACAAGTTGCGCTCCCGAGGAAGGAGTCCCCGCAGGCAAGGGCGGATCCTGGGTGATGGAAACCGGCTCTGAAAATGACACAGCGGTGTTGGAGGCTGTCTGCAGGTGAGAGTCACTGACGAGTGCTTCTCCCCCTTCTGTGGCTGTGGCGGGAGCGTTGAGGATCTGGCGATCGGCCCACCCTTCATCGCGCAAGAGGAAGGCAATGGAGAGAAGGCACACGACGGCCATTACGACGAGACCGGTCCAGTGATCTTTTTTCTTCATCCTCTGAATTTGTCGCCGGTCAATAGGACGAGCATCGACAATTGTTCCTAGTTTGTAAGTTTTCGTGCGCCATACAGGCTACCCGATGCAGGAAAAGAGCGAGTGAGCCCCCAGGGGGAAGAAGGGAAGGTGCGTGGAGGGTATCCTCTGATCCTCAACAACGAGTCGTTCAAGTGAGGCGTGTTATGGCGAAGTGTGTGTGGTGTGAAAAAGGTGGTTTGTTTCAACGGACGACGAAGGAAGGTCTCTGTAATGACTGTTCTCCGAAGGTCACCGAAGACATCGAAAAACACACCGAAGTCATCTACGAAAAGATGCACGTGTATGAGCGAGCCACAGAAAGTGACGCTCAGAGAGAAGCGATCGATGCCCTCCTTGTGAGCGCGGAACATCTCCTGGTCTACGAGGAGAAAGGCCTGGAGACCAGCAGTCCTCCTGCCGCTCTCGTTGTCGCTGAGTACAGGGAGTTCAGAAAGGCGTTGGAAGAAGGGGAGAGCCCTTCGTCCGATTAGGTCGCTGATCCCGAGAGTTCGGTCGCGAAATCCGAGACTTTCTCCTGAGTTGTCTCGCTAAACCATTCTTCGAGCCATGACTGCCGGGCTTGTTCCATGACGCTGGGATTTAACCGGTGGAGTGCACGTTGGCGACCATCTCGCCGTTCTCTCGTGAGTCCTTCGGCGGGTTCTTGAGCGAGTTTTTGTCCGTGGAGTAGAGCGCGATCGAGAACGGTTTCTGGCGAAACCACGCTATCCACGAGGCCCATTTCCAGGGCCTGCGCGGGGAGGTAAAGATTTCCGTCCTCGACGACGGTTCGGATGGACTCGGGAGAAAGTTGAGATTCGAGGGCTTCCCTTCCGATCAGAGGAATTGAGAGACCCAACTGAGATTCGTTTAGCCCGCATCGGATCTTGCTGTCAGCAAGGATGCGAAAATCCGCCATCATCGTCAGGATACAGCCAGCCGCGACAGCATGACCGTTCATCGCCGCGATCACGGGTTTGGGACAAGAAAGTAGGCGGAGCATCATCTCGTCGAGTTGCTCCATGAAGTTGTTCATTTGCTTGGCGTCGTAGCCAGAGAGACTGACCAGGTCGAGTCCCGCGCAGAAGTAGGTGTCATATCCCGTGAGAACGACCGCCATGGCGCCAGAGGCTTCGAATTCATCCAGAAGGCGATTCAATCCAACGAGGAATTCCGGCCGCATGGCATTGGCCTTACCGGCTTCCAGGCGGAGAACGGCGACATTTTCGATTAACTCTAGATACACAGTTGCTCTCTCTCAGGTGTTGGATGAGTAATGATGCGATGCATGAGGACCCTGACGATGCGCCGTTCGAGTTCCCTCTGACCATCTTACGTTGCCAATTCTCAGACGCCAGCATCCTTGGTGGACTCCCTGAGGTCCGGCTAACATGATCCCAACCTAATTTGGCGGTAACCGCCTCCCACCTTTTTCTCTGATCCTCGGTAGGTCGACCATGGGCGTGAGCACTTCTGACATCGCCATCACCTTGCAAGACGTGAGAAAGGCCTATGGAGGTCGTGTGCTCTTCGAAGAGATCACCTTGTCCTTCCTTCGTGGAGCGAGGATCGGGGTGATCGGTCCCAATGGAATGGGAAAATCCACGCTTCTGCAGATCATGGCTGGGGAGGAATTGGAATTCGATGGACAGGTCCTGGTGAAGCCAGGCCTCTCGGTGGGCTACGTCCACCAGGAACCTTCCTTGGATGACGAACTTACCGTCCAAGAGAACATCGAGAAGGCTGTCGAGCCGCTTCGGGCTTTGGTGCGGGAGTACGAAGAACTCACCGAAACGATGGGAAATTCAGAATTAGGCGAGGACAACATGGAGACGCTTCTTGAGCGTATGACTCGCCTCCAAGAGGAAATCGACCATCGTGAAGGTTGGGAACTCGACCGCCATATCGATCAGGCGATGCACGCCCTTCAATGTCCCCCCTCGGACAGTCCGGTGACCCATCTTTCCGGAGGAGAGAGGCGGCGGGTTGCCCTGTGCCGCACCCTCATGGAACACCCTGATGTGTTGCTCCTCGACGAGCCGACAAACCACTTAGACGCTGACACCGTGGGCTGGCTCGAACGTCACCTCCAGGACTATGAGGGGACCATCATTCTCGTGACCCACGACAGATACTTCCTCGACAACGTGGTGGGCTGGATGCTGGAGGTCGATCGAGGTTCTGCCATGCCCTATGAGGGCAACTACACCGCCTACCTTGAGAAGCGGGAAGAGTTCTATCGCCAGCGCCAAAAGAGCGATGACGTTCGGGGAAAGATCATCACCCGTGAACTGGATTGGATCCGAAAGAATCCCAAGGGACGAACCACGAAGAGCAAGTCGCGAGTCCAACGGTATGACGACCTTGTGGCCGAGCATCGCAGGGCTGTGAAGAGCCAGCGGGATGAGTTTGTCCTCCACATCCCCTTTACGAAACGACTCGGCAATCAGGTCCTAGTTGTGGACCAAGCCACCAAGTCCTTCGACGAGAGAGTGCTGTTCCAGGACGTTTCATTCGAACTGCCCCCGGGGGCGATTCTGGGAATCGTGGGTCCCAACGGAACAGGGAAGACCACCTTGATGCGTTGTTTTGTCGGTCAGGAAGATCTTGATGCCGGAGAAATCAAAGTCGGGGAAACGGTCGATCTCTGCTATCTCGATCAGAGTCGAGCGGAACTCAAGGCAGAGAACACGGTGTTCGATGAGATTACTGGTGGAACAGATTTTCTCCGGGTCGGGGAGGAGGAAATCGCGAGCCGTGCCTATGTCTCCCGCTTCAATTTCAGAGGCAAGGAGCAGGACAAAACCATGGGCACGCTCTCGGGAGGAGAGCGAAACCGAGTTCAGATGGCCAAGATGCTGGCGCAGGGAGGGAACGTGCTTCTCCTCGACGAACCGACAAACGATTTGGATCTTCCGACCCTGCGGGTCCTGGAGCAGGCCCTCCTGGATTTTCCCGGTTGCGCCATCGTGGTGACTCACGACCGTTTTTTCCTGGATCGGATCGCGAACCATATCCTTGTTCTTGAAAGTGGCGGTGTGCACCACTTCCATCCGGGCAACTATGAGAGTTGGCGAGAGCGGCGGGCACAACTCCGGGAAGAGCAGGGCTTATCGACGGACGACTCCGCTGGTACTCACCGGAGGTTTAAAGGTTCGTGATGGTTGCCTCGGGCAAGAACCGAGGTGAATCTTCCCGGCGTGGAGTCGGCCGCACCCTGTTCTTTGCAATCGCCCCCTTGGTTTTGCTTTTAGGGTTGGGGGAACTGTTGGTTTGGTGGCTTGTTCCCACCGAAGCCCAATCGGGGGGATCGTTGAGTCGTGGATTCGATCGGCACGAATCCTATCTCCTCCCACAGGAAGGGGCGGGGGGCGGCTGGCAGACAGCCATGTTCGATCGAGGCGAGGAGATTGTGATTCCGCCGCGGGACGATCGGATACGGATCCTTCTCTTTGGGGGGAGTAATACCCAGCGCTTCTCTGGTGATCTGCTTGAGCAACGCTTCGATGCCTTGGGTCCCAAGGGTCGGTACGAGGTCGTGAACCTCGGGCGGGAGGGATATGGAAGCGAACGGGTTTCCATCCTTGTGGAACAGGCAATGGTGTTAGAGCCGGATGTTGTTGTCATTTACAGCGGTCACAACGAGTTCATCGAGCGAGGCTTTCGGGCGGAGGTGGAGGACTCTCTTCCTCCAATGCTGTCTCCCTTGGGAGAACTTCGAGTGGCACGATGGTTGATGAACCTGTTCGATCGCGGAAAAGAAAACGGGAGGGAGACTCCTTCTCGTGGGTCAGGGCCCGAGCCTTGGGAAATGGCCTATCCGCAGTTCGCTGAGATTGTTTGGCCCGAGACTCAGCGTTACATGGACGCTTTCGAGAACAACCTCGAGCGGATTGTGGATATTTCGACCGAGGCTGGAGCTCTTGTTTTGCTGTGCACGCCGGTGGGGAACCACCTTTCACCACCCTTTGTTTCTACCCTGGCCCCGGAAACGCCCCCCCTTGTCCGCGAGATTCTGGAACAGGATCTCGCTCAGGCTCGGGCCCTTCTGCCAAAGCGCTTTCTCGCTGCAGTCAGCCCGCCCCTCCGCGTTCGGGCTCGAGATTGGGACCCCTTTCAGGACGGGTTGAAACGAGAAGCAGCCCTTTTTATGGGGCGTCAAAAGGTGGCTGTTCCTCTTCGTCCCCTGTCGGGTGTCCTGGCGGAGTTGCCCTCTTGGCTGGAGAGACCCGATCAGACCGGGGCATGGACACTCTGGCCTCCCCCAGCTCTTTGGATGGACAAGGTTTTTGATTTAGTGGAAGCCATCTCCGATGTGCACCACCCTGCTTTGACTTCTCGGGAGACGATGGCTGTTCAAGAAGCGCTGCAGCGTTACCGCTCTATTGTTGATCGCCATCCCGACCACCCCCGCGCCCTTTTCATGGTGGGGCTCTGTGCCCTGGTATTGGGTCGATCAGAAGAGTCACGGGAGCATCTCGAAGCGGCTGCTCGTTTTGATCGGGCTCCTCGTCGCGCCGGAGAATCGGTGTATGAGCGCATCCGTAGCGTGTCGCGCAATCGAGAGAGTGTGACGCTCATGGATGCGGCAGACATTTTTGCGAGACGGAGTCCGGACGGGATCGTCGGCTATGAAGTGATGGCTGACCACTGCCACCTCCATCCCGGCGCCGAAGCCCTCATCATGGAAGACCTGGCCCAGGCTATTCACACGGCGTGGTTAGAAAGGGGGAGGTGATACACTTCACCTTGCTATGGGCGATTTTTGGACTTTCCTAAGGACGCAGAAGCGGTACTGGATCCCGCCGATTGTGCTGGTGTTGGCGGTCCTGGCCTACGTGGCGTGGAAGACTCAGACATTGCCCACCTCTCCCTTTGAATACCGGGAGGATTGAGACATCGCGTTCGAGGAGCAACAAGATCAGGGTGGATTGGCTCAGCTACCGCTTCGCGTGGCTTCGCTCCTCCCTTCTGCGACAGAACTGATCTGCGCCGCTGGGAAGGCTGAGAATCTAGTGGGGGTGTCCCACGAATGCGATTGGCCGAGTTCCGTTCGGGATCTTCCGGTTCTGACATCGGCGAGGGTGGTCGATGAAGGGGGCAGCGGCCGGATTCATCAACAGGTCGTTAGTGCTCTCCAGGAGGCCCTCTCGATCTACACCATCAACGAGGAGGCTCTGGCGCAAACTCGGCCGAACGTCATTGTGACCCAGGACTTGTGTGACGTCTGTGCGGTGTCATACGAGGATGTTTCAAAGGCTGTTCAGCGTCTCTTCGACGGAAAAGTGGAACTGGTCAACCTCCACCCCACCCGCCTTTCCCACATTTTTGATGATCTGCTACGGGTTGGCCGGGCTCTGGGGAGTGAAGATGTCGCACAAGAATCCCTGGATGGCCTTCTGTCCCGTGTTGAACAGGTCAGAAGCAGAGTTTCTTCTCAGCCCGATCATCCCAGAGTGCTCACCCTCGAGTGGCTCGACCCCGTCATGATCGGTGGGACATGGATGCCCGAGTTGGTTGAAATCGCAGGGGGGGAGCCGCTCGTGACGCAAGCGGGTGATGTGGCGCCGACTCTGGACCGTCAAGCCCTCGCTGATTTGGATCCCGGGCCGGACGTTGTTCTGATCAAGCCCTGCGGATTTACTCTCGATCGAACGCTCGAAGAACGAGACCTGCTCGAAGAGATCTTGGCTTCTGTTCGTTGGCCGGCGGTCGAACAGGGGCGAGTGTTTGTGGCTGATGGGAATGCCTATTTCAATCGATCCGGACCTCGCATCGTTGATTCCCTGGAGATCCTGGCTGGAATGATCCACCCGGATGTATTTCCTGACTTGGTGGCCAAACATCAGGGATCCTCGGTGGTTTTTGAGTCCAGAAGGTGACGGTAGCCAAGACCCGGCAAGTCCCGCCTGCATGGCGCATCGTCTACACCTTTGCTCCGGTCTTTTTCCTGCTTTTGTTCCTTGAAGGAGGCCTGCGTTTAGCGGGGTGGACTGACCTCTCCGGGCAAGCGCCCCTTTCTCGAGGTTTCGATAGGGAGGCTTCTTATCTGAAAGCGGATCCACACCGACCGGGCTGGTGGATGACCGATATGTTCGAAGCGACGCATCCCGAGGTATCCATTCCGCCGAAAGGAGACGCCCATCGAGTTGTCTTACTGGGAGGGAGTAATACGCAGGGATTTCCTCATCAGTACTTGCAGGATCGTCTCAACGAGGGCTCTCAAGGGTTTTCGTATGAAGTCCTCAACCTAGGTCGATCCGGCTATGGGAGCGAGCGTGTTGGAATCCTCGCCGGCCAACTGGGTTCGATCCGTCCTGACTTGGTGGTGGTGTACAGCGGGCACAACGAGTTCGTGGAGATGTCATTTGCCGCTGAGTTATCCCAAGAGGGTCTTGTCCAGTCGTCTGGGCCGTTCCTCCGGGTTCTGTCTCGGTCGCGTCTGTTTGCATTTCTTCGCACCCTTTTTTCCTCCGAGGAACGAGTCCGTCACGAAGGGACTCGTCAGGGTGGAAACAGACCTGAACCCTGGACTTTTGACCCGAAGGCATTCCGCGGGATGACACTCCAAACCACATCCCGTTGGATGGATGCGTATCGGAACAATCTCGAGGGGATTTGCCGGGAGTCGGCGGCCATCGGGTCTGATGTGATGCTCTGCACCCTCTCGCGAAACGATTTTTCACCTCCCTGGGGGAGCGCCGCTTCGCAAGAAGCGGATCTCAGCAAGGTCGAGAAACAGAAAGAACTCAGGCGTTTGGCACTCAAAGAGATCCCTCCCCGCTTTCGTAGAGGACTGCGCCCGGCCATATGGTTGTCGGGGTGGGATTGGGGCCTCGCTTTGAAGCAAGAAGATCTGAAATCTCGAAGGGAAGTGGCTGACCCAGATTCCAGAGTCCCGAGCCTGCGCGTCTTGGATGCGTCGATGTCTCCGCGTGAACTCGAGGGGGCGGACGGGGTCCTCCCACGGGCTCTTCAAGGAGCGCATTGGACACCTCCGTCGGATTGGACGGTGTCAGTCACCGTCCTCATGGACACCATGGAGAAGTTCCATCGGGATGACCTGCGCAAGGGAGAGAGAGAACAACTTCTTCGTGCGAGCGATTTGCTCTTCGAAGCGAGGGACTTGGCCCCCGGCGATCCCAACACGCTTTATGACATGGGATTGGTGCGCATGTTGCTCGGGGATAGGAAGGGCGGAGCCCATCTTCTTCGCCGGAGCGCTGCTGAGGATCGGGCACCTCGCCGGAGTAATGATGCGCTGGACAATATTGTTCGGGGAGTGGCGGAGAAGATGGAGTCGGCGTCTCTTTTCGACGCTCAAGCCCTCTTCTCTTCTCGATGCCCTGATGGCCTCATCGGCTACGAGGTGATGATGGATCATTGCCACCTCCATCCCGGAGCCCGGGCCATTCTTATGGAGGATCTTGCGGCGGCGATTCTGGCGATGGGCGAGTTGTGAGAGCGCTCATTCTTCAAGCGGCTCGGAGAGCATTTCGCGCAACAGAAACTTTTTAACCTTTCCCGATCCGGTTAGAGGGAAGGCCTCAAGAGCCTTCCACACCTTGGGGATTTTGAAGAAAGAGAGGCGATCCTCGAGATAGGACGCGTAGGCCTCTGGATTAAATTGAACGTCCTTTTTGAGGAGAACAGCACAGGCCACCTCTTCTCCGAGGTGCTCATCGGGGATGCCGACAACCGCAGCGTCAGCCAGATCTGGATGTTCGATGAGGAGAGACTCCACCTCGGCGGGGGCAACGTTTTCCCCGCCTCGAATGATGATGTCCTTGATGCGCCCCACGATGGACAGGTTGCCGTCTTGGCGTCGGAGAGCTTCGTCTCCCGTCTTTAGCCATCCATCCTGGGTGACCGCTTCTTTTGTGGCTTCATCATCATTGTGGTATCCGACCATGACGTTGACTCCTCGGCAGAGGAGTTCTCCTCGCTGTCCGTCCGGGACAGCCTTGCCTGTTGCGGGATCGACGATGTTCACCTCGACTCCGGGCAGTGGTTGTCCGATCGTGCTGCAGCGGACTTCAAGAGGATCCGAAGGGCGGGTCCCAGCGACCCCAGGTGCCGCTTCAGTGAGTCCGTAGGCGATCGACATCCCCTCGCACTTCAACTCGTCGATGATGCGAGCCATGAGGGGCTCAGGGACCGGGGATCCTGCGGCGAGCCCCCTTTCCAGGCAGGATGTATCGAACCGGTGCCGCTCAGGATGGGCAAGCATTGCCGAGAACATCGTGGGGACGCCGTGAAGGATCGTGCACCGTTCTTCGTGGACGAGACGGAGGGCATCTTCGGGATTGAACGAGGGGATGACGCAAAGCGTGGCACCGTGGCTGTAGGCGCCAAGAACGCAGACCACACAGCCAAAGCAGTGGAAGAGCGGCAGAATCATGGCAAGGCGATCTTCTGGCTGTGTGTTGATTTGCTGTGCGATGGACCAGGCCGAGTGCATGAGGTTGTCGTGACTGAGCATGACTCCCTTTGGAAATCCAGTGGTGCCGGAGGTGTACTGGATGTTGACCACGTCTCCTGAATCAATGTGAGCCTCCCGGGTGGCGAGATCGGCATCAAAAACACTCCGCCCCTTTTTCACCGTTCCCGAGACCGTGGCGAGCGTGCCTGGAGGGGAATCAGACGGATTTGCGGGCATCCAGATTCTTCGGCGAATTTGGGAGACCGCCGGATGGGCTTCGGCAAAGAGATCGTCAAGGATGGCAGAGGGCGAGTTCGTTCCTGTTGAGGTCGTGTGGATGATGGCCACGGATTTGCTCTGCTGCAGGACGTAAGCCACCTCCTCTTTGCGTAGTGCTGTGTTGACCGTGACGAGGACGGCTCCGACCCGAGCGAGGGCGAACTGCAGGGGAACCCAATCTGGCACATTGGTCCCCCAAATGGCGACATGTTCGCCCGCCTGGATGCCCTGGGCGATGAGCCCTTTTGCGAGGCTGTCCACCAGGGAGTCCAACTCGGAAAAAGTAAGGCGAACCTCCTGCCCACCGAAGGCGAATGCAGGATAAACGAGGGCTTCACCCAGGGGGCGGTTCTGGGCCATGGTGCGCAGCATGTTGGAAAGGGTGCCGCGAGCAATGGGTTGTACGGGGTGGCTCATGGGAAAGGCGAGTTTACTCCTGAGGTTCCTCTTTGGAGGCTTCTGAGGCGCTAGGATAGGACTATGCGTGTTCTCCTCGTCAGACCCTCTTCCATTCTCGGGAGAATGTCCCGCCAGAATCTTCAGCATCCTACGAATCTTCTCGGCCTGGCTTCGGAGCTTAATGCCCAGGGACATCACGCTCGAATCCTTGACTTGGAGGTTGCGAAAAGCGGTGAGGGCGAGATCGAAACTGTCCTGGCGGAGTTTTGTCCTGACATGGTGGGTGTCTCAGTGGTCACGCCTCATGTTCCCGCTGCCGCGCAGATTCTGACTCTGGCTCGAAAGGTTTTGCCTTCTGTGTTTTTAATTGCTGGAGGCCCTCACGCGACCGCTTTGCCGCAGGACCTGTTGGATGAGATTCCTGTTCTCGATGCGGTGTGCGTGGGAGAGGGCGATCGAACGCTTCCCGAACTCTGTGCTGTCCTCGATTCCTGCGGTCATCCTTCCGAGGTGGTCGGACTTCACTTCGCTGCGAGCGGAGGGACGGGTGCGCGTGAGCCGGTGGACGATCTCGACACCCTAGCTCCCATGGACCGGAGCCTTTTGAACTGGAGTGACTATGAGCAGATCGGGGGAGGAAAGGGAGTTGCGAGTCCTGGAGTGATGCGGCCCGATATTCGAGCGGCTCAGGTCCATCTATCTCGTGGGTGCTATGCGCGCTGTGTCTTTTGCAGCACGAATGCTGTGTGGGGCGAGCGGGCTCGCCCTGGAATTCGTCGGCGTAGCGTGGCGGCGGTCTTGGAGGAAATCGATGCTGTCGTTGATCGGTACGGGGTTAACCACCTCAATTTTGAAGATGACATTTTTCCACCGACCCTCCGTTACCTTGAAGAGTTGGGCGAAGAGTTGCTCTCCCGGGAGGTGACGTGGTCCTGCAATGCTCGAGTCGATGGGCTTCGCAGGGAACACTTCGAACTGATGGCGGCGAGCGGCTGCATAAAAATTGATTTCGGCGTGGAGAGCGGCAGCGAACGAATTCTTGAGTTGAACAAAAAACTGGTGACGCGAGCGAAGGTTGTCGAAGTTTTCGATGAGGCCCGGCGTGCGGGAATCCTTCGGACGGCGTATCTCATGCTGGGGAGCCATGTGGACGAAACCCCGGAAGAGGTGGAGGACACGTGGCGCCTCACCCAGGAGATTCAGCCCGACTTCATCACCTTCACTCTCGCCTGTCCCTACCCGGGGACGGAACTCTGGGAGGATTGCCGAAGCCGTGGTTATCTGAAACTCGGTTCGGACGGTCGGCCTGACTGGAGCCTTTATGGTTATTACCCAGGCCTGCCTCCCTGGAGATTCACCCACTTTACAGCCGACAAAATGGTCGCTGTTCAGAAGCGCTTCTTGCGCCGTTTTTACTGGAATCCACGTTTCATCTGGCAGATGGCCCGCAGTGTGCGGAGCATGAATCACCTTAGCGCTCTCGCTCGCGCGGGGCTCGACGTGACACGGTTTATCGGCGGGCGGCGAGTGGGGGCCTCGCCTTAAGTCAGGGTCCGTGGAATGTTCCGTCCGGATGACGTGATACCACCCGCATCTCGATGATGTCGTCGGCCTTGAGAGAGTCGTAAATGTGAGGAAAATGCTCTCCACCTCGTGAAGGCTCAATCACCAGACGGTCGCCGAGGGATTCGGGATCGAGACGCAGGAGAGTGACCTGCGCAGCGTCAGAGAAGTGGAGGGCGAGGGTTGTTGTGACTTGGCTGGTGAAGGAGGCGTGAATGAAGCCTTCTTCCCCCGGCTCGGCAGGCTCGCCCGAGGAGGTGGCGTGCCAGATGGCTTCGTCGGGGTGAACCTTCAGGGCAATAGCTCGCCAAGGCGGGAGATGATCATGGTTGACCAGGATTCAAATCGGTCAGGCTCGTTGTTAGCCATTTCTTGGAGGGCTTGCTGGGTGACGAATCCTCCTTCGAGTTGATCGGTTTCGCGCACGGTCACGTCTCTGGTTTCGCAGTGCGCGAGATTGACCAGGCCGATGTGGACCGATCCAACGTCGTTGCTTTCGTCATTAATGACGCCAGCAGGTTTCAGGGTGAAGGGCGTCTCGAGGTTGAGTTCTTCATCAAGTTCTCTGCGGCAGCCGATATCCAGCAAATCTCCTTCAGCTTCATCCACGGGGTTGATGTGGCCGCCGACACCGATGGACAGTTTGCCGTGAAGACGGCTTTCTCCCCCGCTGTCGAGTCGTTTGAGCAGATAGATCTCATCGCCGTGAACAATGAGGTTGTAGGGGATGATTTGTTTCAGGGAACTGTCCTGCTCGGCCCACCGTCGTTCGACAAAAAATCCCTTTGCTCGCATGCGTGCGTTCCATTGGTCCATTTGTTCTGGTTCGTCGCGAGCGGTGACGAAACCGTGAGGAAAGGCGAGGTCAAACAGGTCGTAACGCTTGACGACGTAGACGAATTCCATGGCGTTCCTTCTCCTTAAACGATGTGCAACGAGCCGATGGATCCGGCAGTCGCCTTTCTGTGACCACATGGTACGACGAGGTTCCGTTATGATGCACCCCCCTGGCCATGGGTTGCATGATGGAGGTGCGACTTTGAGGGCCGGGGACGACCTTTGAAAATTTTTGGGGAATCTTGAGTCGCTAAAGCGGCCGCTGCCCGGAGGGTTCTGCCCTTCGGGGAGAGGAAAGTCCGGGCTCTACAGGGCACGGTGGTGGGTAACGCCCACCGGCCGCAAGGCCAGAGCAAGTGCAGCAGAGAGTAAACCGCCGATGGGTGTCTTCGGACGCTACAGGCAAGGGTGAAAGGGTGCGGTAAGAGCGCACCAGCGAGACGGGTGACCGTTTCGGCTTGGTAAACCTCACCGGGAGAAAGCCCACATAGAGAGGGATGACGCTGCCCGCGTCGTTTGACCTCCGGGTAGGGTGTTGGAAACCGCTGGCGACAGTGGTTCTAGAGGAATGGTCGCTACTCTTCTTTTTTAGAGGAGGACAGAACCCGGCTTATCAGTGGCTCAAGATTTCCCATCTTTTTCGCATTCCTCGCACTTTTGGAAAGGTGTCTGGGAAAGAAGAGAGGGGCCTCTACAGGCCGAGGTCCGATTGTGTCGAAAAACAGTGCATCGAGGAAACTTGCATGCAACGTTCCACAAGAACAGGCCCTGATGGATTGACGAACTTTGATATTGAGGCTAGATTTAGGTCTGTCGACTCTGTTTCGGGCAACGGGCACCGACGTGATCGGGATTCCAACTGTGCCAGAAAAAGGGTCCAGCAATATTCTCCCTCAGTTTCATCGCCAGACTCTCCGGTTAAGCAGTTCGTGAACCTCTCCTTTCTCTCCCCGTCGTTTACCCTTGCCCTCGCAACGTTGTTGGCGATTCCGGGGTCCGCCTACGGTACGGGTAAAAAAGAGGCGTCGGAGACGGTTGTTGCGACGGCCCAGTCTGTTTCATTCTGGCCAGACGCTCCCGGCCCCCTGCTGCTGATGGCGGCGGGGACCATCATGGTGGCCTTTACGGTCCGGCGGCGTCAGCAGATCGCTCGTCGTCTGGGAAGCGATTCTTGACCAGGCTCTCCTGACAGGGGATTGTTTCCCCTCAGTTTGAGGAGTTTTTTTCTCGTTCTAGGACGGAACGGACGAGGATCGCAGCGGCCACTGAATCTCGAAGTTTGCGCCGTTCCCTTGGCCTGAGGGACATGGCCGAGAGAAACTCCTCCGCCTCCTCAGTGGTCAGCCGCTCATCTTCGTAGGTCACCGGTAAATCGACTGTCTGAGATAGGGCGTGACCAAAACGGCGGACTTCCTCTGCCATGAACCCCTCTGTGCCATCCATGTTCAGGGGGAGCCCGATCACAAGACGACAGATGTCCTGTTCGTCGATGATGGTTTGAATCGTGGCGAGATCTTCTTCGTCGTTTTTTCGTCGCAGGTGAGGCTGGGGGTGGCTCGTCATTCCAAGCCCATCACTGGTCGCCAGTCCATGGCGCACCCTGCCGTAGTCGATGCCAAGAATTCGGTCGTGCACGGGGCCTCTATGGCGGGGGGAGCCTGCCATCGTCCTTGTTGCCGCTGAGGATTCCCTGGAGCAGGCTTTTGACTTTCTTTTTTGCCTCTTCCCGCACGCCCTTGGAACCCTTGTCGCCGAGAACTTCATCTAACTTGTCGTCGATGGCCTTGTCGGCTTTGGCTCCGAGGGCTTCTTTCTTCTTTGCGACCTCCTTGTCGATCTTTTCTTCAACTGCGACTTTGAGGATCTGCTTTGGAAGGTGGTCGAGATCGAGGTCGATGCGGGGTGTGTCCAGAGGGCCTGTTATGGAGAGGGTGCGACCAGCCACGATTTTCTGTGCGGTTTCATGGTGGAGGAGACTGTCCCATGGAATGCGGTAGTCAAATTGTTGGCTCGCGAGATCGAACGATCCAAGAACAGAAAGGGTGGAGGACCCACTGTCGTCATGGAGGAGCGTGGCTTCCGTCACAATGGCTTTCTCGCCGGTGAGTTCGAGCCTCCCCCTAAACCCATGGAAGGCAAGAAGGGGTGTCTTTTGTGCGATCTCGCTGAGGGCGCCGAGCGCCGGCCCAGGTTTTCCGATGACAGACTGCACGGCTCCCCAGGCTCCACCTGAGAGATCTCCGGCTCCGATCTCCACGGCAATGCTCCCTGTGAGCCCGTCCATCTTTCCGGCGACGACCTTGTCGAGATCGGGGCCGGCAATGTCCAGAGTCCAACTCACAGGAGCAGAAATTTGGGTCAAAAAACCTGACGAGTTGTTGGCGAGGAGGGGGAAAGCCACCGCGAGAAGGGGGGCGATGGCCGGACCAGGTTCGAATTCGTCGACGGTCAGGTGGACCTCAAAGGTCGGGTCGTCTGGATCGAGGCCCTTCCCGTGGAGTTCAAAGGGGGCCTTGGATGTTTCCATCGAGAGTTCTCCTGACATGTCGATCTCGACGAGGCTGTTCGGCGCGGCAGACACGGCGGTCATGTCCAATTTCTCGACGCCGTAGTCCATGCCCAGGGCCTTGTCGTGAATCACGGATTGCCCGTTCTTCATCTCAATGTCGACACGGATCGGGATACGTGGAATCTTGAACGGTCCGTGTGTTTTCGATTTCAGAGGGGGGAGCCCTAGAAACTCCTCAATGTTCGTTGAGCCGTCTTGATGAAGAATGATGTCGGCCGCAAATCCATCGATCGAGGCATCGACGTCGTATCGACCGGCCAGAATTCCGGGCAGACTGAACGAAAAATCGGATTTTGGAATCGTTAGAAGTGGGGTTCCCTCCCCAGATTTCCCAGTCCAGAGAGTGAGTCCTTCCACATGGGTCGTTCCCGTCCACGACGTGGAAAAGGCCTTCACTTCCACGGTTCCACTCAGTTGAGAGTTCACCTGTCCGAGCAAGCCGTTTATGAAAGTGTCTGATGACAGTATGGTCGGGACGACTGCGAGACCCCCTACAACAAGCAGGAGCAAGAGAATCAGAAATCGTCGCATCCAACGCGGGCGTGTTTTCTTGGTTTTGGCTTTGGAGTCACTCATGACAGTTGGAGATGTTCTTCGAAGAAAAGGACCCTGGCATTGTAGCGCTTGGAGTGTTCTTTCTGCTTGCGCAGCGCTTCTGTTCATGGCGAGCGCAGGGCAATCTCAGGATGGGGGAGGCCTGTCCGATTCTATGCATCGAGTGAAGGATCTGTTCAACAAAGAACAGGCAATGGAGTTGGTAGAGGAACTTGACGGTTATTACCGCACCCGAGGGAATGACGGTTACCTACGAAGTGTTCAAAAGGTCTTTATCCAACTCAAAGCCGCGGGGTTTGACGATGCCGGAGTTGGAGGGGCAACTCTCGATACCGTCGCGATCAGAGACTATGGCCCTGTCCTCCCCGCCTGGACTCCTGTCCAAGCGAGTTTTGAAGTGGTGTCCCCTCAGGTGGGTGTCCTGCACCAGTTTGATGACGAGTCGGGGCTGGAGCGCACCTTTGTTGCGGTGAACAGTTTTCCGACTCCGTCTCAGGGGGTTGTGGCTCCGCTGATGCGTTACGACCGAAGTCAGCCGCCCGACGCCTATGCCGGCACAATCGTCGTTGGAAACGATCCAGCAGAGCACCTTTTTAAAAGAGCGGTCCTTGAAGGGGGTGCCCTGGGCGTGGTGTCGTCCTATCTCGGCGATTACAACGACCCCGACAACAATCGAGACGCCATCCGCTACTCCAAGGTTCCATACGATGCCGAGCGCCAAGGATTTGCGCTCAACGTTTCACCGAACAAGCATGATGTTCTGAAACGTCTCCTCGATACGGGTCCGGTCTACGGGAAGGTCACGATTGACGCACGTTTCACGGACACCCGCAGTCGGACTCTGATTGCCAGAATCCAAGGGAGTGATCCAGAGGCAGGAACCGTTGCTGTTGTTTCCCATCTGGATGAACCAGGGACCAATGACAATGCGACGGGAGTGGCCGTCCTGGCTGGGATTGCCGGAGGGATGCTCCGAGCCATTCGGGACGGGGAGATGCCCCGCCCGCGCAGGAGCATCACGTTCCGTTGGGGTACAGAATTTGAATGTTCCCGTGAGTGGATCGCGTCAAATCCGGGGAACATTGATATCGCTCTTATCATCGACATGGTCGGCCAGGACTTGGCAAAGACCGGTGCGTTGCCACTGATGGAGAGAATCCCAGATCCCGGGGCGGTGTGGGCCAGACCTCCGCTCGACATCCACTCGGAATGGGGTCGAGGCGACGTGAGGGAATCAGACCTGCAGGGGTCGTTTTTGAACGACTATGTCCTCGCGGCCATGGAACTTCGAAAGGAACAGACGGGTTGGCCGGCGCAGAGCAACCCATTTGAAGGTGGCTCTGACCACGAGTCTTTTCTGGAGCGGGGAATCCACGCTGTTCTCCTTTGGCATTTCACTGACGTCTACTATCACACCAACCTCGATCGCTTGGATAAGGTCGATCCGGACGAGATGGAGAATATGGCGGTGGCTGCGATGACGGTGCTCCACCACTTCTCTCATGCGGGTTTGGACCGTGCTCAAGAGTGTTTGGACGTTGTTCTTGCAGCAGGGCGCCACCGTTTAACGACGGAGGCAGAAAACGCACGTACCTATCTTTCCTTTGAAGCTGTTGCGAACAATCCAACTCAGAGACAGGCCGTACTAAGCCGAGAACGCCGAATCGTTTTGGCCTGGGCGCGTTGGTATCGAGAAGCACTGTTGTCTGTGGTGGAGTTCGAGCCGGATCCCACAAATCTTGATCGATTCGCATTAGAGGGAAGGGTTGATCAAGCTCTTTCGGAAATCCGGAATCTTGAAGGTGAGATTTTGGAATCCCTGGAGACACTTCAGGAGGAGGATCAGTAAATCTCCGCTCAGGATGTGTCTGTCTCCCCGGTTTGTCGGGTGAGGATGGTTGAGAGGTTGATGTGTGGATCGTTGCGGTAGACAAATCCGACCCAAACGATTCCGAACAGGCCGAGGGTTGCTAGGCCGGACAGAAGAAGCGAGGGGACGTCCGTCGGAGTCCAGTATCGCTCGATCCAAAGGAGCAATCCGAGGACGGGGAGAGCCCCGAGGGTGGATCGTCCCAGGGTGTGGCTCAGAACTTTAATGACGGGGAGTTGGACTTCCCTGCAGGCCATCACAAAAACCGCCGCAGCGAAAAGAGCGTTGGGGATGGCGGTCCCGAGGGCGACTCCCATCAAGCCGTGCTTTTCGATGAGAGCGAGGCTGATTCCCACATTGAGAATCCCCATCAGGAGAAGAGCGAGAGCTGGACGAGCAGCATGTCCGATGCCCATGAGAAGGGGGAGAGCGACGGCCCGTACCGGGTAGAAAAACAGAAATGACACCATCAGGACTTGGAGAAGCTCGCCGCTTTCATCGTGGTAGACATCGCGAAACCAGAGGGAAAGAAAGTTCGGGCCGAGGACCAACAGGTATAGCCCGGAGAGAATGGTGATAGACCAGGCAACCTTCGTCCACTTGAGGA
>JAZALG010000030.1:0-7784 GCA_036229545.1 Planctomycetota bacterium | reverse complement strand
CGGTTCTCTTGCTCTGGATTTATGAATCGCCCCGGGATGCGAGTGGGTCAGTTCAAACGATCTTGCCGGATCTGTTAACACGGGCAACGAGAAGCACTCCCGGTCTCGCGGCGATGGCAGCACGGTGTGAAGATCTTTACGCCGCGGATTTGCGCGGTACAAGTTTCACAATCGGGAATCGGCAACTCACCCAGTTCGCGATGGAATTTGTGGCGGATGAGTTCGTCACAGGGAAACCAATTTTTGATGAAGCAATTTCGCTTCTCTCGGAGGTCATCCACGCTCCACTAATGGAGGACGGAAACTTCCTAAAGGAACACTTTGACCAGGAGCGGGAAAACCTCGTTCGAGCGATTGAGGGGCTTAGAGATGACAAGTCTGGGTGGGCACAAAAACAACTGAGGCAGGAGATGTTCGCGGGGACTCCTTGGGAGAGGCACGCGTGGGGGACGGTGGACGAAGCGCGAGATTTGCGCCTCTCGGATGTGGCTGACCACTGGAAAAAAATGACGAGTCAAAGCCCCGTCCGCTTGTTCTTGGTGGGGAACCTCGAAGAACAGGATGCCTTGAAAGTGTCAGACCTTTTGGCTGGCTCTGGCCTGCGCGGGCCCATGATGTCCGCTTCCAGTCCTCCTGTTGATGAGGGGGGAGAGGTGAAGAAGATTGAGGAAGTTGACGAGATTACCCAAGCTCGCCTGAGTTTGGGATATCGTCTTCGGCATGACGTTCTTCCGGGGCCTATGGCTACCCTGTCGGGCTTGGCATTAGGGGGCGGGTCACACTCGCGTTTATTTAAGAGAGTTCGGGAAGCAGAAGGCCTGGCCTACTCTTGCTACGCCGATGTCCAGTTGGACAGTGCTTCGTTAACCATCCACGCCGGTGTGGATTCTTCCTCCCTTGAGCGGGCGCAAATTGTGATCGAAGAGGAGATCGCACGGCTTGCCGACTCGGGAATCACGGCGGATGAATTCGAATTATCGAAGCTTGCCTTGTCTCGGCAACTCCAGGCGGTCGCAGACTCACCTCGTGGTGCTTGTTATTTTCGTCTCGTGGGCCACATCCTGGGCCGAGAGACCGAACCTTCCCAAGTTTTGAAGGAAGTCCAGAGTATTGGCCCCGAAGGGCTTCCGGGTATTTTGGGCGCGGCGAGACTAGACACGGTTTATTCGTTGGGGCAGGCGCGGTGATGGATTGGGAAGAAATTGACAACCCTGTTGACGAGTCTTTGTTCTCGGCAGTGGCTGAAGGCGGGCTGACGGTGCGGGTAAACCCGCGGTCTGGGTGGCAGCGCAGCTTTGCCGCCCTGGGCATCAATTTTGGTTCGGTTGATCGTTTGCGAGATGGCGAGATTCCGATGGGTGTCGCCCATTTTCTTGAGCACAAACTTTTCGAAGATCGCCATGGAGATGTATCGGATCGGTTTGCTCAGATGGGGGCATCAACGAACGCGATGACGGGGTTCCATGGAACGACGTACATTTTTACGGCAGTGGATGAAGCCATGCGCTGCCTGGACCTGTTGCTTGATTTTGTCCAAGAACCCTATTTCACCGAGGAACTCATTGCGAAAGAGCAGGGCATCATCGCCCAAGAGATAGGGATGTATGAGGATGATCCAGATTGGAGATTGTTCTTTGGTCTTCTCGCATGCCTCTACGACAAACATCCCGTCAAGGAGAACATCGCGGGGACAGTGGAGAGTATCGCCCAGATTGATGCCTCGGTCTTAGAGAGGTGCTATCGGGAGTACTACTGTCCCGCGAATATGTGTCTGGCCGTGGCGGGGTCTGTGGACCATCAGGAAGTCGGTGTGCTGGTAGAAGCGGATCAGTCCGGACGTGTTCCGAACAGTCACCCCCGACACGTGAGGGATGTCTGGGATGAATCTCCTTCTGTCGTATGCGAGAGAGTCGAATTGGCTTTGCCGGTGAATCGGCCACGACTTCTGGTGGGGGTGAAGGAGGAGAGGGTCGAGGGAGAGGGGCCGGTTGTTGTCAAAAGAAGATTGGCAACGCGCATTCTCCTTGACGCAATGTTTGGCCGTTCGTCCGATACATTTGAAAATCTCTACTGCGATGGCTTGATTGACGAGTCCTTTGGTGCTTCGCATGCCGCTGATTGGGGTTTTGGATTTTCGACAATTGGTGGGGAAACTGATCACCCAGAAGCTCTCGAAAATGCAGTGCGACACACACTCTTTGAATCACGAGATCGGGGCGTTGATGCTGACTGCATCTCGCGAATACAGAAAAAAATGACGGGGGCTCTTTTGCGTCGAGCCAATTCTCCGGAGGACACGGCTTTTGAAATGCTGAATTCTGCCTTTCGTGGGGTCACTCCGTACGCGGCAATTGAGATGGTTAACTCGTTGTCAGTGGATGATCTCAATGTGCGCTTGCAGGAACATGTGCGTGAGGAAGGCCTCGCAACGTCGATCGTGCGTCCAAAAAGGGCGTGACGATGCACTACGTCTTGGTCGGGGGCACAGCGACGGGAAAGAAGGTGTTGTCGGCAGAACTTCACCGCCGGCACGGCTGGCCAGTTCTCTCGATGGATTCCATGAAGGTTTATCGCGGAATGGATATCGGGACAGACAAGCCCACTCCAGAATTACGTGATGAAATCCCATTTGAACTTCTCGACCTCGTCGGACATGACGAAGGATTCAATGCGGGACTGTGGGTCGAGCATGCCAAGCAGAGCGTCAAGAAGGCAGAGGGCTCCGTCCTTTTCGCTGGTGGAACACCTCTTTATCTTCGACTTCTTGTCGACGGGATGGTTCAGGGCCCTCGGAAGGATGATGTTATACGAGGAGAACTCGAGGCTCTGTGGGATGAGGAGGGGGAAGCCTCTGTACGTGGACAACTCGCAGCAGTGGATCCAGAGATGGAGCAGCGACTGCTCCCGGGTGATCGCAAGCGGGTGATCCGGTCTCTGGAGGTCTATCGTTTGACCGGACGCCCTTTCAGTCGTCTTCAGGACTCGGAAACAGTTCAGCCGATTCCCGGAGAGTTTCGGATTGTTGCCCTCAGGCGGGAGCAAAAAACGCACGACCGCCGGATCGAAGAACGCGTGGAACGGATGTTCAAGGAAGGGCTCGTCGGCGAGGTAGAGACCTTACAAG
Source organism: Planctomycetota bacterium (assembly GCA_036229545.1). Taxonomy (GTDB): domain Bacteria; phylum Planctomycetota; class B15-G4; order B15-G4; family B15-G4; genus JAZALG01. The sequence continues at coordinate 4,660 of JAZALG010000030.1, read as the reverse complement.
GGATAGCCCCATTTGCCTCTGAGCCTGGTCGAGCGATTGGATATCTTGAAGGCCGTTCTCTTTTGACAGGGGAGATGAGCGAAGCCGAGGCGGTTCAGCGGGTCGCTCAGCGGACTCGCCGGCTTGTCCGGAAGCAACACACCTTTCTCCGTTCTTTTAAGGCTGTCCAATGGGTGGATATCGGACCTGACGACGCAACAGAGTCCATGATCCCTCAGGTCGAAGGTGCATTTGCCGTTTGAGGTGAACTCAGAGGGACGACGAGACTTCTTCCACAAGCGTCACAAGAAATGCTGCCTCGTGCTCGGGAAGGTCCGCCTGCTGCGCAAGTTGGAGTCTTTCCAGGACTTCTGAGGCAGGGGGAGTCTCGTGCTTGCGCCAGCACTCCACGAGCAGGCGAAGAAGGTTGTTGTCATGCGGTCGTTGGTTGAGCCGTGGAAGGAGGTAACTCAGCGCTTCTTTGGGGCGGTCTTCATGGATGGCGAGTTGTGCATCGAATAGATCGACGAGTGGGGAGAGGCGTGGGGGGAGAGGCGGAGGGATCGACTGGCGGTGCTGTGAAGCACTGACAAAGTCGCCGCGGTCAATATCGTCCAGCGTGAGATACACGTAGAGGTCAGGGTTGTTTGGATGACGAGCCAGGGCACGTTCCACGAGACCTCGTGCCTTTGCGCCCCTTTCGGGGGAAAGTTGGACTGTTTTGACGAGCGCGGGAATCGCACCTTCCCCTCGGTCAAGAGCCAGGTCGCAGGTTGCGTCGGCTTTTTCCTCGTCACCTGCTTCAGCTTGGGTGAGAGCAACCACGATCAGGGCAGCCGACAGCATGGGTTGAGGCAGCCCCTCAATCGATCCAAGAAGTTGGGCTTGCTCGTAGGCTGCCTCGATCTCACCCATCGCCAGGAGACTTGAAAAACTGAGTTGCCGGGTGAGTGATTCAAACTCGGGAGGAGGTTGCGTCGAGAGGAAACGGCGGGCTTCGTCAAGGACGGCCTGGTGTTGTTGGCTTTCTGCGAGAATCATGATGCGCGTAATGGCGAAGTTCGGCTGGCCTGGGAGATAGGTGAGGGCGCGGTCAAGGATTTGCAGGCGCTCCTGGCTGGTCTCGGCTAGCCCTGTGGCTGCCATCCACGTTGAGGGCATCAGGGGTTCGCGTCCTCTCAGGGTGAGAAGGTCAGCGCCCTCTTCTTGCAGGGCATCTTGGAGTTGAACTTGCCGGGAGAACATCCCGCAACCGCCAAGAAAGAAGAGTGTCAGGAGTACGGCAGCGACACTTCTACTCTTCGTGCATTGGCCCTGTGGCGTAGGATTCATCATGCCAATCGTGGTAAGGATCATCCCAGTCGAGACCGAGGAAATGACGGTCCCATTTACGGTGGGCTTCGCGGGCTTTCTGCCCCCAAACGTCTGTGACATCATCTACATGACCATGGGAATCAAATGGTGAGATGCACCCCGTGCTCACGCAGAGAAGTAACATCAAGACGAGGAAGGGCGACGTACGACGTAGTATTACCAACATGAAAAAACCCTCTTTCTATGTGAGTGGCAAGGTAGCAAGGGGCATATGACCTGTCAAAGATCGTGCAGAGAGATCGTCTAGGAAAAGAGGGTGTTTTGTGTCCTCTTGAGTGTGACTGTGGGAATTAAGGAATTTGAATCTTGAGGGTGACCCGAATTCCAATTTTATTGGCCGTGCTTTTCTTGTTTTTGGCCTATTTGCTCCCGAGCCGGGGGTCTGCGGACACAATCAGCCCAGAGGGCGCGTTCCTTGCACCATTGGAAGTTACGGAGCCGCCGGCATGGGCTTTGCAAAGGGGTAAAGATGAAATCGTACGAAATCTAGACCGGCTGCTCTGGGGAAGTCATAGCGCGATGGTGGCGTCGAGAGATGTTCTTCGGCGATACGGTGGTGGCGAAATTCTTGCCCCTGAAATTCTAGGACGACTTGAAGCCCTTGGCGATTCTGATCCGATTGCCATCGCAAAACTCATCGCCGTCCTTGCGGATGAAGACCCATCAGTCTCAGGACAACTGGACGAATTTATCTATCGCGCCCACTCGCCCAGTGCGCTTGTCACGATGGCAGCGCTCCGTGCCTTGGCGTTCCATCCTGACGATCGGGCGATTCACGGGATATTGGCGAGATTGAATGACGTTGATTTGCAAGTGAGGGATGTTGCCCGGGCGGCCTTGGTGAAGAGGATGCAGGCTGGCGATATTCGAGCGAGAGATGTGCTCCTCGACGAATTGGAGTCTTCTGAAGAAGACCCGGATTTAGGATTTGTGGCGGCGCTTCAAGACGTGGGGGAGAGTGAGCGAGCGGACCAACTTCTGCGGATCATGCGAACCGACGGTGATGGGCCGTCGTCCATGGTCGCTTGGGCGATTCTGCTTCGGCGAGGCGATCAATCCGCGGCGGAACATTTTTCGGAGCAGCTAAAATCTGACGACAGCGCCGTTCGGTTGACGGCACTCCGGGTGCTGGGCGCGGCAGGAATGGCGCTGGGAGATGAGTCCTGGGAGAGAATCGCTAAGCACGGCACATTCCAAGAAGTCCTGGCACTCGGTGAGATTTTGCTTCGCGCAATGGACGAAGGCCACCCCGCCGCATCTCTTGCAGAGTCCCTTTTTCGCGACCGTGCGGAGGACCCATTCAGTCAGGTGAGAGTCCCCTTCACTGACGCACTACTGGCCCGAGGAAGCGCCTGGGCGGCTGAGGTGACGCGTTCTGAAATCCTTACGAAGGTCGGCGCAAGGCTTACTCAAACGGTCGACAGAGTGATCAGCAGCGGAGGAGCCTTTACAGGGGACCTCGCTGACGTTGCATGGCAGCGACTTGAAGACGAGGCCCTAAGAGATGTTGAGAGGGCAATCTTGCTGCGTCTTATTGCAGCTGTGGATCCTGGAAGAGCCGCGGATACCGTCGTGAGTGCTGCGCTCGGGAGAAATAATGAGTCCGCGGTGGTGTCGGCTTCGATGGAGGCACTCTTGTTTCAGTTAGGCGAGCCAGGGCTCAAAAGGCTGCAAGAGGAGGTCAGTACTTTGCGAGGCGCATCCCTCTTTGTCAGGGTTGCAAACGAAGTCGGATCTCCTGTTGCGTTGCCGGTGCTCGAGACCATCGTGCTGAACGAGTCGATGGATTTAGCGGTAAGGGAAGCGGCCCTTGATTGCATTGTTTTACTGGACCACGGCCCGCGAGAAGAAGTCCTGCGGAATGTGGCAGAACGTTTGCCAGGCGATTTGTTCCGAGGGAGGGCGAGGCTTCTTTTTTGGAACTACCTTTAGGATCCGCTGTTGCTGGGAAGTGGGACAGGCCACCATGCCGAATCGAGCTGATCGACATCGGGGGCGGGGAAGGGTGGCGGAAATCCCACGCGAGTTCCACTTCGACCAATGGTGTTCGCTCCCGCCCAAAAACGGCCGTCCTGAAAGAGGTACTCAACGTCTCCTGTGACTCCGAACTCAAGTGGCCATGCTCTCAAGATGTAGTCGTGCAGGACTTTGCCGGTATTTTCACTGCGCGTCTCACGTGTCGAGATGCCGTAGAGATAGAGGTCATCCTGTGCATAGGTTTGTTCGGGATTTCCTGTTCCTTGCAGGATGACGAGGGTTGATGGGGCGGGGAGACGCAGTTGGGGAAATCCAGGGTGAGGTTGGTTCGCATTCCACTGGGAGAGGGAAGCACTGTGGATGGCAGCACAGGTGAGATAGGCTCGATTCTCGTTGGCACGGAGGCGTAGCGAGTGTGCACGGCTAAGGTAGCGCTCGCCGCCGACGAGGAGCACGATGAGGAGGATGATGAAAGGACCGACAAGACGCAACGGAGATGCCCCCGAGAAATGTTTGGGACATCTTATCAAGGCAGTCTTGGAACTGAGAGGTGTGACTGGTGAGAGAAACATGATGTCTCGAGGGCGATTTTGAGCAGGCAGGAGGCCATGGCTGTTGCGGGGGGGCTCTCTGAAGCCGGCTTTCAGGCCGTCTTTGTGGGGGGTGCTGTGCGTGATGGGCTCCTCGGTATCCCCGAGACGGCGGAGACGGAGTTCGACATTGCGACTTCTGCATCGCCGCAAGAGGTCCAGTCGATTTTCCCTCAAACCGTCGCTGTGGGTGCATCTTTCGGCGTGGTCAAGGTCATTCAACCTGAAGGGACTTATGACGTTGCGACATTTCGATCGGACGTGGGCGTGGGCGATGGAAGACATCCGGCCAGTGTGAAGCCAGCCACTTTGGAAGAGGATGTCCAGAGGCGCGATTTCACGATCAATGGATTGGTGGAGGACCCTGTGTCTGGAAAGATCCTTGATCTTGTTGACGGGAAAAAAGACCTTGAAGCGCGCGTGATCAGGACGATCGGTGACCCCTCGTTACGGTTTCAAGAAGATGGTCTTCGCTTGCTCCGTGCGATTCGTTTCGCAGCACGCTTCGATTTTTCCATCGAGGAGGAAACGGCCCAGGCCATTCGGTCAGAAGCGTCCCGCCTGGATCTTGTCTCCGCGGAGCGGATCTGCGATGAGATGTGCCGGATGCTCATGGACCCGTCTCGCTGCAGCGCCATTGAGTTGTTGGATGGGCATGGATTGCTCGACCGAGTGCTTCCTGAAGTCGTGGCGATGAAAGGCGTGGAACAGCCTCCTGAGTTTCATCCTGAAGGGGACGT
>JAZALG010000029.1:0-5201 GCA_036229545.1 Planctomycetota bacterium | reverse complement strand
GCTTTTTGGGAAACCTTCACCTTGCGTGCAGCCTCTTCCGGGGTGTCGGCGTTGAGTTCATCCAACATCGCCAGCGGCTCTGAGTAGGTGAGGCGCAGCGCCATGTTCCCGGCGATGTTTCGATCAATCTCGTCGATTTTGTTGAGGAAGTCAGATCGAGTCATGTGCTTGAAAAGGATCAAGCGACCGTTGCAGTGGTGGCGTCGGTCCATCACGATGGGATCGAAGAAATGGGCGTATGGGCCTTCGATGATCTTGCCGTCATCGATGCGAACAACCTCGTCGTAGCGGGCCTCGTCCGCCTTGCGGTTGATGATGGCGTTCGCTGCTCGCGAGTGAGACCAGCGAGCCTTGTCAGTGAAGAGCGGGTGGAGCCACGCGATCAACGCGTCAGCGCCGACGTTGTTTGTGATCAGCGCTCGGAACTCTGCGACGAGCGTGTCGTAGATGTCCTCTTGCTCTGCGCCCTCTTTGATCAGGCGACTAGCGGTGGATGAAGCGGTGGGGAATTCGGCAGTCATGCGACGGTCGACCTTCTGGTAGATGTGCTGGACTGACAACACTACAGACGGCCTCCCCGGCTGTCAACCTTTTTCTTCGTCCCTCGGGCTCCCTTGTGCCCGAAACCGCTTGCGACCAGGGGTTATAGGACTGTAAAAAGTTTGTCAGTAGTTGCCCTTGCGGCCTTCAATCATCTCAAGTACGCTTGGAACATGCCTTCCAAGAACGATGCACGCCTAGCCATCCTCCATCACATCACTGCGTGGTATATGGAGTTTACGGACACCTTTGAACTGGAGGACGCCGACGTTGATGCCCTGATAGAAGAGGCCGGCGAACAAGCCGCGCTGATGATGGACTCAATGACCATGGAAGTCCAAGAAGTCCACAACGATCAGATCACCGTCAGCCTTCAACTGCTGGACATCGTCCCGTTCCTTGAGGAAAAACTGTCCGAGGCCTTTGTCGAGGACGTGGAACTGTAAACTGGTGTATGACCGTCACCAACCTGCGCCTGCGGGTGCTTTCCGGCATCCTCCTGTCCTTTATATGGGTCGGAGCGAACGTCGCCTTCGGCACCACCGCCGCAGCAGAAAACGCATCCACCTTCTCCGAAGCCTTTCGAGTCAGATTAGCCTCGATACCCAACGCCGTATCACTCGAAATTCTGCCCCCGCCGGAAGAGACAAAATCCCCATTGCGTCCCCCGGCGGGGGCCGTTACTAACGAGGCTGTTCCCGCGACGACGACACTCACGCCTCGCCTGCTTCTTGATGACTCCCGACGCTATACACAGGCGATGATCAGGCTCCAGGAAGTGATAGCAACTTCTGAAAAATCTGAATACGCCAACTCCATGACCGGCCGAGAGTACCGGTATTTCGAACGATCCCAAGATGTCACCGCCCTTCAGATGGAACTCGGAATGCGATCCGTCGATGGCGTCTACGGACCACAAACACGCAAGGCCCACATGGCAGCACTCGGTGGTCCGACTGCTGCCATCTACCGCTTCTACCCCGAAATCGGGCAAACACCGACGCCGTGTTCGCACGAATGTCTGTCGGGTGACGGGCACTATGAACTCCCGACGCTCGGAGAACTCATCAACGAGTATTTCAAGCCGGAACATCACGAACTAGCCCACAAGATCGTGTTCTGCGAGTCGAGCGGACTGTCCCACCACATCGGATCAACGGAAGTGTCGAGCGCCCTTGCCATCGGCTGGTTTCAGCACCTTGCCAAATATTGGCAGGACCGCTCCGAAAAGGCTGGCTTCAAGGACTCCGACCCGTTCAACGGGCGAGCCAATGTTGGCGTCGCCGCATGGCTGTTCTACAGCAGCGGCATTCATCACTGGAACCCATCACGATCCTGCTGGGGTGCCGCTGACCAACCGCCGCCCACAACCTCGTCCGTGCCGCCAACCGCGACGTAGCAAAGAGAAAACCCCCCGCGAACGGGGGGCATTCCCAGGTCGGTCGTCGTGTTATTCCGCGTTTTGGACTGACCGCCAAATGGTGCAACTCCGAGGAGTTGACCGGTTCGCCGTACTACAAGAGTACTAGAACGGGTCCTTCTCGAGTGCAGGCTCCGGCTGCTTGGCGCGAGGCGACGCTGCGGTTGTCTGCCCTTCGCCCCCCTGCCCCCGCCGTTTGCGAGTGAAGTCCTCGATGCTCCGAGTGAGAACGCCGATGTGGTCGGCAATCAACTCGATCTTGGAACGCTTGGTTCCGTCGTCGGCTTCCCACGAGCGCTGCTCAAGCCGGCCCTGAACGATGACTCCGACGCCCTTTTCCAGCACGCTCGCTGAGTCCTCTGCCAGATAACGCCAGGCGGTCACGTCAAAGAAGGACGTTTTTTCCTGCTTCTCGTCGTTCTTGTCTCGGTAGTAGTGGTTTGATGCGACGCCGAACTTCAGCAGCGCCGCCCCACCGTCGGTGTAGGTGAGTTTGGGATCTGCAGTCAGATTCCCAACGATTATTGCGGGTGAAAAAGCAACCATGTGCTCATCTCTTCTCTGTGTTGTGGGGGCACGCCCCCGTCGAAGTACCCAAGGTAGCACGAGCCAGCGCCCCCGTCGGGCATAATGTAGGAAGACCCCGGGAGACCCCATGTCAGAACTCGACGATTCCATCGACGAACCCACGGATCTTGAGGATCCCGAACCCACTCGGGAAGACCTCGTCAACTTCATCAGCGAGTTCATGACCACGTCCATGAATGTGAATCAGGTGTATCGATCCAACCTCGTGGAGACGATCGTTGGCCGGGTGTTCCATGAGTTCGGCGAAGAGGGCCTATGCGACCTCATGCTCAAGATCGACGAGTCCGCGAACTGGATCTCTGACATCGTCCTCGACGGGCCGGACCTGGATGAGATGATGTTCAAACGTCACGGCACGTTCGACGCGGACCTGGTGACCAAGGCCCGGGCGACCGAAGGGCTCATCGAATTGAACCGGAAGATCTGGCGATTGCGCAAGAAGTACGCCCGGATCATCGTGGACGAGATCTTTACCAATGAAAACGAGACACCAGCACCCCAGCCGGCAGAGCCAGATCCTGACGGAATCTATTGAACCTGACCGGAGTGAAGAGCCGGTTCTGGGAGAAAATCGTGTACTACTCTCCTCCCTTCGGTGGCAGCGAGGCTGAGGCTAGGCACAACGTCGCCAGCCACACTTGGCGAACCGTTCACCTCGCCGCGCGATATCCAGAGGCCTCCGAGGAATGGGACCCAGTCGACGAATGTCGGCAATGCGGCGTTCTGAGCAAATCAGAACGGTCCCGCTATGCCTGCGGAGAAGCGCCGCCGGCAGAAAAGTTCACTGAATAGACGCCGGCGGTTCGAACTCCTGCACGCTGACCCCATTAGAGAACAGGTGCCCAACGACCTGCTCCTGTTCCTCCTGATCCATGCGCTCGCAGTCTTCCTGCAAGCCCGACATCACCACCTGAAGAACGGGAGCATCCCGAAACACGCTGCCAAACCCTTGAGAGAAGGCAGACTGATCACCCCACACGACATGCTTCCCCAGCATGGTGTTGTACGGCGTGGACATCAGCATGACTTGGGGCTCGCCGTGACGATTCATTGAAACATGACTCGACGTGATGCATTCAGAGACCTTTGCGTCATTCGCCACGAACGCCTCCGTCAACTCCTTACCCTTGAGTTCCCAGGGCGCTTTCGACATGAACCCCTCGGCGATGAAAGTAATTGAATCAACCCAGTACACCGACCTCAGCACGTCGGACACCATCCCCACCTTGGGAACCCGTTTAACGACAGGTTCTTTCATGTCGGCACGACTGAACACCATGATCACCGACAGTTGATCACCTCTCCATCCCATGAACATGAAGGGGAGATCTTCGCCAATCCCGAACTCTTCAACGGCGTTTTGTTTCGCCAGTTGAGTGCTGGTTATAGCCAGCGCCAGTTTTGCATACACATCGGGATAAGAGTCCTCCACGGATTCTCAGATTAGTGCAAGTAACCCTCAGCAGAGAGCAGTCCGACTAACATAGAGACATGGCACAAAAGAAACCGGCCGCCAAAAAGGGCGGCGCAAAAAAGCCGGTCACCGCAAAGCGGGCACGGAACAAAGACGGAACGTACAGGGGCGACGACAAATCGACCCCGGACGTGAACGAAGCCTACGAATCTCCGAAACCGGGTACGAAGGCAACGAGTAAGCCTCGCAATCCTGCAGCCAAGCAACGGGAGGCCAGTACAACCAAAAAGCCCGCAGCCAAAAAGGCACCGGCGAAAAAGCCGGCAGCGAAAAAGGCAGTCAAGAAAGCACGCACTTACGCTCCCAAGGTTCGGTCGGAGGTCACAAGCCCGGTCGAAGAAATGCTAGAAGCCACACAGCCTGCAGCCAAGCCCAAGGTCGAAGACCTGTGGCAGTCAACCCCCACGGCAGTCAAGAAATCGCGAGTAGCCCGAATGTGGAGTTGGCTCGTCGGAGAATAATGGGTCGGGATAGTCTCGAAGACATCATCGCCCGAGCAGCACAAATACTGGATGTCGACGCACGCACCCTCGACGAAGGCACCGCACGCGAAACGTTACGCAACATCGCCATACGCAACGACAACGCACGCATACGCAAAGCCCGGGACGACGTGACAAAAAAACAGACTTCTTAACCTATACTGGACGCAACCCTCCAGTTTAAATAAACGGGCACCCCTCCAGCCGTCAAGGAAAATATATGGCCACCACCGCCTCCCTACTAGAGTCATACCTCGTCGACCTCACCCACGCCTCAGAAGAACAAGGCGACGAACACACCACCCAAACCACCACCATCATCGCCGCCTGCATGGAAATCCTCCTCATCTCAGAGGACGACCCCTACGCCGAAAACGGATGCATAATCGACGGCGACGAACTCACCAAAACAATCGGCCGCCGCTCCCAAAAACTCCTTCAACGAAAACTCCGAACCCACACCCTCATCTGGATAGGGATCACCATCACAACCGCCATATGGGCACTCACCATAGGACTCGCAATATGAACGCAACCACCACACACCCACCACAAAGAAACCAAACAACATGACAATAATCCCACTCAAACAACTATTCTTCGGAGCCATCTTCGCCATATCAGCCAGCATCACCGCAGGCGGACTCATAGGCGACTGGTGGGCCATAGCCCTCCTACTCCCAGCCGGAGCCACCCT
>JAZALG010000028.1:0-8924 GCA_036229545.1 Planctomycetota bacterium | reverse complement strand
GTGAAAGAGATCCATGTTCAGGTGGGACGGACGGGGATTCTCACGCCTCGTGCCGTGGTCGAACCGGTTCATGTCGGGGGTGTCACCATTGAGTACGTCACCCTTCACAATCGAGATGAGATCGACCGTCTTGGTATCAAGGTAGGTGATCGCGTCCTGATCGAGCGGGCCGGGGATGTGATTCCGAAAATCGTGGAGGTGGCGGTGGCTGGAGAGGGACAGGCGTTTGTCATGCCCACGGTTTGCCCTGGATGTGGCTCTGAGGTCGAGGATGACCCAGAGGAGGTTGCTGTCCGATGTCCAAATCGCTCCTGCTCCGCGGTGGTTCGTCGCCGGATCGAGCATTTCGTTTCCAGGGGAGCCATGGATGTCGAGGGGATGGGAAAGAAGTTGATCGAGCAACTGGCTGCCGAGGGAATGGTGGAGCGTCTCTCCGACCTTTTTACCCTGGACGTCAAGGCTCTTTCGGCATTGGAGAGGATGGGTGATATTTCGGCGAAGAATCTCCTTGGATCTCTTGAACAGTGTCGGACGAGGCCGTTTTCTCGGCTGCTCTACGGATTGGGCGTTCGCCATGTAGGTCAACATGTCGCCGAGGTGATCGTCGCTCACTGGGGATCTGTAGAAGAACTCAGAGGAGTTGACGAAGAGGCCTTAACGCAGGTCAACGAGATCGGTCCGGTTGTCGCGAAGACCCTTTTGGCCTGGTTGGAGGACGAGGAGGAACAGGCTGATCTCGATCGAATGCTCTCTCTGGGGGTAGAGCCGGCGACTCCCGTCGTGATTGCTCCTGACGGCCCGCTCTCAGGAAAGTCATTCCTGTTCACCGGGAGTCTCGAAAAAGTTACACGTCGGGAAGCTCAGGAAATGGTGAAAGGTGCCGGGGGGACGCTTCTTTCCGGAGTCAGTCGCCACCTGGATGTTCTTGTGGTGGGCGATCGTCCGGGAAGTAAAAAGAAGAAAGCTGAATCCCTGGGAATCCAAATCATGGACGAGGTGACCTTTCTCAGAGAAATCGAGTCGAAGGATCCCTAGACAGAATCCGCTGTCAGGGGAATCTCTTTACCGAAGAACGTCCGAGAGTGTTTCTGTGTGACGCGTTGGCCCCTTCTGGGAATGGGATATGATGCTGAGGAATGGTGCCGATTCCTCAGTGTTCTTTGGAGCGACGATGAAGATCGAACTTGTCTACTGTGCGGTATGAAATTACGAGCCCCGGGCCGTGAGCCTGGCAGAAGAGATTTTGAAAGCCCTGAAGCAATCAGTGACAAATTTTTCCCTGGTCCCTTCGGACGGAGGCTGCTTTGAAGTGCGGAAGGATGACTCGGTGATCTTTTCTAAACTGGGCAGCGGGCGTTTTCCTGAAGACGACGAGGTACTAGGCATTCTTGAGGGGCGCCTGGATCCAGTCACCTGACAATCCACTCAACGTTTCTCCCTGGGCCAGCATGGCTGCGAAGACCAAAAAAAAACCGAGAGTCGTGGTGTACTACCCGGCTCGAGTCGATCCAGAGATAGGAGATCTCCCCTGCGCAGATCTCCTCCCCTTGGAAATCCTCCACATTGCGCCTACGGCGGAGGCCGCTGGATGGGAGGTGGTTCTCATCGATGCGATGACGGAGCCGAATGGTCTCCAGCAGGTTTTAGAAGCCTGCGAGGGCGCCGTGGCATTTGCGAGTTCATGCATTCTTGGTTTTCAAGTCTGGGACGGGGCGCAGGTCGCGAGTGCGGTGCGCCAGAAGTTCCCCGACCTTCCGATGATGTGGGGGGGGTGGTTTCCTTCTTCCATACCCGAGTTGTATTTGGCCAGCGACATTTGTGACGCGGTCGTGTTCGGACAGGGTGAATTGACGTGGGTGGAAGTATTGCAGGCGTGGGAGAGCCATGGGCGTCAAGCGGATTTGAGTGGGATTTCAGGGCTTGCCATTCTGCGAGATGGGAGAGTGACGTTTACTCCAAAGCGAAAGGTGGAACATCTCGACGATCTTCCTGAGCCCTCCTTCCACCTCATTGATCTCCAGAAGTACTACGACCTTCAAAAGCGTACGGCTCAGTTCGGAAACCGGGTTCGAAACAAGCTCCCCTCCCCGTCCCACCTTGAGGGGAGGGCTTTCAGGGGCTTCAGTTACTTCTCTTCCTTCGGTTGCCCTGAGCCCTGCGCCTTTTGCTGTTCTCCAGAGATTGCAGGGAGGCGTTGGGTGGCCCTCGACCCCGAAATCCTCGTAGACCGTCTCGCGACGATTCACGGGAAGGACCCTTTTGACGTTCTTCGCTTCCAGGACGCCAACTTCGGCGTGAGCAAGAAGCGCATGCTGGAGTTCTGCACGGGCCTTCTTGAGAAAAATTTGAACATCTCCTGGAATGGCACGATCGAGATCAAGCAGATCTGCCAGTACGACTTGGACACCATCAAACTGATGAAGGATTCTGGAAATCACCTGAACTGGTTCGGGGCGGAGTCAGCGACAGAAGAGACGCAGCGGCACATTCGCAAGGCGATCAAGGACGGGCAGACCGATGAGGCGATGTGGAGGATGCATGAGTTCGGCATCAAATCGGGCCTGTCCTACATCATTGGTTACCCGGGAGAATCCGAAGAGTCGATGTACGAGACCATTTACGAGGCTGCCGAGATGAAGACAAAGTTTCCTTCATGTTCGGTCGATGTCTTCCCCTATCGTCCTATCCCGGGCAGCGAGTTTTGGAGGGCGTCAGTCGAAGAAGATGGGTATCCCGTGCCCGAGACTTTTGAAGAGTGGGGGCGTTGCTTCGACTACAAGTTCAACAGTTGGTGGGGAACGATTTCACCGCCTGTGCAGAATGTCTGGGCGCGATTCACGATGATGGCGCCGTGGTTTGACGGACTGGCCGGAGGCAATGGCCCGCTCTCAAGAACGTTGCGTCAGACTGCCGGCATGCGCCTGCGCCACCGCATTTGGGCCGCTCCCATTGAGTTCAGAATGTTTGATGTTTTCCGGCGAGGACTCGGATCGTTTTCGAACTTCATCTAGAGTCGTGTGATATGAAACTCCCACCTCGCTTTGCCCTGTGTCTGGTTTGCACGGCGGTCCTCACGGTTGTTGCCGTGGCTGTCGCGACGTCTTTCGGAGTTGACTTGGCCTGAGAAGGGCCCGCCTTCTTTCAAGGACTGTCCTGTTGCTGGAGCCTTTCGATGCAGGCCCTTGCCGCTCCTCGGGGGTCGGTCGCGTTGAGGATCCCTGACCCGATGGCGGCTCGACGGCACCCCTGCTGAGTCACAAGATGAAGATTGCTCGGGCTGAGTCCGCCGATTGGAAAGACGGGGGTCTTTGGAAAGGACTCGATGCAGTCAGAAAGGTCTTCGCCCCTTGCTGGGGTGGTCTTCTCTTTGGTTGTCGTGTCGGACATTGCCCCAAAGCCCACGTGATCGGCTCCGGCTCGGAGTGCGAGGGCCATTTCTGTGGAGTTGCGGGTTGAAGTGCCAAGGAGGAGGGATGGGCCGAGGAGGCTTCGAACTTGTTTGAGACCTGTCTCGCGCTGTTCAAGGAGAGGAGTGGTGTCTGAGGCGAAAACTGCTGCATCATTTCGACCCAGGTGCAATCCGTCGGACAGTGGAAGCCCCTCATCATCGAAGACAGCATCGATGTCGTCATTCACGATGAGCAGGACACGCTGACCCCACCATTGCCGGCAAAGGCGAAGCCACTGCTGCCGGTCAGCCGTGGTGCCTTTCTTGATGCGAATTTGCACCGCGGTAACACCTCCCTCCACAGCCTGACGTAGACGTTCGCCGTGGTGTTCTTGGTCGATCAATCCGGATGGAAGGGTGGCGATAAGGTAGAGCTGTACTTCAAAGAGGCGGGCTTGGCGGGTTGCTTGGTTGGCCGATATTTCAGTGGTTTCTGTCATTTCGGCATATCTTTCTGCCTGAAAAGAGGAACGTCCATCTGCCAAAGTGGCGGAAGACGCACTTTCACGGGTAGATCTTGGCACGAACCGTGCCGTTGGAGGGTGGCTGTGCCAATTTTAACCACTCAAGACGCCTTTCTGCAGCCATTTGGTCCAGAGGAACTTTGGCATTCGGTTTGCTTTTCTCTTTTCTGGGCACAGAGTCCGTATTTCGCGAGAAAACCATGGTCCGTCGTTCGATGTCAGTCCTTGTTGGAGACGATGACGCTTCCGTTGTGGAGTGCGTGGTGGAAATCCTCGGCGGAAGGGGTTTTGAGGTGCACACGGCGTTTTGTGGGAGTGAGGCGCTTCAAATCCTTGTCAACAGCCCCATCGACCTGACCATTCTTGATATTCACTTTCCAGATATGACCGGGTTCGACGTTTTGGATCGGTATCTGGAGGGACCCTTTGTTTCTGATACGGAATCGGGGTCGGTACGCCGTGCTTCGCGAGGCCCTCTCCCGGCGATTTTCATGTCCGGTGATGTGACTCCCGAGGCTCAACACCGGTGTGAGAGGGTTGGGTGGCCCCTGCTCGATAAGCCCTTCGCGGTCGCGGACATGCGTGCGGCCATCGACAGAATCTGCGAAATCAGTTAGGAAACTCCACTGTAAAAGAACTCAGAACCCTAAAAGACGACCCAATCCAGATGGCGTCATTCCAGCGCCGAATGGATCAGAGAGAGGAGAAGGATCGGATGGCCACAGACGTAGCTACCAGCACAGCAGTGAATATTCAGCCCCTCGGTGATCACGTGCTCGTCGAGCGCGTTGAGGCCGATACGGTAACGAAGGGCGGAATCGTTCTTCCGGACAGCGCAAAGGAAAAGCCCAAGGAGGGCATCGTGATCGCCGTCGGAAACGGCCGTGTGAGTGATGACGGAAACGTGACACCTCTGCAGGTCAAAGCAGGTGACAGCGTCATCTTCTCCTCCTACGCCGGCACGGAGATTAAGCACGACGGAAATGAGTACCTCATCGTCCGTGAGGACGAGATTCTCGCAACGATCAACTAGACCTCCTCGACTTCCTGAGTCAGGAAATCCTCATAAGGAATTCAATACGTCATGGCCGCAAAGAAAATTGCTTACGACACCGAAGCTCGCGATCTGATTCGCGCCGGGGTCAATAAACTCGCTCGCGCCGTCAAGATCACCCTCGGTCCCCGTGGTCGTAACGTTGTGATTCAACGCTCCTTCGGTTCACCGACGGTGACCAAAGATGGTGTCACGGTGGCAAAGGAAATCGACCTTGAGGACGCCTACGAGAACATGGGCGCTCAGATGGTGAAGGAAGTCGCATCAAAGACGTCAGAAGTGGCCGGTGACGGGACGACGACCGCGACGATTCTTGCTGAGGCAATCTTTGAGCAGGGATTGAAGATTGTGACGGCAGGCGCCAACCCCCTCGAACTCAAAAGAGGTATTGAGAAGGGCGTCTCTGCGGTGGTGGACGCCATTGGAGAAAAGTCGACGCCCGTGAAGAGTCGGAATGAAATCGAACAGGTCGCGACGATTGCTGCCAACAGTGACACCGAGATTGGCGAGAGAATCGCCGATGCTATGGAGAAGGTGGGCAAGGACGGTGTGATTACGGTGGAAGAAGGGAAGAGCCTGGCGACCGAAATCACCTGGGTCGAAGGCATGCAGTTTGACAAGGGCTACCTCTCCCCGCATTTCGTCACCGACACAGAGAAGATGGAATGCGTTCTCGAAGACTGTCTTGTGTTTGTGCACGAGAAAAAGATTTCTTCGATCAAGGAACTCCTGCCCCTGCTTGAGCAGATCGCGAAGGCCGGCCGGCCGTTGCTTGTTGTGGCGGAAGACATTGAAGGAGAGGCCTTGGCGACTCTGGTGGTCAACAAGTTGCGGGGCACCTTCCCGGTTGTTGCTGTGAAGGCTCCAGGCTTTGGTGATCGCCGGAAGGCCATGCTCAGCGACATCGCTGTGCTCGCCGGTGGGACCGCGGTGATGGAAGATCTCGGAATCAACCTTGAGACAGCGGACCTTTCTTTGCTGGGCCAGGCGAAGAAGGTGATCGTGACGAAGGACGAGACGACCCTCATCGAGGGTGCTGGGAACAAAGAGGATATCCAAGGCCGGATTGGACAGATCAAAGCGGAGATTGAGCGCAGTTCTTCCGACTATGACAAAGAGAAGTTGCAAGAACGTCTGGCGAAGCTCTCCGGTGGGGTGGCTCAGATCAACGTGGGTGCTGCGACTGAAGTTGAAATGAAGGAAAAGAAAGCTCGTGTTGAGGATGCTCTTCACGCGACCCGTGCTGCGGTGGAGGAAGGCATTCTCCCCGGCGGCGGGACGGCTCTTGTAAAACTTACCGCGATCCTCGATTCCATCGAGGTCACAGGAGACGAACGCTTGGGTATCGACATTGTGCGTGAAGCCATGAAGATTCCCTGCCGACAGATCGCTGAAAATGCAGGATTCGATGCGTCCATCGTGGTGCGTGAGGTCTCTGATTCGCCGGACTTCACCTACGGGTTTAACGCTGCCAAGGGTGAAGCAACTGACATGGTGGAGGTCGGTATCATTGACCCTGCGAAGGTCACTCGTTCCGCATTGCAGAATGCGAGTTCCATCGCGTCACTCCTTCTCACGACCGATGCCCTTGTGGCAGAAATCCCTGAGAAGAAGGCTGCTGCTGGTGCAGGTGGACCTGGTATGGAGGACATGTACTAAGCCCGCTATTGTTAGAAGTACCGAGAATCACTCGATGCGATTTTTATTTCCTGATCCCAGAGCCTCATCCGAGAAATCCCCATGATTTTTTCCATTGTCGCCGCCCTCGTCGTAACGAGCCCCATGGCTGTTCCTGGTCTTTTCGGCGAAGAGTCAACTGAACATGTCCTTGCCCCAGCGTCCATGACGGGTGTGATCACGTTCGATGGTGAGGTTCCAGAACTAGGTGGTCTTGACCTTTCACCAGATCCTTTTTGCGTCGACGGCAACCCCGCCGGCCTGAGGGAGCATGGGTTGATCGTCGGGGCAGACGATGGACTTGCAAACGTCTTCATCCAACTCACCGGCGTCCCGGATGAAAAGTACGACACGCCGGATGAGGCGGTCACAATTGATCAACGGGGCTGCCGTTATTTTCCCCATGTCTTCGGCATGATGAAGCGCCAAGACATCAAAATCCTGAACAGTGATGCGACCCTTCATAATATTCACGCGGTCCCTCGGGAAAATCGCGAGTTCAACGTGGGCATGCCCAACAAGGGGATGGAGATTGAAAAGACCTTCAAGAAGGTCGAAGACGCGATCCTCATCAAGTGCGATGTCCATCCATGGATGAAGGCCTACGCCTTCTGCCTTGAACATCCGTATTTTGCTGTGACGGATGAGAACGGAAAATTCGAGTTGGGAACCGCAGGTCTCCCCGATGGGAATTACGGCGTGAAAATTTGGCATGAAGTGCTGGGCACTGCCACAGGAGAAGTTTCTGTCAGTGGTGGTGCCGCGTCCTTTGACCACGAGTGGAAGGAGCAAGGGGAGGGCTGAGTTTCAGCCTCCAAACGGTCATGGCTTCGACCATTACCGCGCTGAGTGAGGACTCCACTTCCTCGGCGGTGTCCACAGGCCGGCGTCGTTTCAGTTTGCTTCTTCTCGGCGCCACACTGTTTCTCATCTTTGCGGGCGCGGAGGTTAAAAGCCGAGAAGCGGGCCTTTCCGTCCCCGACTGGCCCCTCAGTTACGGAATGCTCATGCCACCGATGGTGGGCAACGTGTTTTACGAGCATGGCCATCGCATGGTGGCCACTCTCGTCGGGGCACTCAGCCTCGTGCTCGCTCTTTGGACGCAAAAGACCGAATCGCGGCGCTGGATCAGACGTCTCGCGTGGCTGATCTTTACCGCAGTTTGCCTGCAGGGAGCCCTCGGAGGAATTACGGTGAAGTACCTTCTTCCCACTCCGGTCAGCATGGGCCACGGCATTCTTGCCCAGACCATCCTCTGCGCCATGGCGGTCCTTGTTGTCGCCAGCGGCCAGGAGTGGAACGGAGTGGCTGGCGCTGACTCCGAAGGGAATCCGGCCAGGGCGAGGGCACTGCGTGCTGTTCTTCTTGCCGTGGCCGTCATCTGGATACAACTCGCTCTCGGTGCCTGGGTGAGGCATACCGAATCGGGCCTCGCGGTCCCTTTCTTCCCGATCTCCGAAAGCGGAGCATGGATCCCAGAATTCACCAATGATCGAGTGGTAACCCACATGATCCACCGTGGTTTTGCCCTCGTTGTTACCGTCACAGTTCTTTGGGCCAGTTTGAAGTCATTTCGACTGGGAGGATCGATGCGGAATCATGCCCTAGCCCTTCCTCTCTTGCTGATAGGGCAGATCGCTCTGGGCGGAGCTGTCGTGTGGACAGCGAGCCGAGACGCCGCGGGGGTTTTGGTGAAAGCACCCATTCCGGCGTCCTTGCACGTGCTGAACGGGGCGCTCCTCCTCGTGGTGAGTTGGTCTCTCTCCCTCCGGCTCTGGCGAGAGTGTTGGCGTACCGGACGAGTCGAATCGGATGAGGGTCTTCACCACCTCGGACAGGAGGCCCGTTGACTGCTCCACTGAACCTTGATGGATTTTTGCCCCTGATCCGCCCTCGGATCGTTTTCCTTGTGGGCGTGTCGGCGGCTGCGGGCATGTTCTTGGTGCAGCCTGCCAGCCTTGCGCCTCTCCCCTGGCTTCTTGCCGGGACCATGCTGGTCGCGGCGGCTGGATGTGCCTTGAACCACCTGCTGGAGCGAGAGGCCGATGCCTCCATGGAACGCACGCAAAACCGGCCTCTTGTGACCGGATCCATGACGGTGGGCCAGGTGAAGGGTGTCGGGTTGAGTGGGCTCGTCGTCGGGCTTTCCTTGTTGGCGTTCGGGTGTAGTTGGGTCGTGGCGGCGATTGAATTGGGGGCTGCGGTGATTTACCTCGGTCTTTACACGCCTTTGAAGTCCCGCACGACAAGCAACACGTGGGTTGGTGCGATCTCCGGCGCC
>JAZALG010000027.1:0-11326 GCA_036229545.1 Planctomycetota bacterium | reverse complement strand
GCACTTCCCTTCGTAGAGGGCACCAACCCTAAGAGTGCTTTGATGAGTGTGGACTTCCCAGCGCCGTTGGGCCCCAAAAGGCCTACAGCACCACCCTCAACCCTCACCGTGACGCCACGAAGAGCAATCTGCTCCCCGTAGCGCACCTCAAGGCCCCGTAAATCCATCACGGGTACGGCAGCCCTCCCATCTCCTGCACTCGTCACGGAGTCTCTCCGTCAGAACGTGCAGTTCCACCCCTCGCCTCGATCAGGGCAAAAAGTGATGCGAGACACCAAAATCCCTCAAGAGCGACAAAGACCCACTCTCCAATGACGGCCGAATAGCACGCGAGCAATCCCGAGCCGAGCGCGTTCGCCACGAGATATCGCACAGAAGTGGGGGTCGTCCGGCCTCTCTGATTGAGCAAATAGGCCCCCACAAGCAGGAGAAACCCCACAACGGACAACAACGACCAGACGTTTTCTGGGATACCCAACACAGACCTCTCGACATTTCAGCGGGACACCACCATAACCGGTGAAGGATCGCACGTGAGAGTCAAGAGGTGTGCGTCACGAACACGCCATGAACCGAAGTATGGATCTGAGCGACGGCGCTTGGCACCTTGCACACCTATGGAACCGATTCCCTTCCACCTTCCCGACCTCGGCCCCGACGAAGAACACGCCCTCATCGAGGCTCTTCGAGCCGGACAACTGAGTGCCAATGGCACGCAGGGGAAAGCCGTGGAGGACAAACTCGCCGTTCTCACAGGGAGTGCCCACGCCCTTTTGGTGAGTTCGGCGACCCATGGTCTCGAAATGGCCCTGGCTGCCCTCGATGTGGGCCCAGGTGAAGAAGTCCTCTGCCCATCCTTTGGATTTCCTTCTGTCCCCAACGCCATCCTCAGCCGAGGAGCACAACCCCTCTTCGTCGACATCAAAGACAACACGCTCTCCCTGAATGAAGAAGACGCCACGACGGTCGTCAGCGATCAGACCGCCGCCGTGATTCCCGTCGACTACGGGGGAGTTGGATGCAACGTCACAGCACTGCGCGCCGCCCTCCCACACGACGACATCCCTGTGATTCAGGACGCCGCCCATGGGATGGGGGCAACCCGAGGAGGATCCCATCTCGGGACCGAAGCAGACGTTGGGGTCATCTCGTTCCACGCCACAAAAAACATCACCTCCGGGGAGGGAGGCGTCCTCCTCGTGCGTGAAGACAAGATCGCGCAACGCATCGAAGTCATGCGGGATAAAGGGACCAACCGGAGTTCTTTCCTGCGCGGCGAAGTCCCCCACTACGAGTGGGTCGACGAGGGCAGCAGCAACGGCCTTTCCGATCTCCTCGCCGCCCTGCTTGCCGTCCAACTCGATCGACTCGAAGAAATCACTGCAACGCGGTGCGCCATCGTCGATCGATACCGGGAGGAGTTTTCCGATCTCTTCGAGAAGGGCCTCCTGATCCCCCAAACAGTCCCGCCCGAATGCCAACCCAACGGACACCTCTTCGTCATTCGCACAACGGACAAGGAGGGCTGCGACTCCTTGAGGAAGCACCTGGCCGACCAGGGGATTCCAGCCCCCTTCCATTTCGCACCTCTTCACACGTCTCGCTATGCCAAGGACCATCTTCCCCCACAGCGAGATCTTCCCGTCACCGAACGTGTCTGGCGCACCCTTTTGCGACTCCCTGTACACACCCACTTGAGCGACGACGATCAGAGCCGGATCATCGATGCCGTTCACAGGGGATTTCACGAGTGATCCGTTACCCTGATGCCCTTCCATCACCATGAGGAAGCATGACGCTTCATCTCTACAACACCCTTAGCCGTCAGAAAGAGCGCTTCGCTCCGCTCAACCCTCCCCACGTTCTGATGTACAACTGCGGACCAACCGTCTACAGCGAAGCGCACGTCGGGAATTTCCGTGCCTTCCTCTTTGCGGATCTCCTGCGGCGCTGGATCGAAGACTCAGGGCACACCGTCACGCAGGTCATGAACATCACGGACGTTGGGCACATGCGGGAGGAGGACGAAGAAGATGCCGGAGAAGACCGCATGGAAATAGCGGCTCGCCGGGAAAACCTCGACCCCTGGAAGATCGCCGAAAAGTACACCGACCTCTTCTTCCGAGACCTTGACGCCCTGGGGATTCGCCGCGCCCATCATTACCCTCGCGCCACGGAGCACATCGCCCAAATGATCGCCATGATCGAGAAGCTCCTACAGGAGGGACATGCCTATGAAGTCGGCGGGCAGGTCTATTTTTCGGTCGAGAGTTTCCCCGACTACGGCCGCCTCTCCGGGAACACCCCCGAAGACCTTTTAGCCGGTGCGCGGGTGGAAGTCGGAGAGGACAAGGCTGACCCACGCGATTTCTTTCTCTGGAAGAAAGATCCCGCCCACGTCATGCAGTGGGACAGCCCGTGGGGCAGAGGTTTTCCAGGATGGCACATCGAATGCTCAGCCATGAGCGCCGAGCACCTCGACAAGTCCATCGACATCCACACGGGGGGAGAAGACAACATCTTCCCCCACCACGAATGCGAGATCGCCCAGAGCGAAAGCGCCAACGACGGAACTCCCTTCGTCAAATACTGGCTCCACACGCGTTTCCTTCAGGTTGAGGGAGGGAAGATGAGCAAGACCCTCGGCAACCTGTACACAGTGAACGAACTGGAGCAGAAGGGATATTCACCCCTCGCCGTCCGGCTCCTCCTGCTGCGGGGGCACTATCGCCAACTCCTAAATTTCACTTTCGACGGACTCGATGAAGCTGCGGCGACCGTCGATCGCCTTCAGCACTTCGCTGCAGACGTTTCGGAGATTGCGGGGGACACGCCCAGCCCCGAGCAGGGTCCGGACTGGGCAGAGGCAGCGTGGAATAAGTTTGTCGAAGGCATGGATGACGACCTCAACGTCTCGGTCGCCTTGGACGGACTGTTTACCCTTGTTCGAGAATCCAACCGACACGATTTATCCTCCGAAGAGGCCGCCCGGGTTACCGCAATCCTCCGACACATGGACGGGATCTTGGGGATTCTCCAAGAAACTCCGGACGTTCAACTCGAAGAAGACATTCAAGCGCTCCTCGATGAACGAGAAGCCGCACGAGGTGCGCAAAACTGGGAGCGGGCGGACGCGATTCGCGAGGAACTCGCCTCCAAGGGAATCGAAGTCCTCGACGGGAAAGGCGGTGGGCGGTGGCGTCGCATGCGCCCCTCCCTGTAGCGCCCAACCCTTACCCGTCTCTCAGATATCCAAGTTCGTTCAGCGTTGTCATGGTCTCATCGGTGAGATCCGTTGGCGATGTTGCGACGCGGCTCTGCTCCGGATATTTCTGAATAAACTCGCGCATCCGATTTAAAAGCGCTCGACGTTTGGTGGGGTTTTTCGCTGCCAGATCGATCAACTCGCCAGGGTCCGCCTCCAAATCAAACAGAAGGAACGATCCATCACCTTCACCGTCCTGCGCGTCACTTTGGATGAGTTTGTATCCGTCAAACTGAATCGAACGGTCCCCGTTTTTGTGTTCCGCAACTCGCGCACGAAAGGGTGAGAGAGAATGACGTAATGAACGCCCAGGCAGATGTGGCGGAACTGGCAAGCCGACCACATCCAGAACCGTGGGCACGAGATCCAACGTTGTCACAGGAGCCTCCACGATACGAGGCTCCTGCTGACCGGGAAACCGCACGATGAGTGGCACCTTTAACACCTCTCCGTGCAGATGTTTGCCGTGATCAAGACCGCCATGCTCGAAAAGTTCTTCTCCGTGATCCGAGGTAATAATGAGCAAGACCTCGTCTAGAGAGACCCTCTTTTTGATCTCCACCAGCATGTCGCACAGCAATGCATCAAGATCCCGAACACCCCCGTCGTAGGCACGGCGGATGTAGTGTTGATCCGCCTCGTTCAGCCGGAGAGTTCCCGCCTCAAAGGGACCAATGACTCGGCTCCAATCAACAACCTGCCCTTTGAGGCGCCCGGCGTAATGGGACGGCTCATGCAGTCCCTCAGGCGGTGCGGCATAGGGCGCGTGGGTCATATAGGTTTGAAGGAAGAGGAAAAAGGGGTTTTCACTCCTCCGCTCGTCGAGCCATTCGAGCGCGCGATCCCACTGAGGTATCTGACGAGCCCTGTGGTCGTACTGATCAAATCCAATCGAGAAGCCAAAAGCCGGCATGACATAGCCCCCCTCGCACATCCCGTAGGTGTCATAGCCGGCCCGAGACAACTGCAGGGCAAGGGGCTCAAGATCCGTCGTCATCTTGCGGGGAAAACGATCGACTTGATGCTGATGTACAGCCAATCCTGTCAACATGGATGTCGTCGCAGGCAATGTCCAACTCGCATTCGAAATAGCATCGAGATAGACCGTCCCCTCACGTCCTGCAAAGGAATCGAGACAGGGGGACGTGGGACGGCTGTATCCATAGACGCCAAGCCGATCTGCCCGCAAGGTGTCTAGGTCAAGCAGAATCACATGGGGACGTGAGGGCAAGGTTCTTGGTCTCCCTTCGAACTGAAGAGACGCCCAAAGACCGTAGTCGAACGTCTTATTCTCTGCGAACCCCGATTCGGTCACAAGTTGGATCGTCACCTCACGGCCCGTCCAACTCGACAAATCGATGTTGGCATCGAGCCATCCCTCTCCTGGCTTCACACGCGTTTCCCACGCTCGAGTCGTCGCCCCATCGGACACCACATCGACAGCAAAGACGGCTCCATCCCCCCTGTCTCCTCCACCCAGCAGCACAAGTCGGGGGAGTCCTGCTGAGACTCTCAGGCTGTCGGTGGTTTGGAGTGAAACCGGCAGACTGAATTGAGCCCCCGACGGCAAAAGAAGACATCGGCGGTCAACACCATTAAAATCTCCACGCATCACGAGGTTATTCAAGGCCGGCACGCCATCTGTGCCCTGCTCGTAGCGAGCGACCTGCGGGCCCGAGAGAAGATCAAACTGCAACGTCACATTGCCGGGCGATGCCCCACTAATGGCGTGGAGAGCGGTCTCTGTTTCATCCCACCAGAAGAGCACTTCCTTTCTTCGATCAAACCAGAGGATGTCGGCCTGAATGGCGCCAGGCCAATCATCTTGGTGGCGCATGGGGACCATCTGACCTTGATGCCAGATGGATGGAAAACCTGCCAAATCCTTTTCCATGCCGTCGACCTGCACTGTCCAAAACCCAGGCTGCCCCCCCATCCCCGAAAGACGACGCTCCTCTTCCGTCATGACGCGACGCAACTGCCATGCTTCAGCATCCACAGAGAAGACCAAAGGCTCTCCATGATCGTTCGGACCCTGGAACGGGAGATTTGTCGTGGGGTAAGTCAGAAGGCTTGCGTAGGAAAGCCCGTCAAAAATATCGTCGCCCGGATCAGGGCGAAACACAGATTCCGCGCTTGACCCACAACTCCCTAGAAAGGCTGCCAAGAACGGGACAAGGAGGTGGCGGATGTGGCGTAACACGTCGCTAGGTTAACCCAAGGGATCTGTCACCCCTCTCCTAGATAACCAAGAGCTTTCAGTTCCTCAACCGTTTCCTCGGAAAGACCCTTGACGGCCCCCTCTCCTGCGAACTTGGGCCACTTCCCAATATATCGTTGGAGAGCATCCAAGAGGTTGGAAACGCCTTCGGTGTCCTGAGACGACAGATCCGTCCGCTCCAGAGGATCGACCGTCCTGTTGAAGAGCAAAACAGATGCGGGCTGTTCTTCAAATTCCTCGTCATACTCCACGATAAGTTTTCTCTCCCCCGTCGAAGTGGAAGTGGAGATGGCGCGCATGCCGTCCATGTGAGCAGAGAGACGAAAGCGAGACTCCATGTTGCCCCTCCCCAACACCTGTCCTGGGAGATCCTTCGGAATCGGGAGACCCGCTGTGTAGAGCACCGTGGGAACGAGGTCAATGAGTGAGGCCGCACCACTCTGCGGTCCTGTCGGGGACCGGTCTGGAAACCGGATGACGAGCGGGACACGCAGAACTTCGTGATAGAGGCCCTGCCCGTGCTCAACTGAGCCATGTTCAAAAAATTCTTCGCCATGGTCAGACGTCACCACGATCAACGTGGGCTCCCCGCCTAAGTTCTGGGCCAAGAGATCCAAAACATTTCCAAGGGAGGCGTCCATCTTGGAGATTCCTGCATCGTAGAGGCGCGAAACGTAGTCCTCCTCGCCCGGAGTCAAAACGAGATCCCCTCGCTGAATGGGATCCAACACGTCACGAAAAGTCACGTCCCGCCCAGCCAGAGATCCGCCGTGCGCGCCTTCCTCAAGGAAACGATCGTCGTTCAGGTAAGGAGCGTGGACGAGATAGGTTTGCAGAAACAAGAAAACCGGTTTTCCTGCCACGCGATGACCAAGCCACTGCCTCACAAGATCTTCGTGGAGGTCTTCTTCACGACGTACGGCATAGCGGTGAAAACCGGCAGAAAGCCCGAAGTCTTCTCGGAGGTACCCTCCGTCAACGATTCCCCATGTGTCATAACCCGCCATCGCGAGTTGTTCTGCAAGGGTCACAACCTCCGAGGGCAAGCCACGGCCGGGACGATCCGTTCCATGCTGATGCACATCGAGTCCTGTCAGGAGAGACGCCGTCGAAGGAAGTGTCCACGATGCTGTTGATTGAGCATCCAAATACCACGAGGCCCCTTCTTTCGCCCACTGATCGAGACGCGGAGAAGTCTCCCGTGTGTAGCCATACAAACCCAATCGGTCAGCGCGAAGAGTGTCCAAATCCACGATCACAACATGGGGACGGCCCGCAGGTGTTTGTTCACCTCCCACACCTCTTACGTTGGAAATAGCCGCCCAATCGAAAGCACGATCGCCGGCAGGCCCTGGATCTATTTCAAAGGTCAAGGTGACCGCGCGACCGAAATGCTCAGGCACTCTGATACGCCCCGTGACCCACCCATCCTCAGGCTGAGCAGGCAAACTCACCTGTTTCGATCCCTGGTCACTCTCCACAATCAAACGAAGGACAACACCGTCTGCTATTTGCCCGCTGCCTTCCTTCCGCCTCCGTGATTCACGAAGAGACTCTCCGACCCTTTCAAAGGAAAGATCTGCGACGCCTACCGAAAATTCCAATTCCTCGACGCCCAGGCGATTCACCTCAAACACGACACGCCCGGGTGCGGGCAAGCAAAGTGCTGGGCGACTCTCGTCACCAAAAGTCACTCTTCGATAAAGTTCATCTGGAAGATCAAGTGCTGGAGCACCCTTTTCCACCGGTTCCACCAGCCCCTCCCATGTTCCGAAAACCTCAGAAAATGGCCGAGTCAACTCGACCGTCACTCCCTGGGGCTTCTCGACGGAGACCGCAGACACAGATCTCGCCTCCTCGTCATACCAGGCCACAAGACCCGGGAAAGGACTTTGGTCGGCGATCCAATTCTCCAGCACAACGCCTCGATGCAGGATTCGTGGTCGCGGACGACCCCCTGGGGTCGAAAAAGAAAGAGGGTACCGCCACATCCTCAAATCATCCGGCACGGTGTCCCACCCGCGGAGTGGGGCAGGAGCAAGTCCCTTGTCACGCCATCGATCCCGAGGAAGTGGGGCACTCAAAAACAAAACGGACTCGCCCAGAACGACGCCCAACGAAGAGGGCAGATTGGTCTTCGGATAGACCTCCAACTGTGCTGGGCCACCCCATTCAAAGAGTCGATCTCCCGGGCTAAAGGAAGCGGTGACGTCTTCACCCGAGGGGCCACAACCCCAGACAGCTGCTGTGACAACACATGCCCAGGTCAAAGAGCGAGAGAATCCTCTCGCCGCGCTCTCAGGATTCTTCACTCGGGTCTGAATCATGGTCTGCTTCCTCAGCGTTCCCTGGATCCCCAGGGCCCTCCGGGTCCGTGCTCAGTCCATCAATCACACCACGCACTCGGGATTCGATTTCCACGGTCTCGTCATAGACAAACCGGAGGGTCGGTGTGAAACGAATCGTCAGAGTTCTGCCGATTCGCTCTTGAATCGCCGGTGCGGCAGACTTCAGCGCACGCTCGGTTGTACGCCGTTGCTCGTCGGTGCCCAAAACCGTGAAAAACACCTGGGCGGTTCTTCGATCTCGCGAGAGTTCCACCCGGGTAACCGTCACAAATCCAATGCGCGGATCGCTCAAGTGATCCAAGAGAACGGTTGCCACCTTTTCTCTCAGGGTTTCTTCCTGACGACGAATCCGACTCCACGACACAGCAGTCACCACCAATCAGTTAAGCAGAATCCCGCGTGCCATCGAGGGTTCTCTTCACTTGGCTCACGGAATAGGCTTCGAGAACGTCTTCAGCCTTGACGTCGTCATAGTTCTTGACGTGGATACCGCACTCATAGTTCTCTCTGACTTCCTTCACGTCGTCTGTAAAGCGGCGCAGGCTGTCCAAAAGCCCGGTAAAGATGGCCTCCCCATCCCGAACAACCCTCACATGGTTGTCCCGGCTAATCGTCCCATCGGTCACATAGCAACCGGCAATCGTGCCGAACTTGGAAGATTGGAAAATCTCCCGAATCGTGGCGTGGCCCGTGACGGTCTCCACATCGTCATAACCAAGTTCGCCCTCAAGAGCCTGCTCAAGTTCCTCGACCATGTTGTAAATCACGTCGTAGTACTTCATCTCCACCCCAGTTTGCTCCAGGGTCGCCCGTGCATTCACATCAGGGCGGACACCAAAGGCAATCACAAAAGCTCCCGAAGTCTGGGCCAACAAGACATCCTCTTCGGAAACGGCGCCC
This sequence comes from Planctomycetota bacterium, assembly GCA_036229545.1. Taxonomy (GTDB): domain Bacteria; phylum Planctomycetota; class B15-G4; order B15-G4; family B15-G4; genus JAZALG01. Next base: position 2,592 of record JAZALG010000027.1, on the reverse strand, counting down.
ACCCCCGCCCTGATCACTCGGAATCGCACCTCGGGGTGGGCCATCTCTTCGAGAGTCCGCTGGAGGACTTCAAGAGAGCCCGAGACATCCGCCTTAATCACCACGTTGACTTCTGAAACTTCCTGAGCCTCGATGTGCTCAAAGAGATTCTCAAGGGTGACAACATCAGGCGCTGCCACCACATCACTCGTCTGTGCAGCCTTACGCTCCTGAACCACCACCCGTGCGCAATTCATATCTGACACGACAAGGAAGGAGGACCCTGCAGCAGGAGGATCTTCCATCCCAAAGACCTGTACGGGCGTTCCTGGCAGCGCTTCTTCGACACGTTGGCCCAGGTCGTCATGCATGTAGCGCACCCGTCCGACCGATTGGCCCGCTAACACGGCATCCTTTGGACGGAGAGTGCCTTCTTGCACCACGACCATCGTCACGATTCCGATGTCGGGATCCTTGCGACTGTCGATTACGACACCGCGCGCTGGGATGCCTGGATCGGCATTGAGTTCAAGAATTTCTGTTTCGAGGGCGAGGCGTTCCAGAAGTTCGGGCAGGCCATCTCCGGTTGTCGCGGAACACTCGACGCAACCCACTTCTCCTCCCCATCCTTCCACCATGACTCCGGCCTGTGCGAGTTCTTGGCGAACCTTATCCGGCTGACTGTTGGCCTTGTCGATCTTGTTAATGACCACCAACAACGGAACCTCTGCCGCATTGGCATGGTCGATTGCTTCCTGGGTCTGTTCCATAACACCGTCATCAGCAGCGACAACGAGCACCACAACATCTGTCGCTTCTGTGCCCCTCGCGCGCATCTCGGTGAACGCCTTGTGACCGGGGGTATCGAGAAAACAGACCGGTGCGCCAGATTCGGCACGGACAAGATATGCGCTCGTCTTCTGGGTAATTCCACCGACTTCCGAGTCGGCAACATTGGCCTGACGAAGAGCATCGAGAAGTGTGGTCTTTCCGTGATCCACGTGGCCAAGAACCGTCACGATTGGAGCTCGAGGCTCCATCTCACCCCTCAGGGACTCTGCACGTTTCTCCTCGTCTTCAAGAAATCGTTCTCCCTCCGTCTGAGGCTCGAGCAGATTGATCTCACGATCGAGGTGGTCAGCGAGTTGGATGAGATGCTCTTCCTGAAGAATCGCGTTCTTATCTCGTGGATCAAAATCATCCGGGAAGTAACTCAGGATCTCGCGAGACTTAATCCCAAGAGCATCGGCCAGTTCTCTGGCTCCGATTGGAGGCCGAAGCGTAATGGCGTGAGTTGGACGCTCAAGAGGTTGTCTTCGCTTGCGTCGACTCGACACGATGTTCCGACGAGGGGATGGACGACGAACCGGGGAGCGCCGACCACGACCAAAATTCCCGAGTCGTATCGCCGACATCGCTGTTGTGTCTTCTGGATCGAAAACCCACTCGCCTTTTCCTTGGCGAGCAGCCCGTTTCATCTTATGGGTAATAGTGTCTTCGAGATCCCCCTCCGAGGAGGGCTTTGTCTCTCGCACGGTAGCCGGACGGGTGGGGTCGAGAGGGTCGAACTGAGAAGAATCGTCACGATCCGATTGTCCCGACGATTCGGGTGTGAGATCAATACGACCGACAATCTTTGCGCGACGTCGTGGCTTAGATTTCGGCTCGTCCGGTGAGCCACCCTCTGGATTAACAGTGTCGACCGTCTCGTCTTCGACTTCCTCGTCACCTTCATCACCACCCGCAGTCTGGCCGCCAAACGTCACGGAAATGGTCTTTTGTTCCTCAGCCTCGTCTTCAGGTGATTCGGGTTCCTCCGATACTTCTACATCATGCTCCTCTGCGACTTCCCCTGGACCGGCCTCCGCCGCCTCTGCCTCTCCTGCGACGGATTCACTCGGCGCCTCCGGCTCAACGTCTTCCGGTTCGCTTTCCTGAGTGGTTTCATCCTCAACCGTCTCATCCTCGGTGACGTCTGCCTCCTCCTCATTGACGTCCGTGGGCGTCGAGATCGTCAGAGATGTCGTGGGCCCACCGATTTGGATGGTCACCCCCGCTGGCGATTCATCCTCGCCAGCGTCCTCTTCATCCGAGAGTTCTTCGGCCCAAGCTGCCCTCAGGATACCTTCGGCACCCTGAGGGATGTTCGTGGAATGGCTCTTGATACCAAGCCCTAACTCCGCGGCAATAGCGAGGAGTTGCTTGCTATCCGCTCCGAGTTCCTTGGCTAGTTCGTGGAGCCTCACGAGACATCACTCCACCACCGGGCGATCGACGGATGTATCGCTGTTCATGCCGTCATCAGTCGATAGTTCGCTCGGAACATCCCCCTCATCAGAAGGCGATTCGGCAGGAATTTCAGCATCAAAGGTGGTTTCCTCGGCAGGAACTTCCTCTTCAGCAGGGGCTTCCTCTTCAGCAGGAGCCTCTTCTTCGGCAGGAGTTTCCTCTTCAGCAGGGGCTTCCTCTTCAGCAGGAGCCTCTTCCTCAGCAGGAGCCTCTTCCTCAGCAGGAGCCTCTTCCTCAGCAGGATCTTCGGCAGCAGGAGCCTCTTCCTCAGCAGGTGCCTCGTCCGCCGCCGGCGCGTCGTCCGCCGCAGGGGCAGCGGCGGGG
>JAZALG010000026.1:0-21678 GCA_036229545.1 Planctomycetota bacterium | reverse complement strand
GCCTCGCTCAATGTGATTATGTGGCGAGGCACAGTGGAGAAACTCTTCGGTGCAAAGGGGAAGTTGGTCGGTCAGGTGGAGCCAGTGGACGGCGTGGTGTTTCGGGCCCGGGTGAAAGCGGATTTTTATGCACCCCACGGGAAGGTTAATTTCATCATCGAGGAGATCGACCCCTCTTACACCCTTGGGAAGCTAGACCAGCAGCGGAAGGAGACAGTCGTCAAACTCGAGAAGGAGGGAGCCTTCCAGTGGAACAAGGAAGTCCCCCTTGGTGAGGTCCCGTTGACGATTGGCGTGATTTCCTCGGAGGGGAGTGCGGCCCATCACGATTTCATGGAGGGCTTGGAATCGAGCCCGTGGGCGTTCCGCGTTTTCTTCTGCGACGCCCGCATGCAGGGAAATGAGACTTTTACGACGGTCGCGGCGGCCCTGCAGGCTCTTGCGAACTTGCAGGTAGACTGCATCGCTCTTGTCCGGGGAGGAGGGTCCCGCCTGGATCTTTCCTGGTTTGATCAGGAAGAGATCGCTCGTGCTGTGGCCTCCTGCCCCCTGCCGGTCCTGACCGGCATCGGGCATGAAATCGATACGTCCGTTTCTGATCTTGCGGCGCACCGGTTTTTCAAGACGCCGACCGCGGTCGCAGAGTTTCTCGTGGGACGGGCCCGGGATGGCTGGGACCACGTCCAAACGGCATGGGAGGAGACAGCGCGCTTCGCTCAGAGCGCACTCGATGAAAAATCCAGGGGGTTGCTGGAGTCTGCGGACTGGCTTCGGTCGCACGCCCAGACTCGTGTGGATGGAGAATATCTAGGCATGGCCGGCCTTGCTGCTCGACTTTCCTCACTCGTTTCACGGGGGCTTGAGCGGGGAGGGGAGTTCATCACTCTTGCCGTGACTCGACTCGTGACGGGATCTCAGGGGAAAGTTCTGGGTGACGCTGAATCTCGCCTTATCCGTCAGGCTGTTCGGGTTCAGGCCATGGCCGATGGCGTCTTGCAGCAGACCCAAAACGATCTCACGAGCCGGCATGACCGGCTTCGCCTCCTCGATCCGGCACGGGTCCTGGGAAGGGGATATGCTTGGGTGAGGCGGTCGGACGGCACCACGCTCAAAGAAGTTGAGAAGGTGGCAGTCGGAGAGGGGTTGACCGTGAGATTGCGCGATGGCGAACTCGATGTCACAACCCAGGCGATTCACCCAGCAATTGAGGATGGCGAGGCGATGACGTCATCGAAAGAGGAAGAGTGATGAAGTTGTCGGCAAACTCATGGGCCTGCCTCCTCCTTTTCGGGTTGGCGACGTGTTTGTCCAGCGGATGCGGCGGGGACCAAGAGGATGGCGCCTTCCTCGATGAGGCCATTCTTTCCGAGAAGGGCGTGGGGCAGCCGGCGTCGGTCGTTTTGCTTCTCATCGACACCCTCCGGGTCGACCACACGAACCTCGCGGGATACGAAAGATCAACGACGCCTTTTCTCGAAGAGATTGCCGGGGAGAGCATTGTGTTCGATCGGGCCTACGCCAACGCCAGTTGGACTCGGGCGTCCATGGCGACCCTCTTTTCCTCCCGCTTGCCGGAAAGCCATGGCTGCGAGAATCGTGATGGGACCCTTTCTGCGTCCGTGACGACGTTTACCGAGCTCCTCCAGGGGGAGGGCTATGAGACGGTGGGGGTGGTCTCCAATGGCAATGTGGTGGCTTCCCTCGGCTTTGACCAGGGGTTTGACACCTACACCTTCATTAAAGACTTTCCGGAAAATCTCTATGCCGATGCCACCGTGATGAAGGAGCCGGCTGTTGAGGCCATCGAGGCACTTGGGGAAGGCGATGCATTCCTCTATCTGCACTATGTGGATCCCCACGACCCCTATCGGACGAGGGAAGAGTTTGAGTACGCCCCCGGCAATGACAGCCTCTTTGATGGGAGTCGGAAAGCTCTTCGGTTTTTCCGTGGGAAAAGGCCGCCACCCCGTGAGTTGGAGAAGGCGGTCGCCCTCTACGACGGAGAAATAGCCTGGCTCGACGAGCAATTGCGGGAGGTTTTCCAAGTTTTGGAAGAACAGGGCGTCCTGGACCGTGCCTGGGTCATCGTGACCTCAGACCACGGAGAGGGCCTCTGGCAGCACCGCGTCCATGGCCATGGGCAGGAGGTCTTCGAGGAACAACTGCGTGTGCCGTTGCTATTCAGGCCACCTGGGGGTCTCAGGGAGTCGGTGCGTATCCCCGAGGCATTCCCGTTGATCGACGTGGCGCCGACTTTGATGGACCTTCTTGGGGTCGCCGTTCCTGCGGACTTTGAAGGCACTTCCTGGACTCCCTATCTCATGGGTAAATCGGCTGTACCCAAGCGAACGATCATCGTTGACGAGGAAATGGATGCCTTCAATCTCGGGGCGATCATCGATGGGGAGGACAAGCTCATCGTGGACTTCAACAAGCAGCGGGCCTGGCTGTATGACCTCGAAGAAAACCCAGGTGAACTCTCAGAAGACGCTGTGGAGATGGGGACCCGCCCCTCTTCCACGGGTCGGCGTCTCCAAGAACATCTGATGCGGGAGTTAAAAAAGGCTCGCCAGCGTCGCCCCGCGGCCGGTGCTGATGCAGACACGCTTCTTGATGAAGAGACCAAGGCCCACCTCGAAGGGCTAGGCTATGGGGGTGAAGTCGAATCAGACGAGGGTGATCACCGGTAGGACTTTCAAGTCGAAGGAGAGCAAAGGTGCCAGCAAAGAAAACCAAGACGTTTCGGGAAGCTCGAGAGCGCCTCGATGAGATCTTAGATGAGTTGGAGCAGGACGGCGGAGATGTGGATCAGTTGGCGAGCCGGGTGAAGGAAGCTTCGGAACTCGTGCGGTTTTGCCGGGACCGCTTATCGGCTGCCAAGGTCGAGGTACAGCAGGTTGTGGCTGACCTGGTTGTCGAGGATGGAGGGGAGACGGCCGTGGAAGAAGGCGAGGCGGAGGAGGAAGCCGATCCCGACGAGGGAGGCAGTCTTTCCTTCTGACCGGGCAATAAAATTGAGGTTTCTCTACTCCTGAGCGAGCGCTTGCAGGAGAGCATGGGTCACCGTCTCCTCACTTAAATCGCTCGACGGCTCTGCGGAGAGGTCCGGGTCAGCGGAAAAGGGGCTGCCGACCGTCTCGGGGTCTCCGAAACCCATCATGGCGACGGGCTCAGTGAGTTCGGTGGCCCACCAACGTCCATCGGAGGCTGTTTCAAGGGCCGTGAGGCTTTCGACGCAGGCGGTGAGAGGAAGGCGGACGGGTGGATTCGGTCTGGCGAGATCAAACCAGGATTCGTCTCGATAGAAGAAGCGGTAGCGGTTGTTTTCTTCGGCGCGTGTGACGAGGAGGACTCTGTAAAGGTCGCCGGCCGCGACATGGAGGCCCATGGTCGTGATGGGAGCGTCGACGGTGACGACGGCGAGGTCGCTTTCTGGGTAGGGCTTGACGGTGAGCCCCTCACCCTTCTCGACTCGAGAGATGTCGGCGATAATTTTCTCGAAGCGTTCCTCCCAGAGGGGCTTCAAGGTGAAGGGGTTGTCGAGAATCTCTGGGAGGTGCTCGAAAAGCCATGCGTAGCCGAGGCTCCATCGCTCTGTGTCATCGAGGACGCCGTCGAGTTGTTCGGCGAGAGGTGATTTTGGGCTTTTCGTGAGATGCATCACGGACAGGTCCACAGCGAGGGCGTCTTTTCCGCACCACAGGCCAAAATCACCCGTTGCAGCGGCTCGAACCATCAGGTCTCGACGTGGAAGGGCTTCTTTTGGATGTAAAACGGCAAAAGCGGAGAGGGCCCCATCCGTGTCGTAGTGGTTGTTTGCCAGGAGATCGAATGGTCCGAGGATCTCAATGCGTTCGCTGGGGTCCTTCTCCGCCCATAGGAGGGCGATTTCGGTGCTGAGATCGGCACGAAAGGGGTCTGGGGTGGTGTTGCCGGGCCAATGGCTGAGGCTGCGATAGCCGGGCTCCACCCCGTCGACGTAGACGGTCGAGTCCGGGTTCGGAGAGTGGGGAGAAAGGCGGAAAACAGGGCGACTCACAGCATTCGCTCCTTTTTCCTCAGGAAAGGAAAAAGCCCTCCGAGCAGCCTAGCCACCAAAGAACGCTGCCGCACTGCCGGAACCTACCCGACAGTACGGCACATTCGCTTGAGACGGCCTCAGAAGGCCTGAATCTCAAGACATCACTGGAAAAGTGAGGGAAAACCCTCGCATTCCTTTAGAGATCGGCGGGACGAACCGTTGATCTCTTGTTGGCCTGCGTTCTCACACCAGCGCCGTCCAGCAATTCACGGACCTTGTCGGAAACAGCGTTTGGGAGGTCGCCAGCGCACATCAGGCCCTTCGACTTAATGTATGCCTTAACTTTGCTACCAATCACGAGGCTTTCGTTTGTCACCTTTTTAGGCTCCGGAGCGGGACTCGGTGGTGGTGTAGGAGAAAATGGGTTCCCCTGCGGGGGGGGCGCAGAAAACGGACTATCGTTGTCGGCCATGATCTTGTTTTCCCTGGGGAAGACGTTTTAACGCGGAAGCACACGCTTCCGACTTGAGCGAATAGCATACTGACCAAACATGGCTGAAAGACCCATTTTTGCCCAAAATTTCATCAAGTCTCTCCATACATATTTAAAAAACAGGATATGAGTCGCCAAGGATTTTGGCCAAGTCGAGTTCTCTCGTTGCATATAGGCCTATTCGCTTGGTACGACTCGTTCTATTGATTCCTTTTCCTCTGAAAGAAGAATGAGACATAAATGAGAACACTCACCACACTCCTGTTGACCCTACTTCTCTTGCCAGCCTGCGCATCGAATGATGCGGGGAGTTACCTCGTTAACCGAGGGGGCGACCTCGCGGATTGCGTTCGTATTCACGGAATGGTGGGTAAAGGCGCCGCTTACAAGGTTGAGGCAACGCGTCTCCTGCACTTTGGTGCATCGTATTACGACAATGTGAAGGCCGCTGGTCTCGCGAACCGTGAATTGGCGACTTGGAACGAAACGGGGTGTTCCTGGGGGCTTCTCCTCGGATACCACGACGAAAAGGACATTTCTTACACGACTGATGGAGCAGAGGGGTCTTCAGGGGTCCTCAGTGGAAGTTATGGCTGGCAGTTCGGCGATGACGGCCCTGGTGGATTCCAGGAGGCAGATCCTGGAAATCCTCTCGATTTACTCACCTGGCGACAGACGATGATGCTTGGCATCGGCTTCGATATGGAGTTGAGAGTTGGTGAGGTCGTCGATTTTGTTGCTGGCATCTTCCAGTTCGACCCAGCTGGCGATGACGGAGATTATTCCGGCTGACCGTCCTTTGAGGAGGCTGGCCTACTCGTCCGCAAGCGTGGCGTCATAGAGACGGTGCGTCTCGAAGAGGGATTGCCAGGGCAATCCGGGATCGAACGGATCGAAGGGGTCAGCCTCTGCGGACCCAATGGGTCGAAGAACGATGCCAAGCCCTAGGGTCGTTCCAAGCTCTAATCGAAGTCCGGTCGTTTGAAAGCCTGGCCCTTTGAGCGAGACGTGAGAAAGCCCCGGAGGAAGGTCCGCTGGAATTTTTGCCACGACGTGAACCCGGCCGTCATCGGTTCTTCCGATGGCGAGGTTTCCACCAGGTAATCGTTCTTGTCCGAGGAAGATGCCCCTCGGCTCGAGGTGTGGGCGAATCGTAAGGCGACGTTCACCACACCACAGGTCGCTGCCATCCTCGATGGAGTCTCCGTAGTGGGCGTCAGTTTCCCATCGTCCAAGTGCTCCGCTCCCATCGAGGTCGATGAAAATGTCATGGGCGCCCATGGTGTTGAACGACAGGACTAACGCCTGTCGATTCCAGCATGCCTGGACGACAGGACCGTCGGGGGGCGCCCCCTGGGCGAGAAGAAGAGGCTGTTCACCCCAGGGGATGCGTCCGGAGTACCAATGGAGTGGCCAGGGGTCCTCTCCATCAGCGATTCCGTCGCCGTCGGTGTCGAGGAGAAGAGGATCTGATCCGGAATAGACGCCGGCACTGAGCTCGTCCATATCCGAGATACCGTCTTCGTCCGTGTCGAGGCGCAAGGGGTCTGTCCCGAGGCGATGCTCGTCATAAGGCAGGCGTGGGTCGTCATCGGCAAGACCGTCTCCGTCGCTGTCTTGAATGGATAGGGGGCGCCGATACTTGGGGTGAAGAAGAGACCATGCGGGGTAGTGCTGGAGAAGAGCCGCTGCACCGTCCCAGATGTCCCCGGTGTCGAGAGGCCGGCCGATACCGCTTCCGAGGCGTCCAAGCGCAAAATCTTCGCCCAGGTGTCCCGTGGGGAGGCCGGGGATTCCCGAGACGGCTGCCATGGGATCCGTGAGAAGGTGAATGAACTCGTGGACGAAGGTCCATGCCATGGCGGGGTCTGGCCCCATCGTGTCGGTTGGGGTTGGGACAGCGTGACCGCGTCCGATCGCTCCTGCTGTTCCCTCAAGAAGAGTGAAGCCGGCACAGGAACCGGAGAAGGCATTGGAGACAGCAAAAATGGCCGAATAATGATCCCCGCGGACACCGAGATTTTGGAGTTTCCTCTCGATGCCAGCCATCGTTGGGCCGGTTGTCGGAGGGGTGGGGCCGGTGACAGGCAGGATGGAGAGATCGACGATGCATTGGCCACGACTGTGCCGGTAGAGAAATCTCCGGGCGGCCTCAAGGCTGGCCGAAATGCGCTGGGCTTCACCTGGTCCCATGGAATCCACAAAAAGAGGGACCAAAACTGAAAACTGGCCAGTTTTGATGTAGCTCTCCGGCAACTGAGTCCACGTTCGAGTCCGTGTTTCGGTCGAGGTTTTCGAGAGGGGGTTGTTCAGGATGTCCGTCCGTCGAACTGAATAGTGATAGGCCGTCCCGGGTTGGACGGTGAGATCAAGGAACGAAGATCCATGTGAGATGCCCAGAGAGTGGGCTGTGCTCTCGCCGGAGATCCGCCTAAAAATTTCAAAAGGTGAAGTTCCTGTGAGGGCTAGGTGGACGCTGTCCGTCCCCGGAGCCGCCTCTGGGGGAGCCGGAGGGGCGGTGAGTGGAATGACGAGGAGAGGCTCTGGAGGGCCGATGACCGATCCCAAACGAGGTTGTACAGAGATTGGGCCACTGACTCGTGTCATTGCCCGTCCCTTCGGGGCGAGGGCCAGGGCGCGGTCTGGCTTCACGATGAGTTCGACTCTCCCGCTGAGGTCCGGCCATCCGCCGCGGTCGTCTTTCCCAAGGACCGTTAGTGGAAAACTTCCGCCTTCGGGAAGGAAGGCCGGCATCTCGGTCATACGAAGGTCTGTGATGGTGATCTCACCCGTGACAGACATGCCGGCGATCGCGGTGGTTGCGGTACCGTCGAGGTTGTCAATCCTGACTTCAAGGGCTGAGCTATTTACGTCGAGAAGCCCGAAGGTCAGGGCCTGTCCACCCGCACCAACCCGGGAGCCGGCTGCAAAGCGGCTGCCATCCGGTTCGATCACAACAAGGTCAACTTCGTAGGTGCTTGGTGGGTGCAGATCGATCACAACTTCACGGACGATTTGAGAACGACCGAACAGCACTCGTACGACTCCCTCACTGTCACCGGTGATTTGGAGAGCCGTTGTGGGATCTCGATCCCATAGTGCCCCCGAGGAGTTCATGGGCATGGGTGAAACCTCGACTTTGACGACACCTCGTTTTGTCCATCCAGCCAGATCGAGGTCGGCAAAAATAATCTCTTGGGCAGCGATCGTTGCTGCCAAGAGGGGGGAGGATAGAACGGTGGCCAGCAGTGCAATGGAGCTTCCTTTAAGGGGCCACCCTCTGCGCGTCATGGACATCCGGCTTTCATGAGTCCTCGAAAGAGATCTCGGGTGTTTCTCTCGCCTCAGGGACGTCGAGTTCGAAGAACTCACGCAGTTCAAAATGGAACATGCTGGCCATGATGTTGGATGGGAACTGCTGCACCTTGTTGTTGTTCTCGCGAATGTTTCCGTTGTAGAAGCGCAGGGCTGCCTGAATCCGGTTTTCGGTATTCGCGACTTCCTTCTGGAGTTCGAGAAAGTTCTCACTGGCTTTTAAATCAGGGTAGGCCTCTAGTCGCACCATTAACTTTGAGAGGACTCCTTGGAGAGCGACCTCATCGGCGGCTTGGGATGCCGGGGAGCCGGCGTTTGCAGAAGCTTTTTCACGGAGGTCGACCAGTTCGGTGAGAAGCTCTTTCTCATGTTTGGCGTATCCCTTCACGGTATTGACCAGATTGGGGATGAGGTCGTAGCGACGCTTGAGTTCGGTGTCCACGTTGGACCAGGCCTCGTCGCATTGGTTTCGAATCGAGACGAGGCCGTTGTAGATCGAGATGGCGATCAGGAGGACGAGGACGATCGGGACGAGGATGAAGAGCATGGGAGTCTCCTGAGGGTTAGTCCCTGAAGAGGAAGTCAGGGATGAGTGTTCTGACCTGATGGAGTTGGTCGAGCCGGTGCTCGATGTCATCGGGCTTGAGAGAGCGCTTGTCGTAGAGGGCGAGGACGCTCCCTTCCAGTTCAAGGGCGGTCTTGGGGTGTTGTAGAAGGTGTTCCATCATTCCGGTGTGGCAGAAGTCGTAGGCCAATTTTTTGTCCTCGGAACGAACCGAGAAGGCTTTGGAGAATTCCACCGATTCGAAGTCGATGTCGTCAAACCCCAACATCTGCCCAAATTTTGCGAAAAGGCCTTCGGGGTGGATGCACAGCTCGGGGAAGGACTGTTCCAGATGAAACAAAACGACAGCAAAGTAGTGGTGGTGGGTGGTTCTCCCGTGTTTTCCGTGTGAGTAGGTTTCGAAATGAAAGGTGAAGGCCTCTGCAGGATGTCCACGCCATTCTCCCGCGAGGCAGTGGACGGCGTAGCGGTTCGCGCCACTTTGCAATCGATCAAGGAAGGCATATCGCTGTGCGATATCCCGGTTTTGGTTCCAGTCGTAGGTCCATCCGTGGGATTGAGCCCAGGCAGCGAAGGCCTCCCTCTTCTTCTGCTCCATCTTCCATGCGAACCACGCAAGGCCCCCAAGGAGGCCGACACCGAGGATGATGAGAACGATTTCGAGAAACCCTGTCATGGCCGAATATCTTAGCGGGAGTGTTGTGGAAACTCTTTGTTTGGCGTGGAGGGCTGGGACGGAGAAGGGCTGGTGTGGCAAGATTCACCACCTAGCCAGGAGATGATTCTTGACGGACCGTCCCTATAAGACCGTTCGGGCTCCCCGGGGCCCCGACCTCACCTGCAGGTCATGGCAGACGGAGGCCGCCCTGCGCATGCTCATGAACAACCTCGATCCAGAGGTTGCAGAAGATCCCGAACACCTTGTGGTCTATGGCGGGTCGGGGCGGGCTGCTCGCAGTTGGAGGGATTACGACCTCATCGTGGAAGCTCTTCGGGAACTGGGCGATGACGAGACGCTTCTCATGCAGTCGGGGCGACCTGTGGGCGTGTTCAAAACCCACACAGAGGCGCCGCGGGTTCTCATTGCGAACAGCAATCTCGTGGGGCGTTGGTCCGACTGGGATCACTTCAACGCACTGGAGCGGAAGGGATTGATGATGTTTGGCCAGATGACCGCAGGGAGTTGGATCTACATCGGGAGTCAAGGCATCGTCCAGGGAACCTATGAGACCTTTATGGCCGCGGCGAACCAGCACTTCGACGGCACACTCCAGCGCCGTCTTGTGGTGAGCGGAGGCCTTGGGGGGATGGGAGGAGCTCAACCTCTTGCTGCGGTGATGGCGGGTGGAGTTTTCCTGGGGGCTGACGTGGATGCCGTCAGGATCGAAAAGCGCTTGGCGTCCCAATACATCGATCAGATGTCCACCAACCTCGATGAAGCGATTGACACGGCGTTGGCCTGGGTAGAAGCGGGAGAGGCAAAGTCCATCGGATGGGTTGGGAATCAGGTGGAACTGCTTGAACGTCTTATTGCTCGGGATGTGGTGCCTGATGTTCTCACCGATCAGACTTCAGCCCATGACCCGCTCAACGGTTACGTCCCCAGAGACCTTGCCCTGGAAGAGGCCCTCGCTTTGCGGGGTGAGAACTCAGAGGACTACGAAAGCCGGTCATTCGCCACGATGGTCGATCACATCCGTGCCATGCGCGACCTTCAGGAGAAGGGTGCGATCACCTTTGACTATGGCAACAATCTCCGAGGTCATGCACAGGCTGCAGGGGCTGAGGATGCTTTCGAGATCCCGGGCTTTGTCCCCGAGTACATCCGCCCTCTCTTCTGCGAGGGGAAGGGGCCTTTTCGATGGGCTGCTCTCTCTGGTGATCCGGAGGACATTCGGCAGACCGACGAAGTCCTTCTCCGGCTCTTCCCCGAGGATGCCGCCCTGGCTCGGTGGATTCGCATGGCGCAGGAGAGGATCGCGTTTCAGGGGCTACCCGCTCGAATCTGTTGGTTGGGTCTAGGAGACCGAGCCAAGGCCGGGCTGGCTTTCAATCAGTTGGTGGCGGACGGGGCGATCTCTGCCCCCATCGTGATTGGACGAGACCATCTCGATACCGGTTCGGTAGCCTCGCCGAATCGTGAGACGGAAGGAATGAAGGACGGAACGGATGCCGTTGCCGACTGGCCTCTTCTCAACGCTCTTTTGAACACGGCGTCGGGGGCGACATGGGTCTCGATCCACCATGGAGGAGGGGTCGGGATCGGGTACAGCCAACACGCAGGGCAGGTCATTGTGGCTGACGGAACTCCTGAGGCCGCCATCCGCTTGGAGCGAGTGTTAACGAACGATCCGGGGACCGGTGTGATGCGTCATGCTCACGCGGGGTACGAAGAGGCGCTGACATGCGCTAGGCAAAAAGACCTGCACCTTCCAGGTTTATTGTGATCTGTGCCTAAGGGGGCGCGCGAAGGGCCCTCTTTTTCGTAACCTTTGTGGCCCAAGTTTGCGGAGGAAGAGAATCCCGATGTCCACGTCTGATTTTGAGGACGCCTTTGCTGGTTCTGATCCACCCTCTGGTGGTCAGGGAGGTGACAAAAAGTCTCTCCAGCCAAGCCATGTGATGTTCTGGTTGTTCTTGAGCAGCATCGGTCTCGTCCTCGCCTTGTTCGTCGCCAGCGGTCAAGGGGGGATGGTGGAGATCGAAGACGCCCAGGTCGCGGTGATCGTGAATTACCTCTCCGCAGAGAAAGAGTTGGTGACTCAGCCGGGCTTCAAGATTTTCTTGCCCTTCCTGAAGCAGGCTTTCCTCTTCGATAAAAGCCCCCAGAAGTTCCTGATGGAGGGGAATCGGGATGTCAACGAGAACCACGTCAGCAAGTTGACGGTTCGTGCCAATGACGGCAGTAACTTCTGGTTTGAAGAGATCGAGATTCAATATGAACTGATTCCGGATGCGGCCACCCTGGTGCTGTCTGATTCGGGTCCCGAGGACTCCTTCAAGGTGAACTGGGTGCGGGCCTATGCTCGGTCGGTTCTCCGGGACGAGTTTGGAAAATTCTCCGCCGCGGATGTGGCGAACCCCACGGTCTATAAGACGGCGACGAGCGTAGCGAGCGATCGACTCAATAAACTTCTGAATCCCCATGGCGTGAAGATCATTCAGGTTATTACGCCCAAGCCGAAGTTTGACGCGGGCTATGAGCAGGCCATTGAGGATCGCAAGGTGGCGAACCAGGAAACCGAACGTCTCATGGCAAGAGCTGTGCAGTTGGTGCAGGAGAGAGATCGCCGACTGGCCCAGATCGACGCCGCAAAGGGTGTCGAGTTCGCTGCTCTCTTGGGTTCTTTGGAAAAGGAACGAGTCGGGGCGGAAAAGAACAGGGTGCAGGTCGAAAAGTCTGCTGATGCCTATGCGATGTTGGAAATCGCATCAGGCCAGTCCCATCAGGCCGAGTTGGAAGGGCAGGCACGAGGGATGTCAGAAAAGGCCAGGAAGGAAGCCGAGGGGCTCGAAGCGATCATCAAGGCCCTTGAGGGGAAGGGGCAGATTCTTGTGCGGGAACGTCTTGCCGAGCGACTGGGGGATATGGATTTCACCCTTATTCCCTACGCAAAGGATATGGCGCCTGACCGAGTGGAGATTGAAGCAGGTCTTCTCGACCAACTCGGAGGCGGACAATGAACCGCATGCCTCGTGGGTTGATGGTCATTTTCTTCTTGGTGGTGCTTGTTCCGCTGATCTTCGGTCTCCTCTTTGAGCGGATCCATCCCATGGAGATCGGTGTTCGCCAGATTCGTTGGGGTTCCGGGGGTATCGAACAGGGGGATTTCCCCGCCGGTTTTCACCTTGGGGTTGGTGGTTATCACAAGTGGTATCGCCTGCCAAAGCAGACCCATTTTCTCCACTATAGTGCCTCAAGCCGAGAGCACCGGGATTCGGGGGTCACCGTGTGGCAGCCGGCCCTTGAGTTGCGTACTCGAGACAACAACACGACGACTTTGGATGTGACCGTTCCCTACCGGATTAAAGCGGGCGAGGGGTGGAAGATTGTGGCGCGTGGATTGCGCCAAAGTTATCGCAGTCGTGTGGAATCCACGGTGGTCTCCGTCCTTCGGGAAGAACTCTCCCAACTGTCGAGTGAGGACCTCCAACTCACGAGCGTCCGTCTCGAACGGATCGAACTGGTCCTCCCTCTCTTGAACGCGAAACTCGCTGATTTCTTTGTGGAGGCAGAGACGATCCTCATCCGTCGGGTGTCCTTTCTTCCTGAATACGAAGAAAAATTGCAGGAGAAGCAGTACTTCACACAGAAGGCTGAGTTGGACGCGGCCTTAGCGGCACAGGCCAACGAAGAGCAGCGCACCAATACCATCGAGAAGGAAATCGAGGCGGCTGAGAAGAAGTTGACCGCCGACTGGGATAAGAAGTTGCAGGAGGAGACAAGCAAGTACGAGGTGCTCATTGCTGAGATCGATGCCGGAGCACGGGTCTATGAGGCCAGAGTGAAGGCAGATGCTGAGGCAGAGGCCGTTGCCCTTGAAGCGCAGGGGCAGCTTGATGTGGACAAGGCACGCGCCCTCAGAGATGTTCTTCGCAATGACATCCTCAACAGTCGAGGTGGGGACATCTATCTCGCGCTGATCGCCGCCGAGAAAATGAGAATCTCCTCCATCACCCTCAACAGCAACGACCCTCGGGTTCCCATCATTCTTGACCTCGACGCAATGGCGGAATTGCTGGTGGGGAGTCCGTCTGACGCCGACGAGTAGTGCGTTTGCGGTGGATTTTTTCTCGGTGGCCTTGATGAATAAAGCTGTCTAATCGGACAGTCAGTCAGGTCTGCAGGGCTCATGGCCGTGGAGCGCCCCTTTTCATTCCGCATATGCGCAATTCATGCTTTGACGGTTTTTGATTTTTGGGGGTAGACTTCGGTTTGCAGCCTGTATGGCGGATTGCGTGATGAGAGTGTTTTCTCTCGCGTGGTCCGGTCTGTCGAGGCTCTCCCCGCTCCCCATCTCCTGACCTCGAGAAGAATATGAATTTGCGAAGCGTGCTTGTCTCCGGCTGTATTTTTGTTGCTGTTCTCCTCCTGGGTTCAGGGCCAGTTGTGATGGCTCAGGCTGATGTGCCCATGCCGGGCGTTGCCTCCTCTCCGGAGGAAAACCCCACGAATCCCGATCAGGTTTTGTTGGGCAAATTCCTCTTTTGGGAAGAGCAGATGAGCACCGACAACACTATGGCCTGCGGTACCTGCCATATTCACGAGATTGGCGGAAGTGATCCCCGGGGCGTGATGGGAACTCACCCTGGCCCGGACGGGGTCTTCGGTAATGACGATGATGTTGCCGGATCTCCAGGCGTGGTACAGCATGATCTCGCTTCGAGCAGTCTCGTCTCCGAGCCGACCTTTTTTCCCCATGTCCAAGCGACAGGTCGGAAATCTCCCACGGCGATCAATTCGGGTTTCTTTGACACGCTCTTTTGGGATGGCCGGGCGAGTGGCACTTTCGTTGATCCAGTAACCGGCGTGGAGACGATTCCTTTTGGCGGAGGATTGGAATCGCAAGCAGCTGGACCTCCCCTCTCTTCTGTCGAAATGTCTGCTCTCGGTGAGACCTGGCTTCACATTGCGAGCAAAATCCCAGGCGTTCGGCCCATGGCCCTGGCGACGGACTTGCCGCCCGAAATGGCGGACCACCTGGGCACCTACCCCACCTACCCCCACATGTTCATGGCGGCCTACGGAGATGGCGCAGTGACGCCCGAGCGCATCATTTTTGCCATTGCCAACTATGAGCGGACCCTTGTTTCAGACCAGACTCCCCTTGACGAATTCCTCAAGGGAAACACTCCCGATCTTGGGCCGTGGGAGGCTGGTTTTCAGATCTTCAATACAGTGACTGGAAACTGTGTCTCTTGTCACGTTCTTCCTTTCACCGCGGACGACAATTTTCACAATATTGGTGTTCGCCCGGATGCGGAAGACACGGGCCGGGAAGGGCATACCGGTGACCCAGCAGATAGGGGCAAGTTCAAGACACCCAATATTCGTAATGCAGCGCTTCGCACGCCTTTGTTCCACAACGGTGGTGTTGAGACCATTGAGGAGTTGGTGAAGTTCTACGATGACGGTGGTGCCTTCCCGGGGCCGAATCTCGATGTCGAGATCAACCCACTCAATCTCACAGCTCAGCAGCAACTCGATCTCATCGACTTCCTGAAGTTCGGAGTTACAGATCAGAGAGTCGTAAACAGGGAATTTCCTTTTACACGTCCTACCCTTCGAAGCGAAATGCCGCCGACGAATTCGACGTACGGCGTGGCAGGTGTCAATGCAAATGGGACCCCCATGGAGATGATTGCCCACTACCCGGCAAACATCGGAAACCCCCATTGGCTTTTAGGTGTGACCGACGCAACACCCAACCAGGTGATGGTGACTTCTTTTGCGTTCACGTCTGATCCGGCGGGGACTCCCCTCCCGGATCGTCGCTTCCCCGTTCCAATGAACGTGGTCCCCTCTTCCATCTTTCTGCTGCTTTTAGGTGCGACAGATGGGACGGGAGTGGGAACGACGAAGTTGAACCTTCCCTATAACACGGCTCTTGTTGGGATGAGCATCTACAGCCAAGTCTTTGTGTCTGATCCTGGCGCTCTGGCAACAGGAGGCGTCTATGGCTCTGAGGGAGTGGAGATCGGCCTTTTCTAATCTCTTTCTTCGCTCAGTGAATCGAGGGCCGTGACCGAGAGGTTGCGGCCTTCGTTGCATTCAGGTCGAGCCTATCGCTCCTTGGGCGGGGCACAGTCATGCAGGCGAAGGTGATCTCTGCCTTGAGCTTCCATGCCGACGTATCCCAAAGCCGCCATGCGCTCTGCTTCTGCCTGAACGGCTTGCCGGATCGGGCCGGTGAGGCCTGGCCAACTCAGTTTCCGCTCGTGAGACGGGTCGGCGAGCCATTCAAACAGTGCGGCACGAAGAGGGCGATAGTCTTCGGGAAGGCCCTGCCTCTTGACGAGTTGGACGGGGTCGAGAGTCTCGAAGGCATTGTTGATCTGGAGAGGGTCAGTGCTCAGGTCATATCCCTCGAAGCAGGCGATGGCGTAGGACTGGCCGGTTTCCCAGTAGGGCGGCTTCTGAGGGTGTACATGCTCTGGATTATGAATGTAGAAATGAGTTCCATCCGAAGCCCCGTAGATAAGGTCCTGCCATTCATAGAAGGAGACGGGCCGGGGAGGGGCGGACGAGCGCCCGGACAGGATGGGGAGAAGTGATTTTCCCTCCATCGTTTCTGGGGTGGCGATGCCGGCCATTTCGAGAATGGTGGGAGCGAGATCCAGGTTCATGACGGGCACATCGGTCCGGCCGCCGGCGGGTATGCCGGGCCCAGCGATGATGAGGGGGACCCGCAGCGTTCCTAGGTGGATGCTGTTGCCGTGGTAGAAGTAGCGATTGCGATCGAAGAGTTCCTCCCCGTGGTCTGATGTCAGAATGATCGTGGTCTCGTCCCCTTTTCCCATGTCTTGCAGAGTGGTGAGGATGCGCTCGACGCGAACATCCGTGGCTGTCACCGTCCCGTCGTAAAGCCCGAGAATGCGACGAAGCTCATCCGGTCCCACGAAGCGGTCGCCAAGTGAGATTGCGTCGAGGTGGTCATGGAGCCTCTTTCCTGTCGTGCTATCGACTTTTGAAAGGGCGAGGGGCATGTCTGCGTATTGGCCATAACGATCAAACCCTTCCGGGGGGTTGTAGGGCTTGTGGACGTCGTAGAAATGAACCCATGCGGCGAAGGGGCGGGAGGGATCCGTTTGCCGGAGGAACTCATGCGTCGCCCTTTCGACGCGGTCATCCCACTGCTCTTGGAGAACGCTTTCGGGACCGGCTTTTCGCCCCTCATTGCCGTGCCCGTCGACGCCCTGCTGGGCACCACGATAGGCCCACTCGCTTCCCATGGTGCCCCGTTCGAAATTGGCGATGAACACGCCGGTCTGATACCCCCCTTCGAGAAGGTGTTCAAAGAAGGTCCGATGGTGCTTCTCAAGGAACATGCCGTTCTCGCGTACTCCTGAGGTGATGGGAAATTTCCCGGTGAGCATGGCGGCGATCGCGGGGCGGGTCTGTCCGCGGGGCACAGTCGCCATGTCGAAGACAACGCCTCTGTCGGCCAGGGCGTCCATTGCGGGGGTGGGAGTCGTCGCCCAGTCGTCGTTGCCATAAACACCGAGGCGATCGGCGCGCAGGGTATCGATGGAAATGATGAGGATGTTGGGCGCGCCCTCTGGTGGAGTTGCTGTACTGGGACCGCAACCGAAGAGGAAGAGTCCGCAGACGAGGGCAGCGAGCAAAGAGCGGGTCACCATTGCGAACATGGGCGGTCTCGTGGAGTGCGAACCAGATTGTGGATTAATCAGCAGATTCTAGCCCGTTGGGACGGTCTCTCCGAGAAGAGTCAGGGCTCTAGAAGAGGAACGCCCATCCATTCAAATATGTTTGAGCCCAGAACCGAACAAAGGTTGTGAGGACGGATGTCGTCTCCTTGGCTTCTTTGCGCCGCCATCCGTTGTTATTGCGATTGAGATCGATCAAGAAGCGTCGGTCGGGATCGACGGTGACTTCGGTGAGGCGGGAGGGCCCTCTGTGCTCGATGCGTTGAAAAGCTCCTGTCCCATTCCAGGATTTGCGGAGAGTCGTGCCATCTTCAAAAACCATTTCGATTTCAACGGGAGCTTCAATCTCGCCCAACTGCCGGACAACAAAACGGCTGAACCACAACGTGGTGTCCTTTTCCTTGTCGGGTTCCACCCAGGTTACCGGGTCTCCAGGGTGTGTTTGGGGGCTGTATCCTAAAAGCCCTCGTTCTTTTCGAGACACGACGCTCTCCACTGAGAAGTCCAGAGCACCCTTCGTCGTAATGAGTTGACTGAGCCACCGGTCGTGGACGCCTCCCGTTTGAGAACTCACGACGGAAAGAAAATCGTCTCGCGTCGGGTGAGTGAAGGCATGACGAAAGACGTAAGCGCTCATGACCTGTTGCATTCTTTCGAAGCCGAGGTGGCGCTCGAGGGACTCCATAACCAAGGCCGCTTTGGAATACACCAGGGGGCCATAGGTTCCTCTCTCGTGGTCTCGTGAGGGGGCGGAGAGCGGCAGGTGGCGGGCAACGTTGTAATAGCGGCCCTTCTGCCATACAGCTCTCCCCGCGCTCATGTCGGGAAGGCGGAGACTGCGGATGGAGGGGAATCGGAACCCTAAGAGGCTGGGATTCTGGGTGGGATCTTCTGGTGGGGTGTCATGGAAGGGGCTTTGGTTCCAGCCGATGCAGTCTTGCAGGCCAAGCCGGTCGTCCAGCCAGGGGATGTGGGTGGTAAAGGAGCCGTTCGCCACCGAAACCATGAGGTCTCGCTCTAAAAAGGTGAGGAGATCCGTACGGCCCCTGTCCTTCCAGTGATATTCAAGGAACTTGGTTGTTCCCCAGGAGTTAATGCCCTCGTCGAGCCAGGCTTCCTCGTACTCATTGTTGGCCATGATGCCGTACCAATACTCGTGGCCGAACTCATGGGCCGTGACTCCCGCGGGATCTTCTGTGAGGTCCACCAGCCACTGCCAATGGTTTGGGAAACGCTGACTGATCGTGAAAAGCATGGGGTATTCCATGCCACCACCGAGGCTGTGGGGGAGCCCATCGACGACGATGCGAGGGTAGGGAAAAGGCATCCAATATCGGCCTGCAAAATCGAGGCAGCTGGCGACGATGTCCAGAACCTGATCAATCTTTGGCGTGGCATAGGGCTGGCAGAGATAGATGATTTCGACGTCCCTGCCGTTTGGGTAGGTGAACGTTTTTGTTGCCCGAACAAAATCGGGGTCGGCGCAGAAAGCAAAGTCGTGGACGTCACTCGGGGTGATATAGCGGACCCGTTTGATTCCGGGGATATCGGTCTCGAGTTCCGTGGGGATGCCCGTGGCTTCAAGGATGACCTCCTCATCGTGTTCGAAGGTGACCTCGTAATGAGCGAAGTCGGCGAAAAACTCTCCCATGCGATGAAATGGGATGTTGTTCCACCCCTTTTCACTGTGCGCGCAGTACTTGGGGTACCACTGCATCCCGTCGATGTGCTTCCCCGTCTTTCCCATCCGTGCGATGACCCGTGGAAAGCGCGTTTCGAATTCAATGAGGAGAGTGACACTGTCTCCGGGGAGCACAGGGTGGCGTAAATCAACATGCATGAGCGAGTCGTTGATCGTGGTTACCTCTTTGAGGTCGACCACTGGCTTTGCAGGGCCGGGGACTCTTCCCACGGATCGCATTGAGAGGAAACCCCCGTCTTCTGCCCCCCGATCTTTAATCGGTTCGGGGGAGCCCTCGGTCATCCAGGTTGTCTCCGAGTTGGCAAAGGCGGCGGCGTACAGGTGGAGCCACAGATCCTCTACGGGCTGCGTGGACGTATTGATAAAGGTTGCCCACTCCTTTGCGACGACCGTGGCGTTCTCGACGTCGAGCTTCGCTTCAATGCGGTACTCACCCTGTCGAACAGGTGCGTCGGGGAGGGGGCGTGAGGTGAAGTCCGCATGGCTGGAAGCATGCATCACGGGTGGCGGGGGAGGGGTGGGGGAAAGGATTTCCTCCCAGAGAGACCCGCTGAACAGAAGAGTCCCAAGGAGAACCGTGACTCCCGCCAACTGATACACAGGTTTGGTCGAGACGGCCTGGAGTTCGCTGTCACCATCCTCTGCCTCGGGGGGCTGGGCTGGTGGGGTGTGCGCCATGACGGGCGCGGGCTTTCCTGGCCGAGGGGGTGACTCGGAAAGCACCGGCCAGAGGCGTGCCTCTGCTGCGATGCGATAGACGAGAGCCGCCGTGAGGAGGAGTTGGGTGCCGTGGGCCACGAGGGCATAACGCCAATCGGCGCTCAGGCCCAGCCAATGACCCTCCGTGAAGAGTTCCTCGGTGGCCATGGCGTAGGCAATCCACACCAAAATGAGCGGGAGGAGTGCCAGGGTGTATCCCGCCGTGGCGGTGGGGAACCGGCGGATAAGCATGGCGAGCGCTCGCAACCAAGACAGAGGAGCGAAACGTTCACCGAGCAGAATCATGCGCAAGCGGGCGAGACGTTGGGTATGCAAAAGGAGGCCGAGAAGCACCAACATGGTGATGGTTTTGAGGGTCATTCCCCAACCTAGGGCGGCGACTCCCGGAGCATCTCCATCCACGAGGATCTTGACGACAAAATTCGTGGCATGGTCGTTAAGCCAGGAAAGCCCCGTGAGTGCAACTCCAGTGATGATGAGAAGCCACAGAAAACGATGGGCGAACAGGGCACAGGAGGAAAAGAAACTCCGAGGGTTGCGGCGATCCACGATGCGAGACAGAAAGCCCGCTGAGAGGATGGTCCAGACAAGGATCCACGGCAGAGAGGATGTTCGCGCTGCAGTGGCGGTCGCATCGACCGCCGTGTCGTGGACGTTGTGAAAGTCCACAAAGACCTCGTTGTCGAATGCCGTGAGAAGGGTTTTCGAAAGGGGATTTTTGGAAAAGGCATCCTCGATGGCACCTTCGATGGGGGAGGCAATGAGGGTGGCGATGACCGTTGTGAAGAGCCACACGAGGAGGATGGGCCGCCAGCAGTGAAGTGTCGCCGGCAGGGCAG
This sequence comes from Planctomycetota bacterium, assembly GCA_036229545.1. GTDB lineage: Bacteria > Planctomycetota > B15-G4 > B15-G4 > B15-G4 > JAZALG01. The sequence goes on along the minus strand of JAZALG010000026.1, from coordinate 1,635 downwards.
AAAGAAGCGCCCGATAGATTTTCTTCATGATCTGCCCCGCTTGGTGGCACCGACGGCATCCATGGAAAGAGAGAAGTGTGTCAGAGAGGGGATGATGTCGATGAAGCGGGCTCGGTGCTGCCGCTTCCGAAGGGTTTCGAGGAGCAGGCCTATTCTTTCTTCGAGATCGATGGATTGCATGAAAAACGCCCGTTGATCGGGTGGAAGTTCCAGGCTCCCGGCGATTCGATCAACGAGTTTGCCGAGGGGAACTGCGTTGGTGATGTCGCAATGAAAACGACGATTTCGGACTCTCTTGGAGAGTCCGAGAAAGAGGTCTCTGGTCAGGCGGTACGATTCGCTTGGATGTTCTGCGGGATCGGGGGGCAGGCTGAGATGCGCTTCTCGAAACGGCTCTCCGTTGTCGATTTCTTCCTCGATGGTTGCTCGGGCAAGACCGTGGATCGCAACGTCCGATGTTTCGTCCGGATTCAGGCGGTCTTTTATCACTCGGCCGAGACCGACAACATCCGAGAGTGGGGGATCATCAGCAACATAGGCTTCGTATCCGGGGAGAATCGAAGCGATGGCGAGAATGCACTCCTTGTCCCGCACGATTTCCATCATGCGACGGTAACGAGGCTCGAAGATGTGGATGTGGAGCAACTCTCCCGGAAGGATTGAACCATGGGGGAGGGGGAAGAGAGGGGCGGTGCATGTCGTGTCGGTCACACTTTTACTCTCTCTGTCATGCTTGTATCTGGCGAAGGGTTTTCAACGTGGGCCCTAGACCCCGATCCGAGGGCAGAGGTCATCAAGCAAGCATCCTTCACATTGGGGTTTCTTCGCTTGGCAGGTGCTCCGACCGAAACGGATGATTCTGTGGCTGAAGGTGATCCACTCATCGACGGGGAGTTGGTCCATCAGATCTCGCTCGACCTTCACGGGGTTTTTCTCCTTGGTGAGGCCCAGCCTTTGTGAGATTCGTCCGACATGGGTATCGACGACAACTCCCTCCGCCAAGCCCCAGCAGACACCACGGACGACATTGGCGGTCTTGCGTGCCACTCCAGGGAGGGTGAGGAGATCTTCCATTTCCTGAGGAATCTCACCGTCATAGACCACGTCGACTCGCCGGGCCATGCCGCTTAGGTTTTTAGCCTTGTTCCGAAAAAACCCGGTGGAGCGCACCAACTCTTCGATGTCTTCGATCTTTGCTTTCGCGAGGGAAACACTATCGGGGAAGCGGGAGAAGAGACCAGGGGTGACTCGGTTCACTCGCTCATCGGTGCACTGGGCAGACAAGATGGTTGCCGCGAGCAATTCGAAGGGATTGGCGTGGTCTAAAGCGCACTCGGGATTGGGGTCGTGTGCTTTGAGTTTGTCCAGAATCTTGGAGAGGCGCTTGGCTTTCGCCCCCTTTTTCTTGGTCCGAGGAGGATTCATCGTCCGAGTACCAAAGAGAGGATTCTTAAGTCAGTTGTCAGTTCGGGGTGGAAGGTCGTTGCCCAAAGCTGGCCTTGCCGCACCAGGATTGGGTGATCTTCATAACGCAGGAGGACTTCGACTTCGTCGCCGGTGTTCTGAATGACCGGGGCGCGGATGAATACGGCTTCGAGAGGGTCGGAGCCGAGAATGGGGTCTTCAATCTGAGTG
>JAZALG010000025.1:0-16204 GCA_036229545.1 Planctomycetota bacterium | reverse complement strand
TGAATTGAGTTCTCTGCGGGACAAGGTGCAAGAGGTCGAGGATGTACTCAGAAAGGCGGAAATCCGGGTTCGAGATGCTTCAGCGGCGACGGTGGCTGCCGAAGCACGCCGTACTCGGGCGGAAGAAGAGGCTGGGATCGCTGCGGAACATCTGAATGAAACGGAGCATACGGTTGCCCGAGCTCTCTCCCGAGTGGGGCAGGCAGAGCAGGATGCCGAAGCGTGGCGTCGCCAGGTTGGGGAGTTGAAGAATCAAACGGCATTGCTCCAGGACAAGATGGCCGAAGAGCGTGCCGAGTTAGAGGCCCGCATCGAAGAACACCAGCGCGAATCAAGGACACATCTGCAAGACCAAGAGCGTCATCTGGAGATGGTCTCCCAAGGGGAACGGGAAATGCGAGAGTTGGAAGCGCGGGTGGATGAGGCTCGCGCCAAAGTCGCGGATGAAGAAAAGATTGCGCGGGAAAGTGAAACGAGGAGTCGTCGCGCCCTTGAACGAACGCGGCAGCGGGAAGAGCAGGCGGAGGCTGTTGAGGAGCGTCGCCAGCATCTCGAACGAAGTGTTCTCCATTTGCAAGAACACGTCGGTAGCCTCGAGAGCCAAATCACTGAAGCGGAAAAAAATCTCAAGAGTCGCCAAGACGAGAGTCGTGGCGCGCGCACGGCGTTCGAGACACTTTCGTCTAGGCTGGGGGAGACCCAGCGGGACCTCGACATGCATCAGGAGCGGTTAGAGTCGGTGCAACGTGAAGCGGACGAAGCTTCGCGAAAGGCGGAAACTGCCACGGCGCGGGCGGAGGACTTGACGGCAGAGATCGATCATCTCGAGGGGCACTTGCAGGATGTTGTTGAGAAATCGGGCGAGGCTGATCGTCACCTTGCCGACTTCGAATCTCAGAAAACCGTGATGCAGGCTGAGCGCGAAGAGGTTGAAGCAAGGGTCCAGTCCGGACGTGCTCAGGCGGAAAAGGCTGAGACTGCGGCGAGGGATGCTGAGGAACGGCTGGCAACGATGGATGCTCGCATGGGCGAGAAGTTGCGCTCGACCCAAGAGACGCTTGCAAAGCAGAAAACGGAATTTGAGCAACTGACAGGGGAATGTACCCACCTCACAACAGAGAGAGGCTCTCTTCAGGAACAGATCGCCGCGATCCAGAGTGAAAAAGACGAGGCGGTCAACGAATTCGAGAAGATCCGAGTTGAGTCCACACTCGCGGAAAAACAGAAGGTGGCGGCTGAATCGGATCAGGTTCGGATTCGATTGGAATTGGCACAAATGACCGAAGAGCGTGAGCAGGTCGCTGCTCGCCTCGAAGAAATGCAGGGGGAGGAGGCTACTCTTGAGTCTATCGTCCAACGTCGGCGGGAGGCAGAGGAGGCGCTCGGGTATCTCCGGCAAGAAGTCCAATCCGGTGAGGCACGTCTAGAAGACGTAAACCAACGGGCGACCGCGAGGGAGGATGCCCTCGCGGAAGCCGAGTCCCGTTTCGAGGCGATTCGCACGGAACAGGTGAGTCTCGTGACTCGTGCGTCGGCTCAGGTGGAGACGCTGTCATCGAAGAAAGAAAGCCTGGAGCAGGAAGTTCAAGAATTGGAGGCGTCTCATTCTGAGAAGGAGCAGCAAGCAAGCGAGATTTCCGGGCAACTGTCTCGGCTTGAGGAGTCCTATACCGCCCTTCAGGCGCAAGAAAGTGTTCTTAAAAGTCAGGCCCAAGAGACACGAGAAAAGTTTGAGGTGATTCGAGTGCAGGCGGATGCACGAGAACAGGATCTCGAACTGGCGACAGAAAAACTTTCCGAGGCAGAAGGTCGCCTTTCCGACGTAACCCAAAGGCTTGATTCAACACGAGAAGCCCATGACCGACTCCTCAAGAAGGGAGAGGAAGAGGCCCAGAAGTTGAGTGATGAGCGCTCGGCGTTAGAGCAGCAGATCGCAGCCCTCACCGAGAAGGAAAAGGAGACTGCCGATGCGGTCGAAGTGAGTCTGGCGCGCATGGCTGAGCAGGAAGAGGCCCTGACGGTTCGAGTCGGAGAGTTGAGGACTAATGCAGACACTCTCTCAAAGGGCCAAAAGGCCGGGAAGAAAGCGTTAGAACAACTCAACGCACAGGTCACCGAGAGCCGGCAAAATGCTGAAGAGAGTCTCGCGCAGGCTCGAAAGGCTCGAGAGGTGCTGCTTTCTGCACGGCAGGAACTTGCGGATCAAGAAACGAAAGCTCGGGATTCGCTCCGCCTCCTTGCTGCGGAAGAGGAGAAACGGCGGGCCGAGATGGAAGAACGTCAACGATTTGAAGCACGGACCAGAGAGAAGCGCCTTGAGGCGGAAGATCTTCTGCGAGCGTCGAAGGAGCAACTCCGTGGGGCCGAGAAGGTGCAAGCTGACCTTGTCGACCAGGCTGCACAGCAGCGGGAAGAGGCTCAGCAGAAGGTGAAAGAAGCCGGTGAGATGATGGCTCAGGCGATGGCCGCCCAGCGCAAGGTCAACGAGGACTCTTTTGCTAAAAAAGCGAAGTCGAAAGAAGAATTAGAACAGGCGCAACAGGCAGCGAGAGAGGCTGAAGCCGCTGCTCAGCGGCTCTACGAGGACATTCGTCAGGCTGAACAAATTGAGGATGTCGAGTTAGAAGAGCTGGATGAGGCCGATCTCGAGGAGGTCGAAGAGTCCAATTCGGATGACGTAGAAATCCCAGATGGAATGTGAGATAGCCTTTCTATTTCGCCCCCCTCTTCTCACGCCTTGATCGATCTCCCCAGAACGTGGAAACTGCCCACGCACGAGAAGGCGGTTCGTCTCGCTTGTGTGTTGGGGGCAGATAGCTCAGTTGGTAGAGCACTTGACTGAAAATCAAGGTGTCCCCGGTTCGATTCCGGGTCTGCCCACCAACTTCAATGCTCGAATCTAGTGGGCCGGGAGGCTGCGGTGGACAGTCCGCGCCTCTTCACAGTCTTTGCGGATCTGAGTGACGAGTTCTTCCGGTCCAGCAAAACGATGTTCCCGGCGCAGGAAGGCATGCAGGAAAATCTCGATTCGCTTCCCGTAGAGGTCGAGGTTTTCTTGATCGAGAACATGCACTTCAAAGACGCCGTGCGACTCGTTTTGGTTAAAGGTTGGCCTCGTGCCGAAGTTCATGACTGATGGGAGGTCGGGAGAGGACTCATCCGGAAAGCGAGCGGTCACTGCGTAGACTCCGAACGGCGGGAACGCTTCGCTGTGGACTTCGAGGTTTGCGGTGGGAAACCCAATTTTGGCTCCTCGTCCCGCACCCTCCACCACGGTACCGAGAAGAGAGACGGGACGTCCGAGCATTCGCTGGGCTGCGTCGAGGTCTCCCCTCGACATTGCCGCTCGAATGCCAGTGGATGACACGATCTGACCATCGACAGCGACCCCCCCGACGGTCACGATGTGAAATCCGTGCTGTTGCGCGCAACTTTCCAGGAAGGCGGCGTTTCCCCGGCGATGATGACCGATCGCTGTGTCGTGGCCGATGATGAGTTCTTTTGCGCCGAGACGTCGAACGAGGATTTCATCGACGAAAACTTCGGGTTCGATTCGAGAAAAGTCTTCCGAGAATTCGATGATGACGGCGTGATTCAGCCCGAGTCTCTCCAGTAATTCAAGTCGGTGTTCCAGGGACAGCAGGGATTGGGGAGAATTCGCAGAGAGAACGCTCCGGGGGTGCACCGCGAAGGTGATGCAGGCCGAAGGGAGGGCGCGTTTGGAGGCTGTCGCGGTGAGGCGGTCGAGAATGGAGCGGTGGCCGAGATGAACTCCGTCAAACACTCCAACGGTGACGACGGACCCGCCTTCAAGGATGGGGGCCTCTTCTGGTGCTTTGATGTGATGGCGTTCCATAGTTTGCGATTGAGGTCACCGTGGTCATTTAAACCGGCGATCGCCTCAAAGGGGGGCACTTGGTCAAAAGTTATTGTTGCGCGACGAGATCTTCTAAAGCCGCCTGATAGCGAATGCGATCGACGGGACTCATTCTGTGGATGAGAAGGACTCCCTCAAGGTGGTCCATTTCGTGCAGGAGGATGCGGGCAGTCATGCCCTCTAAATCCTGTTGGTGTTCAACCCCATCCTCATCTTGCCAGGACGCACGGATACCGGCGGGTCTCTCGATGTCAACGAAGATGTCTGGGAAGGAAAGGCAGCCTTCTTGCTCGACGACCTTACCCCATTTTTTGAGGATCTGCGGGTTGATCACGGTGAGAGTCTCTTCTTCGTTTTCGAGGGTCCCCGCCGGCTTGAGGATGAGAACCTGAGAGAGCCAGCCCACCTGGGGTGCCGCAAGGCCCACCCCATTTTCTTGGTACATGATGTCGTACATTTTGGCCACACGGGACCGTAGATCGTCGTCAAAGGTGGTCACCTTTTCTGCACGATGGGTGAGAACAGGGTCGGGATAGAGGCGTAATCGGAGTTTCATGTTTTCATTATCGCATGGAGTACGGGGGTTGTACGAGACAGATGAAGCCAGGGTTCACTTGGCTCAGGTAGGGGCTGCTGGTTAATCTCTTCAGGCGATGGATGTCGAGAAATTTATCACCCGAGCCACGCAATCCTTGCGCAAGAGGAACCCCGATCAGGCGATTGCTCTTTTCCGGCAGGTGCTGGTCGCCAAGCCTGGCCATCCACAAGCCCGAGGCGGCCTGTTGGCGGCCTATCGCCGCAAGGCGGAACTCAAAGGAGGGACGAAGTGGATGGGGAAGGCCGCTGCAGGGGCGGCTCGTGCTGCGGCGATGAGTCTTCGGGGCGGCAATCGTCCAGAGGCTCTTGTGAAAGCGTGTGATGCAGGACTCGAAAAGAACCCTGAGGACCTCGTGCTCGTGGAGTTGATGGCCGAAGCTTACGAACAACTCGGGCACCAGGGGGCGGCCTTGGCGGTGTGGTCCTATCGATTGGAGAATGACGACCAAGACACAGGTGCCTTGAAAGCCGCCGGAAAGTTGCACTGGGCTCTCCGACAGATTGATGAAGCGTTGGATTGCCTGGAGCGAGCTCACCGGATCGACCCCCGGGATCCTGAGACAGAAAAACTCCGAAAGAACCTCGTCGCTGAAGGCACGCTGAAAACGACCAAGTACGAGACGGCGGCATCGAGCCATGAACTCATCCGTGACAAGGAGACTCTTCAGGGCATGGAAAAAGAGCAGCGACGTCATCGCAGTGTTGATGAACTGGCAGACGACCTTGCCGGCCTTCGGACTGTGTTCGATCAAGACCCTGCTGCCGACGACGTTCGACGTCAACTCGTCAAGGCCCTCGCACGGGCTGGAGAATACGATGAGGCTCTGAAACTTCTCGATGACGTGATTGCGACCCATCCCGACGACGAAGCTTGGCAGGATGTTCGGGGTGACGTCGCTCTTGCCAATAATGAAGCTCAGTTAAAATCTGCCCGTGGTGACAATGAGGCCAAACGGCGACTACAGGAGGAGCGGTCAGCGCTGGAGGTGGAAGAATATTCTCGTCGTGTCGATCGGGATCCTGCAGACTCCAATTTGCGCGTCCGTTTGGCTCGTGCCCTCTATCGCACGGGGGAAGTGGATCGGGCCATCGAGTCATTCCAAGTCGCAGTAAAAGACCCTCGGAACAAGTTGGATGCGCAGCAGGGCCTCGGTGCGTGTTTCTATAAGAAGGGGCTCTATCCTCTCGCAGCGCGTCAGTTTGAGGCGGCGTTGGAGGCCGTAGGCGGTATCGAGGGCGATCATGGAAAAGAGATTTGCTACCATCTTGGGCTCGTCTGTGAGCGACAGAAGGATCATGCAGCAGCCCTCAGCCGTTACTTGCAGATCTATGAGATTGATATTAGTTACAAAGATGTGGCGACGAAAATCGAAGAACTGAAGAACGAATCAGACTAAATATCCCGCGTTGGCGAACGATTTCGCCGCCCTGCGTCGGGAAGGAGTAAACACACATGCCCAACTCACTCTCCGGAAAGAAGAACGTGCGCCAGACGGCGAAGCGGACGCTCGCGAACAAGAAAAAGAAGTCGGCCATGAGAACTGCGATGCGTCGATTGGAAGAGGCGGTCGAATCGGGAGACCGGGCTGCTGTGGAAGAGTCTGTTCAAACGGCTTACCGGCGGATCGACAAAGCAGCCAAGAGCAACATTATTCACGCCAACACGGCTGCAAGACGAAAGTCAAAGGTCGCCAAGATGGCGGCAAAACTTTCCTAGACGGAAGTCTCCCCTGTTAATCCTGAGGCCCGGGGCGGATGTGTCAGTGGCTGCCGATGACGGTATCGTAGCGATAGAAGACTTCCATGCAGAGGCAGAGGATGGCGGTGCTGTAGACCCGCCCCCCCAGGCTACCCCATGGGTCGACGGTGGGATCCCATGAGCCCTTCGCTTCCCCTTCCTTGACCTGATTTTCGGCGAGGGCTTCGATCATGCCCTGTTCCCATTTTTTCCAGGGGGCCTTGTCAACGGCGCTGTATTGGTACAGGGCATAGGTCGCGTAGTACCAGTAGTAGAAGTCAATTTTTCCGACCTCGTTTTCGTCCCAGACCAGGGGCTTCGCTTCGATGAGTTTGACTCCCTTCGCCACGATCTCTTTGTTCCCGGGCTGTTCGAGTTCGGGATCGGCGAAGATGCGAGAGAGGATGCCGACAGCTGTCATTGATTCAGAATATTCGGCCGGCCAGATAGCGGCCGTTGCGTCGATGCGCGCGGGCTCACCCCCGCGTTCGAAGTAACCCGTACGTCCTGTTTCATCTGTCATCTCTTCGATGAAAAGCATGGCGTCCGCGAGGGCATCCTCTTTGAACGGTAGGTCATATTCCTTGGCCAGCGTCATGGCGAGGACAGCCCATCCGGTGACGGAGGTGTCGTTCGCGTGAGTCAGCATCTCTGGGTGGAATGGTGCGTAGCGCCAGGCAGCGCCTGGATTTTGGATGGAGTACATGTACTCAAGGGCTGCCTCAGCGGGTTTCTTGAGATAGTTCCGTCGGGTGAGGGCGTAGGCCTCAGCCATCGCGAGCGTGGCGATGATGTGGTCGTAGGTGTAGTCGGAGATTGTGTCACTTGCGAAGTTCCCGTCAGAACTCTGGACGTCTTTCAAATACCGGAGTCCAGCCTTGACGGTTTCTTTGTATTTTCCCTCCTTGTCGGTGTGCCCGGCACCGAGAAAGGCGAGTAGAGCCATTCCGGTGACGCCGACATCATGGGTGGCTTCTCCTGTTCCACTGCAGATGACGTCCTCGCCTTGCTTCCCGCATTCCAAATCGAATGCCGCGCAGGACCAATACCCATCGGCGGTTTGGTGATTTTTCAGCCACAGCAAGGCATCGTCGACGGCGCGATTGAAGGCGTCTCCGCCTGCGCGACCGCTCCCACGCCGACCGAGTTTTCCGAAGCCTCCACCGCCTCCACCGCCCACGCCTAGCACGTCGTTCAACCCAGTGCTGTCAAAGGGGGCATCCGTTAAATTGTCAATGACCTCTGTGACCTCGACTTCTTCTTCGGTGACGACCGGGTCTTCAATGATTTCCTCAACCTCCTCAATCTCCTCTTCAGGCGGTGGCTCTGGAGGGATGGGGGGTGCCATTTCTTCCGCTGTGGCTTGAATGATCCGGTCTTCCTCTGCGGGTGGGGGAGTCGTATCCATCAGCATGAAGATGGCGACGACCAGACCGTGGAGGAAGAGCGAGATGAACAGATAGGGGGAGTTACGAACCAGATCACGCAGGGTGTCTTCGAAGGTTCGCTCTTCGTGGAATGCTGCCCCGTGGGGCTGTTGCATCACGAGTTCGGGATACTTCTCCGCCACGACGTTTCTCTATTGGGGTTGAGGTTCGGAGCCAGCAAGAGCACCGAGGTCCCCGGTACCGTGAAGGCCACTAATTCTAGGTAGGGGGAAGAAGGATGGCAACATGACCCAGATCGTTGGAGTTTTCAACTTTCTACAGTTCAAAAAGGTCAGAGGGCTCGAAAACAGCCCGATGTATGAGAGTTCTCACGAGAGTGGACCTCGCAACTGCGAGACGTTGCAGTTCAAGACCTGTGCGAATTTCATGTTGAGCGTCGGAAAAGTTCGCCTCCTGTTCAGCACGTCTCCCATCGATTCGCAGAACCAGGGCACCCGCTTCAAGGGATTGTACTGAAGTGACGGTGCCGATTTTTGATTCCCGAAGAATCTCGATTAGATTGGGAGGAACCTGCTGTTCGAGTTCTGGATCGAGGAAAATGGCTCGCTCCACGTGTACTTCTGATGGAAGCGGAGTGTCGTTGGCCAGAGCAGAAGCTGCTCGTTGTGCGATCTCCTCGTCGGGACAGATCACAAGGGTGCATTCCATCTGGGACGGTTTGGAATAGCGTTCACGGTTGTTTTTAAATTCCTCTTTGATCTGCCGTGGAGTGATGGCAACAAGGCGCTGAAGAAGCGGGTCGGGGGGGATCCTGTCGGCGAGTTCGCTGCTCAAACCCGCCCTGTGAACGACATACAATTTTGCCAGAGCGGTTCGACGTGCAAGGTCGATCTGTTGCTTTTCTGTGGTCCCAAGTCTCTTCGCCTCTGCTGCGAAGTCTGGCGCCTCACCTGTCAGACGTGTCCAGTATTCACGCACTTGCCATTCGTCCAGTGTGACGCCAAGGAGGCCTGCCTTCTCGGCGAACAGGATTTCTTCGGCGATTTCTTTTCGTGCACGACGCGCCAATTCTTCTTGGCTGGATTGCCTTGTCGCAGGAAACATGACTTGGAGGAGTTCAATACGGTGGAGAAGATCTTCTCGGGTGATGGCCATTCCATTGACCGTTGCCACCAGTCCAGTGGGAACAATGCTGTTGTCTTGTGTCGGATCTGCCTGGGCGAGGCTTGGTTCGGAAAAGACAAAGAAGAGGGCCAGGGCGGCCGGGATGGCGGGTCGTCGAAGATCGGCGAAGGGCTTCATGAAGTGGTGTCGATGACGGGGGAAGAGTTGGAAAACCGCTCCAGAAGATACTCCAGACGCTGCTCTGATGTCTGCACTGCCATTGGCCAGGGAAGACGCATTCGGGTTGCATCGAGTCTGTAACTTTCCGGTGGGTGGAAAGGACCATGGCGAGCGTAGGTCTTTTCGTCTTGGACGGTGAGAATCGCACCGCCGAGGCCATCGGTCAGGATGGACGTCACGCCCGCAAGGTGCACAAGGCAGCGAAGGTGAAAGAGGCTCAAGAGAGAGCGGGCAGGTTTTGGCGGATGGCCAAAGCGATCCACGATTTCTCTTTCAAGATCGAGGAGACCTTCATCACTTGCGGCTGCAAGGCGACGGAGGAGGCTCATGCGTTGCGTTGCGTTTGGAATGTAATCCGTGGGGAGGTAGGCAGACAGGCCCAATTCAACTTCGAGTTCTCCAGGATCGTTTCGCGTTTTCTCGCCGCGTTTTTTTTGCACCGCTTTTTTGAGAAGTCGGCAATACATGTCATAGCCAACGGAGAGAATATGGCCGGATTGTTCGGAGCCGAGTAGATTCCCCGCACCACGCAGTTCGAGATCTCTGAGCGCGATGGGCATTCCCGAGCCCAAACTCCTAAATTCCTGGATGGCCTTGAGGCGGCGTTGGGAGTTTTCCGAAAGGGGTTGGTTTTCAGGGACAGTGAAATAGGCGTAGGCCTGATTGTGTTCCCGCCCGACGCGGCCTCGCAACTGATGCAGGTCGGCCAGCCCAAACCGATCGGCATTGGTGACGAGGATGGTGTTTGCTCGAGGGATGTCGACTCCCGATTCAATGATGGTTGTGCAGACAAGAACATCGAGTTGACCTCTGGCAAAGGCCTCGACCGTTTGCCGGAGTTCTTGTGGCGCCATTTGCCCGTGGGCGATGGCGGCACGCACTGCCGGACAGAGACGACTGACTCTGTCCAGCATCTGGTCGATGGTGGCGACACGATTGTGCAGGACAAACATCTGGCCACCGCGATGGACCTCATGCAAAACGGCACGTTTCAAGGTGGCGTCATCGTCGTAACCCACTTGAGTGATCACTGATTTTCTCCCCGGGGGGGGAGTCCTGATGGAACTGATGTCTCTGAGTCCGCTCATGGCCATGTGCAGGGTTCTGGGAATGGGGGTGGCGGAGAGGGTCAGAACGTCAACGGTGGCCCTGAGTCTTTTGAGGAGTTCTTTGTGGAGTACGCCAAAACGGTGTTCTTCATCGACAATCAAGAGCCCCAGATCGGCGAATTGAACGTCTTGGCTGAGTAAACGGTGGGTACCAATTACGATGTCAACACGGCGGTCTTTGAGGTCGTCGAGGACGGCGCGTTGTTGTTTTGCCGTGCTAAAGCGCGAGAGAACGGCGAGAGAAAGAGGCTCTTCCGCCATCCGTCCGGCAAAGGTGTCGTAGTGTTGCTCAGCCAAAATGGTCGTGGGGACAAGAATGGCAACCTGCTTTCCTCCCAGGACGGTCTTGTAGGCTGCCCGTACGGCAATCTCAGTCTTCCCAAACCCCACGTCGCCAACGAGAACTCGATCCATGGGTGTTGACGACTCCATGTCGTTTCGAATTTCCTCCCAACTTTGTGACTGATCGGGAGTGTCCTCGTAGGGGAAGGCCGCCTCGAATCGCGCTGAACTTTCATCATCCGGGAGATGGGCGAAGCCCAGTCCGGTAAGACGGTTTGCCTGAAGGTCCATGAGATCTGTCGCGAGATCGGCGACGGCCATGGAGACCCGCTCTTTTTTCCGTGACCAACTTTTGCCTCCGATCTTGTCCAACTTGGGCTTCTTGCCCTCCGCTCCGATGAATCGTTCGACGAGGTCTATTCGGCTTGCGGGAACATAGAGGAGGGTCTCGCCGGAAAACTCGATCTGGAGGAAATCTTCTTCTCCCTGTTCTCTCTGGAGTCGTTTCATGCCTTGGTATTGGCCGACTCCGTGAATCATGTGGACGACGTAGACTCCCGGTTGCAGCTCACCAATGTCCTCAAGCGCCCGACTCACAACGACAGGCCGAGATCGCATGCGACGGGTGGGGCGACGACCGAGTAACTCGTGATGGTTGACCACAACTGGGCCTGAAAGAGGTAGGGCAAAGCCAGACGTGATTCTGCCGACATGAAGCGAGACTTCGTCCCGGGGACATCCCCGTTGCGTGAGGAGGTTGGCGAGGCGGTCGTTCTCAGCTTCTGTGGCACTCATGATGTGCACAGGCCGTTGTTCGCTGCGCCAGGCTGTGATCACTTCGTCGAGCGGGCCTGTATCAGATCCTGCAGATGTGATGCCGGTGTCTTTTTGGGGGTCACCGAGGGCAAGGGGGTAAAAGTCGATTCCAGGGTGTTGGTCAGCGGCGCTGAGGATTTCATTAATTTTCCGGGGGGGAATATCTGCTTCAAATGCCCGTTCGACGAGTCGATCTCTGAGGTTCGTTGGATCGCACAAAAGGACAGGCGTGGAAGGAGACAGGATATTTGTGAGAACCCCCTGGTCGACGACCTGGCTCCCCCCCCGTGGGAGAACGATCCGGCTCAGGTTTTCGACAGACGTTTGCATTTGAATATCAAATCGTCGGAGGTCTTCGATCTCATCGTCGAGAAATTCAAGTCGAACGGGTGCTGTCGAAGCCCAGGGATAGAGGTCGACGATATCTCCCCGGACAGAGATTTCACCTGGCGCCGCCACCATGGGCACACGGTCATACCCGGAGTCGATGAGATTCCTGACGAGTTTGTCCCTGTCTTGACGTTGGCCCTGTTCGAGAGTGAGGGAGGGGCCTTCCATTGTCGGCAATGACTCGAGGAGGGCGGGGCTTGGAACCACGAGGAGATGAGGGTCGGGAGAGTCGAGGGCAGAGAGTGCGACGAGTCGTTCAGATAGATTTGCACGTTGTTCGGGGCCGTCTCCCGTGATCTTTTCTTCGGGAGGGAGGAAGACGCTCGGGATTGGACTATGCAGAGATTTCAGGTCCAGCACGACCGCTTCTCCGTCTTCAACGGTGGGGGTGATCAGAACGGTGCACCCTCTGGTTTCTTTAGCCAAGAGGGCGGCCGTGAGGTTCGCAGCACTCCCCCAAAGTTCACCAAGCCGGTGTCGTGAACGAGGATCGTCGAGAACTGTCCGGACAGGTGGAAGCGCAGAAAGAGCAGCCCAGAGGGAACGGAGCGCGCTTGTCGTAGAGGATTTTTGAGGAGGCATTGATCAGGTCGGTGCGTCAGGGGGTCCAAGCATACTGCCGAATCGTTGAGAGGTGGAAGGTGTCCTCGTGAGCCCTTTTTGGGAGGCGCAGGGCTGTATCGATGTCGCTGAGACGGGGAGGGGCATGTGGTACGGTCCCGCCATGGAGTTTTCGACACGGACGGTCTCTCTTTCACATATTCGAGAGGGATTGGATTTCGAGGTCCTCGATCAGGACAGCATCATCGGTCCGTCCATCGAAAAAGGGTCGTGGGCAGACGAAGAAACTCAACTGATGTGCGCCCACATCGAGCCTGGAAATCGGGTTGTTGATCTTGGGGCCAATGTTGGGTGGTTTGCAGTCCAAGCGGTCTTGGCCGATGCAGAGGTTGACGCGTTTGAACCGGTCCCCGGAATCGCTGAGATTGCCCAGAGAAATGTGGATCGAGCGATGGCCGTGTCCGAGGGGAGAGGCACGGTGCATGTGATGGCGGCTGGGGCAGAACGAGGTCAGGCGGAGATCGCCCTGTCTGACGATAACCGCGGTGATAATCGGCTTATGGACGACGATGTCCCGAGTGACATGGGCGAGGTGAGCCAAATCACGATTGACGTCGTGCCAGTGGACGAGGTCGTCCAGGGAGCGGCGCATTTTCTCAAGGTCGACACCCAGGGCTCTGAATGGCTCGCATTACAGGGCGCCAAAGCCCTTCTGAAAAAGAGCCCGCGCCTCGGCCTGCTCATCGAACTGTGGCCCTATGCTTTGCGGGGTGCGACGCCACGCCAGTTGATCGGCTTTCTTCTCGAACAGGGATTCACGTTAGGAAAGGCAACCGCAGCTCCCTACCCGATGTCACTAGACCGCATCCTGTCTCAGATTGACGGTCATGAACCCCTGAAGGCCGGGATGGATCTTTATGGGGCGAAGGGAGGACCTTTCCACGTTCTGGGAACCGCCGCCCGGCTGCGTGGAATGCTCAGGAGCATCAAGGAAGTTTAGGGTGCGACGTTTCGTTCTCCCTGAGAAGATCGGGGTTCAAGCCCATCAGGCCAGTCTCTCTGTGCTTGTGCCTCACCAAGGCGTTGAAGAGCGAGGTGGGCAGCCCGTTGTTCAGCCTGGCGTTTATTTCGCCCGGTGCCGATGGCCAACTCAACGTTTCCAACAATGGCGGCGACGGTAAAGTTCTTGGCGTGATCGGGGCCATCCTCCTGGAGGACGCGGTAATGCGGGGTTTGCCCCAGATTGCCCTGGGTGAAGTGCTGGAGTTCCGATTTATGGTTTGTTCCTCGCTCACTTTCAGCGGCACGTTCGATGAGAGGTCCAAAATCCCGCAAAACGACATGGGAGGCGGCATCGATTCCTCCGTCAAGAAACACGGCTCCGAGAATGGCTTCGACGGCATTGGCGATGATGGAAGGAGGCATGGCTCCTGCTGTGACGATGCCGCCGCCGACACGAATGATGGCACCAAGTCCCCAGACCTTGGCGACTCTTCGGAGAGCATGGCGGCTCACGACCGCACTTTTGATGCGACTCATTTCACCCTCTTCCCGGTCTGGGAACTGGCGGTAGAGCATTTGTGACACGATGAGGCCCAAGACGGCATCGCCAAGAAACTCAAGCCGTTCATTGGGCGGTTGGGCATCGCTTCGGGCCGAACTGTGGGTGAGCGCCATTTCTGGAAGAGCAGAATCGTTGAAGGTGTGGCCCACCGCCTTTTCCAGAAAAGACAGACGTTCTTCTGTGGAGAGATTTTTCTCAGGCGTGGGGCGCGGTTTCCATGAAACAGGGGGAGAAGAAATACGGATAGCCATGAGCCTGCGCCATTCGTCGGTGGCAAATCCATCGGTCATGCCTGCTACGTAATCGCACACACTTCGCCCCAGTCCGTCCTCCTCGCCTCGCAGCCGGTAGTTTGAGGGAAGGTCTTCTGGGTTTTCGCGGTAGTGCTCGACGATTACTCCGATCGCTTCTGTTGCGATGCTGCGGCTGTGCGTCACGCTCGGGTGGCGGTAAAACGCACTGAGGAGAAACTGTGCGAGTTCTCGGTGATGTCCAGCTCGTGTAGGGGAGAGGCGAATGAGTCGTTCATTCTTGGCTGCGATTTCCTCTCCGCTTTGGCAGGAAGTGGACATGAGGGCTTCTGAGGAGGTGGCGATGATGTCGTGAAGACTCGTTTTGACGATGTTGTTGAGGGTGGCCTTGAGTCTTTGAGGACGTGGGAGCGATGGATCCACCATGTGTTGCCCGTCTCTCCAGATGGCGAGGTCCTCCAGCATGGCTTCGTCGATGAGCTCGGCCCGGAGCGCGTCTTCGAGGTCATGGTGCTGGTAGGCTGTCGAATCTGCGAGATCAGCGACCTGTGCCTCAAGAATATGACCGGGGTGATTGGGAGCTCCCTGCCCTGCGTCGCCACCGTGTTTGAGGATCGATGCCCTGACGATCTGGGTCAGGTTGAGACCTGTCCGATCGGGGTAGGGTGACTCAAGGACGTCCACGATGCGCAGGGCCTGTGTATTGTGGTCAAAGGCCACTCCACTGCCCTGGTTGAGGACTTCTTCTCCTTCGTGGCCAAAGGGCGGGTGGCCGATGTCGTGAAAGAGGGAGAGGACTTCGGTGAGGTCCTCGTTGAGTTTCAAGGCTCGGGAGAGGTAACGGGCCATCTGGGAGACTTCCAGGCTGTGTGTCAATCGGGTCCGATAGAAGTCGCCCTGGCCGATGACAAAGACCTGAGTCTTGTCTTTCAGCCTCCGGAACGCCCCGCTATGAAGGACGCGATCTCGGTCGCGCACGAAACAGGTGCGAAATGGATCGGGCTCTTCGTGAATGGGCCGGTCGTGGTGCGTGGCTGCAAGACACGCGAGATGAGAGAGCGAGACTCGCTCTCGCTCCTCGGCTTCTTGCCGATGGGCGGGGTATTCGTTCATGGGTAGCCTGCTGGGGCTACCCGCACCGGGGAGGGACGACGTGATGGTCTGAAGACCGGCGTCCCTCGCCGCTGCGGGTAGAAAAAGTCGAAAATCGGGGACCGATGTATTCTGGAACCCTCTTTCCTTACGAAAGCATACCCCTGTCCTGCCGAGCCGTCAGGGGTTTTGGTGGCCTTTTCGGCTACTTCTCCGACGTTGTGATGGCCTCAATCTTCTTCTCATAGTAGATGCCGACGGCGGGGAGAGTGATCGGGAAGGAACAGTAGATGAAGCCTGCCCAGATGCCGAGGGAGAGAGGCATGAGCCACGCATAGGCCGCGGATAAAAGAGCCGTCAAGAAGACCACGGTCCAGTTTGCGACTTCCTCTTTTGTACGCAAGATTTCTGCAGTATTGAGGCGGAGAGTCTTGGAGAGTTTCAACGCCCGACGGTTGAGGAGGACGAGGGTGGCAGCAAAGGCAGCGAAACCTAAGCCATAGACCACGAACAGTTGGGGCATTTCACTGATGTCCTGAACGATGAAGTCCGTCGGAAAGTAGCCATTTGAAAAAGTGAAAAAACCTGCCGAGACCATCAGACGCAGGGGGTACACATAGATCAGCATTACGAAGACGAGCAGGATGCTGAAAAACATGCTCCACCCGTCTTCGAGGCCGTAGCGACGGCTCCATTTCCAGTGACCGGTCCAGAACCACATGATGAAGGCGATACTGACGGCGCAGGTTGGGATCGCTTTGAGTGCCGTGAGGAGTTCATGGGTGTTTCCGGGGATCTTGCCGACCGAGATGACCAGCATCGTGATGGCGAAGGCAAATGCCGCATCGGTAAAGGCTTCGAGGCGGGTCATGCCGTGCCCGCGCAGGCGGCAATCTTGTTGGGTCGGGAGTGTGGTAAGGGTCTTTTCGGTCCAGGTCATTGCAGGCATCTCCTTTGTGTTGTGGGCACTACGGATCTTTGGGTTCGGCAAAGGGCTGCACGGTGTCGAGGATCGAGCGGGGCCCGTTGTCGGTAAGGTGCAGGGTCATCCATGTTAGTAAATCGAGATCGTTCATCGTATTGATGAGCCAGCCGGCCTCTGTACGGATGAGATGTAATTGAAATGAACTTCCACTCTGGTCGATGACGTCCAAAAGCAATCCGTTCTCGACGGACTCTTTGTTCTCAATTTCCC
>JAZALG010000024.1:0-5221 GCA_036229545.1 Planctomycetota bacterium | reverse complement strand
TGGGCGGAGGCCATGCCGAAATTTGCCGTCCGTGATCGAGGAGCACTTTGACGGCGTCGACCGCGAGCCCGTCGGGGGTTTCAAAACGGACATCGGGGCCAAATGCGGTCCCGTAGAAGCCTCTTCCATGGATGATGACCTTGCGATCCAAGACCAGTGCGGGCCCGTGTTCAGGTTGGAACGGTTGGCTGACATCCTCGATTCGTACGTTGTCGATAAAAATGGTCGAAGCGACGGGTGGCGCTTCTGGTTGACCAGAGGCAACCCAAGCCACGGCGAAAAGAACGGCGAGAAATATCAGGGCGCGAAACATGGGTCAGTCCGAAAAGGAGATGTTATCGATGCGGAGATCAGCCGAGTCGGTTTGGTCGTAGACGAAGCCGATAAACTTGATGGCAGACAGGTCTAGATTCGGATTTTGGGCCGCAAAGAAGAAAAGGGGGATGCGGGTTGTCCGCAAGACGCTTTTGTTCGGGTACTGAAACCCCGTGTGGGTCCTGGGCCATGGAATGGTCCCGAACTGTGAGAGTCGGACGGCTGCCAGTCTCATCTGATGGTCGGCCAGGACGATTTGGAAATCCTGGGGGCTATTCGCCGTGTTGAGCGGCGCGTTGTATCGCTGGAGTGCGCCCACGGAGAGGACATCGAAGGAACGGACGTCGGCAGGAACAGGAATCTCTTCCACGGAATAGGTGAGGAGGAGATTGGACATGTCGTATTCAATCCACCCCCCCCAACTCTCGTGGTAGAAGGTTTTTCCCGTGTTTTTGAGGTTCTCCTCGTCCATGACGAGCAGGTGATCGCCTGCGCTGACACCTCCCAAGGAGTTTGCGCTCGGGTCATGGGGGGTGTCTTCAAAGTCATTGACGATGAAGGCTTCGGGGTGATGGTAGACGGGGTGAATGTCTAAGGGGTCGGTCACGGGGAAAAGGCTTGGTCCATCCGACAGTTCCGCAAAGGACTGCGGGGCGGCCTGACCGATTTGGCTTTTCAGGAATGCAGTGATGTAGGTCCGTGCGACATCGTGGTGCTGATTACGGGTGATATCCGCATTGCCCTCGAAGCTGAAGTGGATGTCGTCGGTAAACCAGAAGTGGTTGGCCCCTTCCACATACTCGAAAACCCGCTCGTTCCCCTCTGATCTGTCGAAGACCATGATGGGCCAGCCGTTGCTGACATCGCCGTCCTTGCTCCCCAGAATGGAGAGGTAGGGCACGTCCTCGAGTTGGGTCTTTCCGAAATCAGTGGGGGAGATGGTTGCCACCGCTCCGATGGCATGCCCCTGAGGATTGGTCTGTGCGGCTTTCACGGAGCCTTCGCCTCCCCGGCTGTGGCCCACGATTCCGATTTTGTTCCAGTCCATCAGGATCCCGGTGGGGTCCAGAGCTTCAAAGGCGTCGATGGTGTGGTGGATCAGCTCTGCGCGCTGGGGGATCGCCGCGGGTGATCCATATTGACCGACAACGTCCAGATTCACGGAGGCCACGATGAATCCGTGTGAGGCGAGGTGGTCAATGAGATAGTCGGCACCTTCATGGTTGTGCCCGATGTAAGGATTGACGTGGTAGCGGCCGTGGGCGAAGACCACGAAGGGGAAGGGCCATCCAGGGGCGATGGGCGCAAGGGTTCCGTCCGCCAGTGCTGGATAGCGGAAGGTCCCAAAGTGATCCACCGTGATCGTGCTGGAACCGGAGGATCCCGGTGTCGTGACTTGAACCTGCCCGAAATTCCAGTCCCATCGCCCGACCCCATAGGGTCCTGGACCGAAGGTGTCGATCGGAGGGGGCGGCGTCGGCGAGGGTCCGACACCGTCCTGCGCGACGAGCGGGAAGGACAGGAAAAGAAGAAGGAGAGCCCAGAGGCACCAGCTCGAGCGAGTCGGTGAAGTTCGACCTGACTTGGCGTGCTGGAGAGGGCGCATGGTATGAGCATACAGCAACCTCAGAATCATGAGGTGGACGTCCGAGGTGGGTAGACTGACGACATGATTCTGCTCGTGGTTGCGGTGTATCTCTGTGGCTTGCTGCTTTTGGGCCTTTCCAAGGCCTCTGGCGTGGACAGCCAGGAGTCTTTCAGCCTCGCCAAAAGAGGATTGGGCCCGTTTGTTCTTGTCGGAACCCTGGTCGCGACTTGGACAGGGACTGGATCAATTTTTGGTCTCGCAGAAGAGGCCTATGGAGTGGGATTTGCCGCCCTCATCCTTCCACTGGGGACGGCGGTCGGGCTCGTGGTCCTCGCGGTTCTGTGTCGAAAAGTTCGAGCCAAGGGGCGCTATACCCTGCAGGACATTCTTGAAGAACGGTTTGGCCCTGTCGCGAGGATCCTGGGGACATTGACCCTCGTGATCGCCTATCTCGTGATTATTTCCTATCAGTTGCGAGCAGGGGGAGCGGTGGCGGGTCGAATCTTCGAATCCCAGGACATGCTGGCTGCGGGGGGGATGGCTCCTTGGGCTTTCGTCGCTGTCGTGGCTCTTTTCATCGCGACGTACACCGCTCTCGCTGGGATGGCAGGCGTTTCAGTGACCGATACGGTCAATGGCATCCTCATGATTTCCGGCCTCCTGATCGCATTACCGGTGATCTGGTCTGCAGCCGGCGGAATGGAGGGGATCGAGGCCGCCTTTGCCGGAGCGGCGGCTTCCTCTGAATCCGCCAGTTTCGAGGACGTCACGCTGGTGGGACCCTACACCGCGATTCATCTAATTTCCTACATCTTGCCTCTCTTCCTTCTTGTTATCGGAGACGCCAATCTGCATCAGCGCTTTTTGTCGGCGCGCAGCGACAGCGTCGCTCGTCGCGGGGCTCTTCTCCTCATTCCTGCGGTTCTCATCGTCGATGCCGTGATCATTCTCGTGGCAGTTGCGGGGCGGGCAGTGGTGCCTTCTCTTGAGAACCCCGGCCACGTAGTTATGGAACTTGCTTTGGGTGCTCTGCCTTCCCTGCTGGGGGCAATCCTGATTGCCAGCATTCTGGCGGTCATTATCTCTACCGCAGACAGTTACCTGTTGGCCTCCGCGACTTCTCTGGTGCGCGATGTCTATCAGAGGTTTTTCAAAAAGGATGCTTCAGAACAGCAACTTCTGACGACATCACGCGTCGCAGTCTTTGTCCTTGTTGGTCTGGCATTTTTGCTGTCCTTCACCTCGCAAGAGTTTTTCGATGTGGCCCTTTTCGCCTACACCATCTACGGAGTGGGGATCACCCCGGCTCTCTTAGCGGCGCTCTTTTGGAAACGAGCGACCCCGGCCGGTGCGATTACAGGCATGGTCTCCGCGGTGACCCTGGCCGTGATCTGGAAGATTGGAGAACTGGGCCGGTGGTCAGCAGAGGTCCTTGACCTTCCTGCGGGGGCTGAAATCGACGCCGTGGTTCCCTCGATTCTGGTGGCTGTCGTCCTTCTGGTCGTGGTGAGCCTCGTGACGACGCCCCGTCCGGTGACGGGAGAAACCCCGCGTTAGCTTCCTTCTTGTGCGCGAAACAAAGCGATGCTGGCTGTAAAGCCGTGGACAAAGGAGTCGCCTCCGACAGGTCCGATCTCACCCCCAGCGAAGAATCCTGCTGTCGGAAGATCTGGAAACCCATTCTGGACCACGCCGAGGTCGTGGTTTTCTATCTCAAAGAAACGTTGGCCTCTTCCGTTACACGAGAACAGGAGAGCGCCCAGGGCGGGGCCGCGGTCAGCATGCGTTTGCACCATTTTGGTCAACTCAGAACTTGCTGATTCCGAATCTCGAACCATGAACTGGACGGTTTGGCCAGGCCGGACGAGATCGCTGATGGCCAGGGCACCATTTTGTTGGCCGAGGACGTTGCGAACGAGAAAATCCTCTGACTGGAAAGAACTCTTTCGTTCATCGATGACTCTTCCCACATGGAATTCTCCCTTTTGGATCTTCTCTTTGTCCCCGGGGTCAAGTTCTTGGAAGAGCTCCGTGAGTTGCTGGAGAGCGGGCTTGCCGCCGAGACTGGCGATGACATTGCGTTCGGCCGAAGTAATCACGAAGTGATGGCCCACGGGCCTGCAACCCTGGGAGACGAGAGGGTCACAGCGCACCGACCCGCCAACGATGATCCCGGTGCACCCTTCGTCCAAAATGGCGTCACGGGAGAGCAGGAGGGCTTCTCCAGGGCCCTGGGAGCCACTGATAATCCCGCCGATGACCGGCATTTTTGGAAACCGTTCACCCAGGCCGGAGATCACCTGATCCACGGGGCTCGTGTAGGGGTCAGCGAGAAGGATTGCAGTTGCACCGTCGGAAACTTCGGTGGGCCATCCGACAAGACTGGGTTCCCCGTCGACTTCATCCATTTCGAGATGGAAGGGTTCGATGATGGCGTCGGGCCAACACGCTCCCCAGAGCACCAGGCCGGCCATGCTTTCGATTTCAGATTCGCCAATGACGCCGACACCGGGTCCTCCGAGAATGACGTCGGGTTCGAGTGCCTGGAGGATGCCTTCTCTGAAGTGTTCGGCTTCGCCCGAATGATGGGGTGTAAAGAACACCATCACCAGATCTGGATTTTTCCCGTTCAACTGCTGCTTTAACCGGTTGCACAGCCCGGGGAGAGCATCCATTCCGTCAGGATTCGTGGTGCTCACAGCGGCGCACTTCACGGTGATTTTCTCGCAGGGTGAGTGTTAGAGAAGGACGAAAGTCTACCTCTTCGGAAGCAAAAAGAACTTGAGATAGACCTGACGCCACGGCGACGGAGATGATCATTCGCTAAAGTGGACTTCCAAACAGTTTTCTTTTCTATGGAGTTCGATCATGTTGCCCATTCTGCTCAGCCTTTTCTTCTCAGGGGTGGTGGCCACGCCTGCCTTGGCTGTGGGCGATGTTGCGGTCCAGTTGCCCAACTATCCCCTCTCGACCTGCCTTGTCACTGGCAAGCCTCTTGATTTGGAACCTATCCTGCACGACCAGGAGGGCCAACTTGTCGCGCTCTGCTGCAAGGGTTGTGTGAAGAAGATGGTCGCCGATCCGACGAAATACCTGGCGATCCTCAACAAGGCAGTAATTGACAAACAGAAGAGCGGCTATCCCTTCGACACCTGTCTCGTCATGGACGGTGAACCCCTCGTTGAAGATGAGGTTGTCGACCATGTCTATCAGTCGCGGTTGTTCCGCTTCTGTTGTGAAGGGTGTGTTGATGGATTCGTGGAAGACCCGGCTGCCTATCAGGCAAAGGTGGACGCGGCTCTCATCAAGAAGCAGTCG
>JAZALG010000023.1:0-9904 GCA_036229545.1 Planctomycetota bacterium | reverse complement strand
CAAGAGGTGTGGCACTGCTTCGGCATGACCGAAATCTCCGAGGATTTCCATCGCTTGAATGCGGACGAAAGGATCTTCGTCAGTCAGAACAAGGAGAAGATCTCCCGCAAGTTCCTTAATGCGCCCGTCTTTCACTCGATTCACGGCATCAAATCGCTGCCCCGCATCCGGATCGAGCAATTGCTTGCGTAACTCTTCAAGTTCACCAGCCACAGTGGGATCGATATCGTTCGGAGCAAAACCCATCCCCGGAGATACCTCCGAAGCCGCAGCCAACCCCAGTGCAATATTGTCCTGAAGATCAGTCAGCATATCTGCCAGAGTGTCGATCCGACCGTTGATCACTTCTGCGCGATTTTCTAGCAGATTCATCCGTTCGATAAACTGCCCTGTTTCTGCCTGGGTTCGGGCCAAGCGATCGATCTCGCCCCCGACCTGATCAATGACTCGTGACACATCGATCATCTGCGTCCGCAACTGCTCTGTTTCACTACGGGAGAAATCCACACGACGGTCAAACTCAGTGTCTGCTCTTCGTAGACTCGAGACATCATCCTCAAGATTACCGAAACGACTGTCAGTATCTCGGCCTGCGATCTCGCTACTCGTTTCGCCATAACCGACATTACTGGGTGAGCCAGCCTGAAACTCCCTATACACCGTGTGTGCCACCAACAAGAAAACAATGGCCAAGAGGACTGGCTGAGACCGACTCTTCACAACAGTCTCGATAGGCTCTCCTCCGCCCCCCCCAGGAGGAATGCAGTTCTTGCAGAAGAGTTTTCCTTTGATGCTTGTGACAAGCCCGGCCTTGATGTCACTCAAAGGCAGGCTTTCATTACAACCGTCACAGAAGTAGATCTTCATGGCTTGGTCTGCTTCTTCTTGCAGGTCTTTAAAAAACACCCCTAAAATGCAACTTGCCCGTAAAATGCACAGCAACCGATATCATGTGAACCGCGACACGAGCCGTACCGTCGCAAATTCCTCACTCCATCGGTAGCCAGCACACCTCTTGACGAACGAACCCCATGCCTTCCTTACCACCAAATCGACGTTCTTTTCCAAAAATTCGAAGAGCGAGACTCGGACAGAGGCTGAAACGGGCGCATCTCCTCTTTGAAGCCTCCGTTTTGGAAGAACTCATTGAACGAGAGCCGAGCAACGACGAGCACCTGTTTCAACTCGGACAGACTTATACCCAACTCCGCAGCTACAAAAAGGGGCTGGATATTGACAAAAAGCTCGTCGTCCGTGACCCAGACCACCCGACGTATCGGTACAACCTTGCCTGTTCGCTCACCCTCACACGTGATCTCAACGGAGCCTGTCGGGAACTTCTCACGGCCATCGACCTAGGGTACCGCGATTTTCCTTTCCTCATGGAAGACAAAGACTTGCATCACCTTCGCAATGACTCTCGATTTGCCTTGATCAAGGACCGGATCCGCGACGCGCAGGTCGCTGACAAAAGCGGACCAGCCTGACCCCCTTTACTCAGATCGTCCTGCCGGCCAGCCACATTTGGACAAGAATCGCGAGAAGAAGGAGTGGGGCCAAAACAGCGAGTGCCAGCAACCAACGCTCCAGAGGAACCGTCTCTTCCACAGATGATTCATCTACCTCTCCCTTGGCGGGCAGTCTTCGTGACTGCTGTTTTCCGCAGGAAGGACAAAAAAGCAGTGTCAACGCCAACGGTGCTTCACACTCACGACAAACACGTCCAGACGGCGTGGGCTCTTCAGGTGTCACGATTACATCGGTGTGATCGCAACTCGGGCAGCGTGCCTCACTGAAAGACACTGGCTCCCCACACTGACTGCAGAAACGAATCCGCTCTCCCCCATCGCCCGCTGCTTCAGTCACGGTCGTCCTCCGCAGTTGCCCCGGCAGTTACAGACTCTGCAACGGGCTTTCGGGAGATTCGCCCACTACCGAGCACTGCATCCCCCTGGTAGAAGACAGCATATTGCCCCGGTGTCACATCAACACTCGGCGCAGAAAAATGGATCGCCACGATTTCCGTGCTCCCCTCAACAGATTCAATGACCGCGGGCTCCGCCTGATGGTGATGGCGAAGTTGCACGCTCACATGCGCCGGTAAAGAAAGGTCACCCTGCCACACCACTTCTTCAACGTGGCACAACAAACAGGAGAGAGCGTCGGACGGTCCAATCGCGACTTCTCCCGAATCTGGATCGATCGAGGTGACATAGGCCGGATATCCCATGGCCAAGCCAAGCCCCCTCCTCTGTCCAACGGTAAATCGGCCAATGCCATCATGTTCTGCCAAGGGAGTCCCTTCTTGATCAACAATCCATCCTTTCTTACCAAGATTGCCCACTCGCTCCTCGACCACCTCGCGATAGTCACCCCCGGGGACAAAACAGATGTCGACCGAATCCGGCTTGTCTGCCACATTGAATCCGAGCGATCGCGCATAGCCCCGAACTTCCTCTTTCCTCATTGCTCCGAGAGGAAAAATAGCCCTCGACAACTGGGTCGGCGACAAACCAGCGAGCAAGTAGCTCTGGTCCTTTTTGTCATCGACTGAGCGCAGCAATCGACCATTTCGGATTTGCGCATAATGTCCCGTGGCAACACCTTCACACCCCAGGTCATCAGCAAGGTCGAAGAGATCGCCAAATTTAAGTCGTTGGTTGCATACAACGCAGGGATTGGGTGTTTTTCCAGAAACATAGTCCTCAGAAAAATCCTGCATTAACCGAGCAAAGGACAAGGACATGTCATGAACGTAAAAGGGAATATCGAGGCGACTGGCAACAGCGCGGGCGTCTCTCGAATCCGAGAGGGAACAGCACGATCGATGTCCAGCCACTCCCACAATTCCATTGCGCATGAACACCCCCACGATCTCTTCGTGATCAGAATGGAGCATCGCGGCGGCAACAGAACTGTCCACACCGCCACTCATCGCAACTAGAGTTCGTTTCGTCATAGTGGCGACTCTAACACTCCACGCGAAGGATTGTCCGACAGACGCTCCCACGCCTATGATGCACCCATCTACGAAGTCTCCGCTTTAGGGACACACTCATGATTCCTCCCATCTGCCCGACCTTCCTCTTCCTGACTTTCCATGCGCTCATCCCTAGTCAAGATGGCCCTGTTGCCGCTCCTCCTGGATTCAGTGACATGATTCCAATGTTTCTCGGAATGGGCGCCATTCTCTGGTTTATCGTGATTCGTCCCGAGCGAAAGGAGCGAAAACGTCGTGAGGCCATGCTCCTCGCGGTCAAGAAAAACGATCGCATTCTTACCACCGGAGGCATGTACGCCACAGTTGCCGCCGTACATGAACAAGAACTTACATTGAAGTTCGAGAAAGGCGACACACGAGTCCGCGTTTTGCGTTCGGCGATTAATTCGGTGATCACCGGCAACAACACTGATTCTCCCGAAACATAAGACGGCGACCATGTCCGATTTACCGGCAGATCAGGAGAGGCGGGCAAACGCGATCGCCATCGAAGCCATGCGTGCTGCCGGCTACACCATCGTCGAGACTGAAGTAAAATCTCGGCGATCTGGAATCGACATCGTCGCACGAGATAGTGATGGGTTTGTGTTTGCAGAAGTTTACACCGCTCAAGCCAGTGCCAATGACAGGCCTCCTGCGATTTCTCGGGAAAAAACGGCAAAGGTCTTTCGTGCAGTTCGTCAATGGCTCACGCAACGGGAACTATGGGAAGCCCCTTGGCGACTGATCCTTGTGGGTGTTGATCTCAATCTCGCCGGACGACCAATCGGAACAAGAATTG
Organism: Planctomycetota bacterium; assembly: GCA_036229545.1. Taxonomy (GTDB): domain Bacteria; phylum Planctomycetota; class B15-G4; order B15-G4; family B15-G4; genus JAZALG01. Next base: position 6,122 of record JAZALG010000023.1, on the reverse strand, counting down.
CAGAAGAACCTTTTCCCCACTTGAAGGAATTCCGACATGGTGATTCGTAGCAACCTTTGTCTCCTGTTTATGCTTCTTTTCGGTGCCTGTGAAGCGTTGCCTCTCCAAGAGGTAGCCAGCCAAGCGACTCTTCTGAGCGGAGGGAGGGAAGGTTTGTTACAGGCCCGCCGCCATGAACCAAACGTCTCGATTCCGGTCCTCGACACAGCAGCCGAGATGAAATCTCGACGCATGCGCCTCGCCGCAGAAATTGGAGAAGGTGTCGTGTGGGTCGAATGTGGTTCCGGCAGTGACCTCGATCGATATTTCCAAGAAGACGATTTCTACTACCTCACAGGCGTTGAGATCCCCAACATTGCCTTTGGAATGAAGGTCGATGAGAAGGGGAAAATCGTTGATGAAGTTCTTCTTCTCCCCCCACATGACTCAAATTATGAACTCTGGAACGGTCACCGGCTAAGCCCCGGCCGAGAAGCCGCGATAGAAACTGGCTTCATGCGTACCTTGGCCCTGACACCTGTGTCGGGCTCATCGCAGGAAGGCGCGTCGCTCCGGTTCATCGCAATGGATCCTGTCTTGGATACATGGGATCCAAAAATCATCCATTCGCTTGCAACCCCATCCATTGCACTCCCCGATGGCGTAAAACTTGATACGAAAAATCTTGCACACGCACTCATTACTCTCCGAATGGTGAAGTCGGACTACGAAATCGACTGCATAAAGGCCGCGATCGACATCACCTGTGCGGCCATTCGAAATGCTCTTTATGAAATTCGTCCTGGAGCATGGGAATACCAGGTACAAGGGGCTATCGAAGGAACTTTTCTCCGACTCGGGGCCCAACGCACTGGTTTTGCCTCCATCTGTGGGTCGGGAGCCAACACCACAACACTCCACTACAATGCCAACCGTCAGCAGATGGAATCAGGCGATCTGGTGGTCATGGACGTTGGGGCAAAGGTCAGCTATTACACCGCTGACGTCACCCGTACCGTCCCCGTGAGTGGGTCGTTCACGAAACGGCAGCGAGAAATCTATGACATTGTTCTGGGAGCCCAACATGCGGCGGAAGTTGCAGCAAAACCCGGAATGACTCTGAGAGATCTCGATCGTGTCGCTCGTCAGTACATCACCAAAAGAGGGTATGGCCCCTACTTTAAGCACGGACTGGGACACTGGATTGGAATGAATGTCCATGATGTTGGGCATCCTGGAGCCCCCATCGAGCCAGGTTGCCTCTTCACCATCGAACCGGGCATTTACATTTCAGAAGAAAACCTCGGCATTCGTATCGAAGATGACTATCTGATGACACATGAAGGTGCAGTAAAACTGTCTTCATCCACGCCCAGTGATCCTGACGCAATTGAATCCATGATGACAGACGCGCATTGAAGGCCTAAGGCAAGATGACCGGTCGGACAATACAAACCATTCTGTTTGGCATTGAAACGATTGTCCTCCTCCTCGTTGTGTTGCCAGTCGCCCACGCCAGGTCGCTACTGGAAAGCCTTCTCCTCCCTGGGGGAGACGTGGGTTTCTTGAACCCAAACGAGGGGTTTTTCGTTTTTGGAAGGTCTTTCTTAGTCGTCGCCAGCATCCAAATTGTCTTCGCAATGAGAGATCTCTACCGATGGACGGTCATCGTACGACCTCAACTCGTCGTCACTCGGCTCATCGAAAGCGGTCTCGTGATCATCATCGTCATTCCCCTGTTTCATCTCCTCATGGGGATGGCCGACCGTACTTTTCTCATGTCTGGCGCGCTGGCACGGCTTCAGGTTCACCCTCTTCTCCTCATCGCCTGTGGAGGCGCTGCATTTCTTACCGGCTACGGCCTTCGGATCTGGTGGCCGAAGTGGCTGAAATCGAGTCATCTCGCCGAAAGAATCGCCATCATGGGAAACGGTCCAGAAGCCAGTCTTCTAACCGAAGAGGTGCGACGAAACCCGAAAGGCAGCTTTGAATTTGTCGGGCGGATTTGCGAGATCGACCATGGACCAATCACTCTGGGACCTCCTGATCGACTGATTGAGATCGCAAGAGAGCGGCAACTCCAGAGGCTCGTCGTCGGACCGGATATTGATCTTTCGCCTACAGTCCTTTTGGCACTCAAAGAGCAGGACATCGAAATAACGGACGCGGACGAGTACTACGAACTGATTACCGGAAAAATTCCTCTTTCAATCGCAGGAGACACACACGCACCCGAAAACCGTGTTCCAAGAGGAGCCATTTTTCCAAGGCTCCTCGACTTACTCATAGCCACTCTGGGCCTCATTCTTGTCTTTCCCGTCATGTTGCTCGCAGCGGTCGCGATTAAGTTGGACAGTCGCGGACCGGTCTTTTACCGGCAACAGCGCGTGGGCAAGGACGGTTCCACGTTTACTGTCACAAAGTTTCGTTCCATGCGACAGGACGCCGAAGAACGCAGTGGCCCTGTATGGGCCTCGGTGGACGACCATCGCATCACTCGCGTTGGAAGATGGTTACGCAAAATGCGAATCGATGAATTCCCGCAACTCTGGAATGTCATCACCAACAAGATGAGCCTTGTGGGTCCCCGCCCTGAACGCCCTGTCTTCGTCGACAACCTCACCCACGCAATCCCCGTTTACCACCAAAGACACTCTGTGAAGCCTGGAGTAACCGGCTGGGCTCAAATCAACCACAGTTACGGAAACAGTCTCGATGATGCCTTTATCAAACTGCAGTTGGACTTGTGGTACATCAAACACAAGTCCATAGCCCTGGACATTTCCATCCTTCTCCGGACCGTGAAGGTCATCGTTCTGCAACAGGGTGCCGTTTAGGGCTTTCGCTCAGTCGCCGAAGGATGTCGCGAGCGCGCGGATGGTTTCCCGATCAAGCCGGTGGAGTTGTTGCAGAATGGAACGGTTCCCATCTAATCCAAGTTCACCCAAAGACTGGGCGCCATTCCATTTACCGCTCAAAAGCATCTCGATCATATCTTTAACCACGGATGCATAGCCCACAGCATGTTCACTCGCCATGAGGGGCCCTTCCACGGGCAGATACTCGATGGCCTGAGCAAGGGCGATTCGTGGGTCACTACATCGTTGGATGGCATAAAGTTGAGCCCGTCGCTCAATCGTTGCCCGGATGGCCTGTGGGGAAAGTCCCGACTGAATAAGTAACGCAAATCGGCCAGCAACTCCCCTCCTCATAAACTCATGAAAATCGAGGATGTGCTTTTCTTCGTGGAGGCGATACGTCTCAAGAACCCGCTCAGGATATGCATCACCCCCTTCTCTTGCCGCTTCCGCATGGAGCCTGAGAGCAACATCCAGGGGGTCACTCATGTCATCTGGCTGCTGTCGCGACATTAACGGGAGTGGCTTGTCGGAGACACTTTCGAGATCCCAGCGCCTCAATGCCATTTCCACATATCGCTGTGATCGCTCAATCACATCTAAGTCGAGAAAGACAAGCCGATCCACGCCCGCCCCAGCCACACCAAGCCCCATCGACATCACAAAAGAAGGAACAAGCACCCCCCGCACAAAACACTGGTCATACTGAAACGGTTCTTCCTCGACATCTCTCGTGTGACGTCCCAGATTTTCATAGGCCGTAAGATCAGGAGGCAAGCCAAGGCCCTTCCCGCTCATTACAAAAATCCCCGGGAGTGTCTGTTCCAAACCTGAGGCATTGAGAATCTCGCCAAAAATGCCGTAGTCCTGGCGAGGCAGGAGAGTGAGTTGTGGGGCATGGGGAATTGGCAGGACTCCATTATCAAGCTCACCTAAAAACTCATCAAAGTCGAGGCCACCATCGCCCTTGAGTTCGTCGGAATAAGTGCGGCGTGCAATCAAGTCCCATTCGTGAGTCACGCGAGTAGCGAAGAGAGCGCTTCCTGTAGTGCGCTCTTCATCAGATTCAACCATGCCACGCAAATTATTCCCCGCAGTTCCCCCAGCCCATTGGGCCCACTGTTGAATCAATTTTTCCTCGTCAGGCAAAAGCACATCGACATCCTGAAGGCGCGCCTGCCCATCAGAAAATCTTCCCGCACGGGCAAGGAGTTGGCCCTCTAACTTTGCCACCGCCCGCTCCATATGAACTCCTTCTGTAGGGGTTCTTCCCAATTGTTCCAGCATGCGACGCTCAAGGTCCTCCATTGGAAGACTCGTCAATGCGGCTTCTGCGAGACCAAGAGTCGACGGGACAGCCATCCCGTCAGCAAGGTCCGCCAAGACACCCTCAACAACCAGGTGCCATTGACCCGTCGCTGCCTCCCAGTTTCTCCAAGCCATACGCAGGCGAGCACCGTCCCCTTCTACCTGAGCCAAATATTTTTTGGCTTCAGTCGGGTCACCCCCCCGAAGCAGCGAAAGAACAACCATCACCTGCCCCTCAAGTGCACCCACTGGGAGCCGTCCCACGCGTTGTTTTTCTTCCTCGGTAAATCGCCTGGAAGTACTCCTTCTCAAAAACTCAAGAAACTCAACCGCATCCAGCTTGTCGAGCGCTGTCTTTTGCTGAAGTTTGGACAGTGCAACATCCCTCGACGCATCGAAACGGGCCTCAAGCCACGCTCCACGCCCCTCAGCCCACCGTCTTGCGGCAGCTCTCCCATTTCTCAACGCAATGAGGTCCCCATGGCATCGCTCACGCCAAACGCCCTCCTCAAATTGCGGGAATGCCACCTCCAAGGCCCCGATGTCCCCCTTTTCAAGTAATGCCCAGTATTGATCCAAATCCCGGTCAAAAGAGCCTACCCGGACAGAATGTACCGTTGCACAGGAGACCATGCCCAAAATGGCAGTCAGCCACATCAGGTGTGTCAGGCATTTATGTGTTATAAATTGCTTATATGTCATGCTTTATGATGTTAGTTATTTGTTTGCATGCCCTAATAGACCTGCATTACACCCCATATTGAGATCCGCACACACGACGGCCACCAGCATGATGCTTTAAAACAACTTCAAAACAACGATTTACACCGGTTTCTGACACAACAGCAACTTTGGCACGGAACTTGTTATGCATTGTTATGCCGAGGATTTTTCGGACGTTCAATCCTGAGACCCCACTGGGATCGGGCCCAGGGATCTCGCGTATAGGATTGACGGGAGGAGGATAGGGTCGGCTCCGTAATCGGAGTCGACCCTATCGCTTTTTTTTTGCGTTGGCGGCTCTCTGAGGGAAGATCCAAACCATAGATACTGCTATGCAGTCTTATCAGGCACATCTTCACCCCCAGTGAATCCCGATCATGCCCTTTCTTTATGGCTGTGCGACCCTTGCACTTTGGGCGTCCGCCTTCGTTTTTGGGTCACACGCCTACATGGTCAGTGTGGGTCGTACCGCTGTTGACGCGCGCACACCTTCAGCACTCATGCTCTGTGGCCTGACATTTCTCGCCGGCCACATCATCGGCCTCTGCCTTCAACGCCTTCGGCCAGCGCAATACCCCCCCCTGAAGTCACAGCACTGGGCCATGAGCATGGCCTTTGCCTCGCTCATCACAATTGGGGCATCCCACCTTGGCCCCCACATGTCGATCACCGTCATCCGAGAAGAGGTCCCCCCACTTTTCACCCCGATGTATCTAGCTCTTGCGTTCACTCTCCCACTCTGGCTCCGGGTCACCTCACGCCGCTGGAGTACGCCATTTCAATTCCTGCTCCTTTCACTCGGCGCAACTGCCCTCGACGGAGCTCTGTTTTTTCTGACGCCGTCTATGAGTTTCACCCTCGGGATAATCGCGATCCTTCTCCAACTTGCCAATCACCGGCGGGGCATTTCCCTCTCAGCACCTATCGCCCTCTGCGTCCTCACCGTCTTGATGTTGCTAACTTACGCCACAGCAACAGGACTGAATCCTCTGCACGCTCAGCCGTCTTGGTCATGGTGTGTTGCAACGGCGCTTCTCGCCTTGGCGGCAGCCTGGAAAAGACCCTCAGCACAAGAATGGCGCACACTCCTGGCCGCCCCCGTACTCATCGCCTCCCTTGTGGCGTTGTGCGGCGTCGCCCTCGGCATATACCTCGCCATAGAAGTTCATCCGTCAGCCGCTCTGAATTCGCGGCAGTTCCTCTTCCGCCAACACCCCAATTTCCTGGCGCCCTTCTATGCCGTACACGCACTCA